>JAHFCG010000009.1:18978-37698 GCA_023249615.1 candidate division FCPU426 bacterium | reverse complement strand
GCGGCCAGGTCTTTGGGATGGGTCTTGAAATCCAAAAATTGTTTTTTTCCCAGGTCGCTGATGATGCGGTTGCCGAAGGTGTTCAGGATGGGGGAGTTCACGCTGCGCCCGGGATCAAAAGCCGCGCGGGCGTAGTTCAAACGGTCGAATTCCTCGGGGGCAAGGCTCCCCAACTGGCCCGGGCCGTTTCCCTCGGGGCCGTTCGGGTTGGCGTGGCAAAAGGCGCAATCCACCGCGCGGCCGGAGTTCTTTTTGATGAACACCTGAAAATCCGGATACGCGAACAGGGGCGAACAAACCAAAAAAATAAAACCAATTCCACCGCAGAGACGCGGAGACACGGAGGAAACCATGAGAAAAAATATCGATTCAAAACTGTTTTCATCTCCGTGTTTTAAAACAAGCTTGCCTTTCTCTGCGGCTCCGCGCCTCTGCGGTAAAGAATGTTTGGGCGTCTTCATCCGGCCACCCCCTTCACGAGGTGGTAGATCCGTTCGCCGAACACCGTCATGACGAAAAGGTAAATCGCTCCCAGCGCCGCGATAAAACCCAGGGTCTTTCGGCTGGTCCCCTTGAAAATCCAGGGTGTGAAAAGAAGAACCACCATCGCCAGATTACCGCCCAGAAGCACTACCCAAAAAGGAAGCATTTCCAAAGGATAGTAGGCAAAAAAGAAATACCATTCCGGTTTGATGCCTTCGGGCGTGGATCCCAGCGCGTCGTAAGGCTCAAAAAGCGGATAGGGAAAGAAGGATTCAAAGGGCAGACAAAGCGCGAAGAGGAAAAGGGCCAGGAAGGCGATGCCCCAGGCCGAAAAATCCTTCAGGACGAAAAAGGGGAAAAACTTCTCGTTTTTCTTCACTTCCCCGTCCACGCCCTTGCTCATTCCCTGGAGCTGGACCGTGAGAAGATGAACCCCCACGAGCCCCATGATCATCATGGGCAAAATCACCACGTGGATGGCGTAAAAGCGGCTCAGCGTGGATTGCCCCACCGAGGATTCGCCCTGGATAATTTCCCTCAGGTATTTGGGCCAGAGGGCCATGTCCCCCGGCAGATAGGCGCCGATTTGCTCGATGGTCTGGAGGCCGATCTTCGTGGCGTTCACGGCGATCTGGTTCCAGGGAAGAAGGTACCCGGTAAAACCGAAGGTGAAGGTGATCAGAAGCAGGGCCACGCCGGTTACCCAGGTCAATTCCCTCGGCTTCTCGAAGGCCTTCATGGCGAAGGTCGTCAGAAGGTGGATCATCACGAAAAAGATCATAAGGGAGGATGCCCAAGTGTGCATGTTGCGGATAAGCGCCCCCGCCGTCACCTGGTGAGTAATGTATTCCACTGAGGCATGAGCCTCGCTGGTGGTCGGCTTATAGTAGAAAAGAAGCATGAGTCCGGTGATGACCTGAACGATAAAAAAGAAGAGCGTGAAGCCTCCCAGGTAATAAGCCCAGGACATCCGGTGCTGGGGCACGTCCTTGTGGGTCATCAAGGCCCCCAGGTTCATTTTTTCAAGCGGAAGCCTTTCATCAATCGCGGTCCGGACTTTTTCAACGAAATCGTTGTTGGTTTTCATTTAAAAACCTCGAACTTTTTTTGTACGCAGATCGAAACCGACCAATGCCGATATCTGGTTAAACCCATCGGCCTTGATCGGTCGTTATCCCATTCATCCATGGGGATATTTTTTTGGAAGAATGGGATCATGCCGCTTTCCTTATTCTTATTTTCAAAATCGATACGCGGTAAATCGGCGTACTTAATTTTAAATAAAGGTTTTAATCTCATGCGGTCCATCCCTCGTACTTCTTGGCGATGTGTACGCTTAAGGTTTCCTTGGGGTGATCCCGCGGGGTTCCCTGAAGTTCGCCGTTGGGCCCGCGCCCCAGGACGGTCTCCCCCCGGTCGTTGACCAGAATCCAGCCGATTTTGGGCAGGGGATCCTTGGCGGGAGATCCCGCGTCCGGCACCCCGTTACGGATATCAAAGAACGAAACATGGCAGGGGCAGAGGAGGCGCCCCTGGGCGTTGACCTCGCTCCCCACCGTACAGCCCAGGTGGGTGCATTTGGCCGAGAGCAATTGAGGCAGGCCGTCCGCGCCCAGAAAAGCCAGCGCCGGCTTCATCTGGTAATCGATGAAATATTTTCCCTTGGTGGGTGACAGGTCGGAGAGCTTGGCCACAAAAATACTTTCGTCCCGAAGGCGCTCCAGCTCGAGGGCTTTTTCATCGGCGTTTTTCTTGAGTTTCTTTTGGGTCACATCCAAAAGATGCCCCTCCTCCTCCTTGCTCAAACGCGGGCCGCGGAAGAAAAGATAAAGCTCCTCCAAAACCCCAACCCCCAAAAGCACGCCGCCTCCGATAAGCCCAATGGCGCCCTTCAGGAACAACCGCCGGGTCATTTCCTTGTCGGCGGTTTGTTTCAACGCTCCGTGTGTGGGCGGGGCGTTCCAAACCACTTTTTGGGGGGGCCTAAAAAGGTATTCCAGCGGGAGGGAAAACATGTGAACGAGCCTGGAAAAAGGAACGGCCAATACGATCAACCAGGCTCCGGCCAGATGGGCTTTCACCAATAGGGGCATCCCGGCGATAAAGGATGGATCAGGCCGGAACAATAAAAGACTCCAGAGGTAAGGCGTGGTGGTTTGCGTGGCCCACTGGGCGCCCCATCGGTAATTGACGGCTGTCATGATCCCCAGAATGACCTGGACAAACAGTAGAAAGAGAACCACCAGATCCATCAAGGTGGTGACCGGTTGTAAATTTGCCGTGGTCAAACGGCGGATAATCAAGATCAGCAGACCCAGCGCGCAGAAAAGGGCCGAGGCCAAACCCGCCATTTCCACCGCGTAAAGAAAATGGGGTTGGGTGAGAACCGCCCGCCAGGGTCCCGGAAGCAGGAAAGCCCCCAGATGCCCGATAAAAACAACGCCGATTCCCAAATGCCAGGGCACCGAACCCCACCTTAATTTTTTCGACTCCAGAAACTGGGAAGATAGAGCCGAATAGCTGTAGGGGTCCGTCTTGAAACGGTAAATGGACCCGGCGACGCAAATAATAACCGCCGCGTAGGGTAACCCCACAAAAAGGAAGGCTTCAAGCATGACAAACCTCCGTTTTTAAATCCGTCTCGATGACATCCAGGAAAGCCTGAAGTAAAAATTGGTAAGGGTGGTCGGCTTTTTTCAGGGCGAAGGTCATTTTGCGGACTGGTTCCTTCAGGCAAAGGTCCAGCATTTCCCTCCGCTCTTCGAGGTTTAACCTCGACGCGAATCTCAGCATGACGGCGATGTGGTCCGGAAGTTCCGATCCGCAATCGAACCCATGTTGTTCGTGAGCCTCCAAAAATTTCGCCATGAATTCGCCCCGCTTGTAGCTTTCCTCGCCGAACAAATGGATGCTGACGTAAGGAATTGCCAGAGGCGTAATATCAAAGGCCCTTAAATAAGCTTCTTCCCTTTGATCCCGGGACAGGGATTCCATGGCTTTTTGAAAAAGAATCAGGGAAGTGGACCCCTCAGGACAAAGTTCCATCAAACCTTTCCGGCAATTTTCCAGAAGCGCCGCGTGGCTCTCTTGGGGACACTCGGCCAATTGGCCGAGATGGTTGTAAAAATCCGCCAATGTCACCGCCGCGCGTCCATTTAAACCCGCGGCTCCTTTCTTTTCGGGTGTAGGGGCGAGGCATGCCTCGCCCCTACGAAACCCTTTGTCGTCAGAATCCGCGTTAACACCAATGGACCCTTCCTGGATTTTTGAAAAGTGGAATGATTTTTTCATGTTCAAGCCCCCCGATGCGGCGGTTCTTTTTCGCCGAATCCCGTGCATCCCTTGCAAACCTCAGGACTGCAGGTGGGCTCAATTGCCCTTTCCCTTTGAATGGGGGGAAGAACGAACCGGTCATCCACCGTTGGAATCGCCGTCAAGGCGTGGATGGCCTTGGCTTCCTCTTCGGTCAACCCCGCCTCGTGCATCACCTGGCGGATTTTCACGGAATCCACGTCGTTGATTTCCAGCGACCTCATGTAATAGCGGACCGCCATGAGTTTTCTCAAGGACGCCTCCACCACGGACTCGTTGCCGGCGGAAAAAAGCTTGGAAAGGAACTTGATGGGCATGCGGGCGTTTTCCAGGGCCGTAAAGAACCCTTCGCCGGTCGGCTCGTAAAGGGAAGCGTCGTTTTTCCCCATGACCGGCAGTAGGGGCGGCACGTAAAAGAGCATCGGCATGGTGCGGAACTCGACATGGAGCGGAAGGGCCAGCTTCCATTCCATGACATACTTGTAAACAGGCGAGTGAATCGCGGCGTGGAGAAATTCCTCGCTCACCCCGTTGGCACGGGCAGCGGCCTGGACTTCCGGATCGTTGGGATCAAGCAAAGCGGAACGCTGGGCTTCCACCAGGGATTGGGCGGGGGCTTTCATGGCCTCGGTCACCCTTTCGGCGTCATAAAGGAGGACACCCAGGTAGCGGATGCGCCCCACGCAGGAATGGAAGCAAGCCGGGGCCTGTCCGGTTTCCAGGCGGGGATAGCAAAGAATGCATTTTTCAGACTTGCCGGTCTTCCAGTTGTAATAAACCTTTTTATAGGGACAGGCCGTCACGCAGGCGCGCCAGCCGCGGCATTTGTCCTGGTTCACCAGCACAATTCCGTCCTCTCCCCTCTTATAAAGGGCGCCCGAGGGGCAGGAGGCCACGCAGGAAGGGTTCGCGCAGTGGTTGCAGATGCGCGGCAGGTACATCATGGAAATGCGCTCCACCTCAAACAAGGCGTTCCTTTCCTCCTCGCTCAACTCGTCCAGATTGACGTCGTTTTCGGCGTGGACTGGCGACCCCGAAAGGTCGTCGTCCCAGTTGGGTCCGCTCTTGATGTCGATGGGTTCCCCTGTGATCTGGGAAATGGGCACGGCGGTGGGTTGATCGTCACCCAGGGGGGAGGAAAACAAATCATCGTACTTGTAGCTCCAGGGTTCGTAATAATCCTTCATGGTCGGTTGCGGGGGGTTAAAGAGCATTTTGAAGAAGGCGCTGGCCTTGTTCTGGCTTTTTAATTTTAGTTCCCGGCCGTCGGTGACTTCCCAACCGCCCTGGTAATTATTCTGGTCTTCCCAACGGGAGGGGTAGCCGGTGCCGGGCTTGGTTTCGACGTTGTTCCACCACATGTATTCGGCGCCCGCGCGGTCGGTCCACACGTTTTTGCAGGCCACCGAGCAGGTGTGGCAGCCGATGCATTTGTCCAGATGGAAGACCATTGATACCTGGGCTCGAACGTCCATGTTTTATTCCTTTCCTTTAAACCCAAAACCTGTTTCACCGCAGAGACGCGGAGCTCGCAGAGAACTTCAACGAAAAAATTCTTTCTTTGTTAAGACTTCACCCTTGGCAAAATTTTTATTTCTCTGCGCCCTCTGCGCCTCTGCGGTGAAAATGTTTTCTTTTCCGCTACCAATTCAGCTTCTTCAACTTCTTCACCTGCACGAACGTATCCCGATTTACCCCGGTGGGGCCCCAATAATTAAACCCGTAGGAAAACTGGCCGTACCCGCCGACCATGAAGATCGGCTTCAGGCGGGTCCTCGTCAGGCTGTTATGCCCTCCCGCGCGGCGGTTGCCCCGCTCGGGTGATTTGGGGACGGACAGGGTTCTTTCGGTGGCGTGGTAAATCATGCAGATGCCCCGGGGCAGGCGCGCGCTCACGCAGGCCCTTGTCACCACAACCCCGTTGTCGTTGTAGATTTCAACCCAGTCGTTGTCGTGGATTCCGATGACGCCCGCGTCCTCATCATTCATCCAGAGGGGCTCGACCCCGCGCGACAGGGTGCACATGCGCAGGTTGTCACCGAAAGTGGAATGAATGTGCCACTTTCCATGGGGCGTGAGGAAATTCAGGTTCAGGGAGTCGGGGCTCTTCAGGGTGTTCTTCATGTCCCTGGTCTGGAAAATATCGGCGCGCGGTTTGTAGGTCGGCAGATGCTCGCCAAAGGCCCGGTAGGCGGGATGGTCCAGGTACAGGTGCTGGCGGCCGGTCAAGGTTCTCCAGGGGATGTTCTCTTCCACGTTCTGGCAATAGGCGGAATAGGTCCGGCCCTTGTTGATGATTCCGGTCCAGTAGGGCGTGGTCAGGAGGCGGCGGGGCTGGCTGATCAGGTCCTTGAAGGTATAAACCACCGACCGGCTGTCCTTGGCCAGGTGCGTGTGGTCGATGCCGGTTTTGTGGGACTCGGTTTCGTAGGCGCGGTAAGCCAGTTCCCCGTTGGTTTCCGCGGCGAAATGGAGGATGACCTCGCAGGCTGATAAATCCTGCCGAAGCGAGGGATAGGTTTGTCCTCCCCAGGTTTCCACCGGGTTTCTTTCCAGGTATTTGTCGTACAGATCCGAAACGGGATAGCTGGTTCCGTGCACGCCGATGCCGTTATCCCGGAAATTTTTTCCGAGCGAGATGAACTTCTTATAGAGGTTCACGTAATCCCGCAGGATGACCTTCAAATTTGGGGCGGTCTTGCCGGGGATCAGTTCAATTTCCCCCTTCGCCCAATCCTCCATGCCGGGGCGGGCGATTTCCGCCGCCGTGTCGTGCATCAGGGGCGTGGCCAGGATATCTTTTAGCGGTTTCGGAATGAATTTTTCCGCGAGTTTTGAGGTGTGTTCCGCGAGTCCCCGGAAAATTTCCCAATCGCTTCTCGCCTCCCAGCAGGGGCGGACGGCCGCCTGCAGGGGATGAATGAAGGTATGCATGTCGGTGGAGTTCAAGTCGTTCTTTTCGTAATAGGTGGCGGCGGGAAGGACGATGTCGGAATAAAGGGCGGAGGTATCCATGCGGAAGTTCAGGTCCACCACCAGGTCCATCTTGCCTTGGTCCACCTTGTCGTGCCAAACCACTTCCTTCACCTCATCCTTGGCGCATTCCTCCGCCACCAGGTTGGTGTGGGTGCCGAGATAGCTCTTCAGAAAATATTCGTGGCCCTTGGCTGAGGCCATCAAGGCGTTGCCCCGCCAGATGTACCAGACTTTCGGATAGGATTCGGGATTATCCGGATCCTCCATCGAGAATTTCAGGTTCTTGGACTTCAGTTCCTTCACCACATGCTTGACGATATCCTCGTCCGTCTTCGCGCCGGCCTTTTCGGCGTCCTTGACGACCTCAAGGTTGCTTCGGTTGAATTGCGGAAAGCAGGGCATCCATCCCGCCCTTACCGCCTGGATTTGCTTGTCGATGGTGTGTCCGGTCGCGAAGGAATTTTCCTGGTCGCCGACGGGGCACATTTCCCCGAAAGCCTTGTCGTAGCGCCATTGGCCCGTGTGGACATAGTGGAAGGAGGGGGCGTTCTGAAGCCGGGGAGGTCCTCCCCAGTCGGTCGCGAAAGCCACGGGTCCCCAGGAAGCCTGGGGCGCCAGTTTTTCCTGGCCGACGTAATGGTTGAGCCCGCCGCCGTTCTTCCCGACACAGCCCGTGAGAATGAGGGGCACGATGCAGGAGCGGTAAATGAGGTTGTTGTGGTACCAGTGGTTTGCGCCGGCCCCGATGATGACGGAGCATTTTCCGCCCGTACGGTCGGCGGTGACGGCCCATTGCCGGGCGAAGTTGATGACAACGCTGGAATTAACCCCCGTGAATTTTTCCTGCCAGGCGGGGGTGAAGGTTTGATCGGCGTCCTCGTAATCTTTCGGCCATTCGCCTTCCTGCTTGCCGCGCTTCACGCCGTATTGGGCAAGGAGCAGTTCCAACCCGGTCGTGACCAGCACTTCCCCGTCCGTGGTCTTTAAACGGCGGGCAGGAACGTTGCGGGTCCTCAGTAAATCGCCCGTTCCCTCGGAGAAATCGCTGACAGCCAGGGGTACGGATTCCACATCCTTGCCGTCTATATAGAGGGCTGGGTCAATCGGCTCATCGGTCAGGGAATCCTCCAGCTTCAGGTTCCAATCGCCTTTTTCCTTCTGCCACCTGTGTCCCATCGTGCCCTTGGGGGCCTTAACCTTGCCGGACTTCTCATCCCACATCACCATCTTCCAGTCGGCGTTTTCCACTCCCTTGTAGTCCTTGAACCTGCCGGCCCTGATCTGCGATCCGGCGCGGAAGCGCCCATCCTTGCCCTTTTCCAGTTCAACCAGGAAGGGTGAGTCGGAATAGCGCTTCATGTAATCAATAAAAGCCGGGACCGTCTTGTCCACATAGAATTCCTTGAGGATGACGTGGGTGACCGCCATCCAGAAGGCGCCGTCCTGGCCCTGGTGCAGGGGCACCCACTCGTCGGCGATTTTGGAGGTCATGCTGAAGTCAGGCGAGAAGACCGTGACCTTGGCGCCCTTGTGGCGGGCTTCCACGAGGAAATGCACATCGGGCGTTCGGGTCATGAGGGGATTGGACCCCACCACGGCGATGAATTTGGAATGGTACCAATCGGCGCTTTCCGCCACGTCGGTTTGCTCGCCCCAAATTTCCGGCGAGGCGGGCGGAAGGTCGCAGTACCAGTCGTAAAAGGAAAGACAGACACCCCCCATCAATTGGAGGAAGCGCGCTCCCGCCGCGTAGCTGACCATGGACATGGCCGGGATCGGCGAGAACCCGACCACGCGGTCCGGGCCGTGTTCCTTGACAGTGTAGAGATTCGCCGCCGACATGATTTCATAAGCCTCGTCCCAGGAGGCTCTGCGGAAACCGCCCTTGCCCCGGGCCGTTTGATATTTTTTCCGGCTTTCCTGGTTGGTGACAATCGAACCCCAGGCTTCCAGGGGATTATCAGGGAATTTCTTTTTGGCCTCGCGCCACAGGTCCAGCAGGACCCCGCGAATAGTCGGGTACTTGATCCTAAGAGGCGAGTAGATGTACCAGGAATAGGAAATACCCCTCTGACAGCCCCGAGGCTCATAGGGCGGAAGGTTCTTGTCGAGGATCGGGTAATCCAGCGCCTGCATTTCCCAGGTGACGATGCCGTTTTTAACATACACGTTCCAACTGCAGGAGCCGGTGCAGTTGACGCCGTGGGTTGAGCGCACGATCTTGTCGTAGGACCAGCGGTTGCGGTAAAAATCCTCCCAGGTCCTCTGTTCGGGCGCGAAGATATCCTTGATCCAGGTCATGGCTTAACCCCCTCAAAACCTTGATCGAAAACATTTAAGAATTTCTCACCGCGGAGACGCAGTGACGCGGAGAAAATATTTTTCTTAAAAGAAACCGTAAGCCAATATTCATTAAATGTTTCACCTTTGATGGGTTTAATCATTTTTAGCCTCTCCCTGCGTCTCTGCGTCTCTGCGGTAAATGGTTTGTCTTCTTACGGTAAAAAACGGAAATGCCGCCCAGCCCAAAAAGACCTGTCACTAGGGCCCCGGTCATGACCGACGAAGGGGTGGGATCTTCCTGGATGGTTCCCTTCACGGCTTTCACTTCCAGGAACTTGGCCAGGTGGATGGCCTCCTGGTGGCCGATAGGGTGTTCCCGGTAAACGGCGTCCATTTCCCGGAACTGGGCTTTCTCGCAGGCCGAGGTCAAGGCGGTGGCGCCCATCTTTTCAAACACGGAAGAGAGGTTTGGGCCGAAATTGCCGCCCCTGTCCTGAAGACGGTGGCAGGAAGCGCAGGCTAAACCGCCGTTTACGAGTGAAGTCTGCCCGTAAAAAAGATCCGCGCCCTTTTTCTCGTTACCCTTCTCGTACTTGGCCTCGGCTTCCAAGGCCATTTGGGCTTCCTGGGCCGTAATGCGGTCGGTGATCTTGGGGTCCTTGAGGAATTTGGCTAGGGCGGAAATTTCCTCGTCCTGGAGGGGACCTGTCTTTTTTTCCATCAGTTTGATTTTGGGAAGAAGGTCGGCGGGGGCCCAACCGGCGACATCCTTCAGGTCGGGTCCGGTCAATTTGCCCTTGCCCACCGTGTGGCATCCGGCGCATTTGGTCATGAACCCCTTCGCGGCCGGGTCCCCGGCTGGGGGAATAAGTTTGGGTTCTTTTTTGGCGGCAAGGGAGGGCGTGGTTAAAAATAAGCCCAGGAGGGACGAAACCATAATTAATATTAGGGTTCTTTTCACAGGCATGTCCCCGTCTCTTTCCCAGGAAAATCCTCAAGCTTGGGTCAGTCTAGGGGTCGAATTTCAGTTTCTTTATGACGAATGTCATAAAGGTGGTGTGACCTAAATCACGAAAACCATGTTGATTTGGAGCGGTTATCCGTCTTCGTTAAAACTTCGCCGGACGAGAGTCGGAGGGGAAGGAAGACTTCCATTCGGCGGGCGTGTTGAAATTTTTGAGGCAATCCAGATTTGGGTCCAACTGCCGCAATTCTTTTTCTAAAATTTCCCGAACCGAAAACCTTCCAGAGGAAAGCCACTTTTGGAAGCTCCCGCCTTTTTCGTTTTGAAGCCGGGGAAGAAGCTCCCGACTCCAGAGGGCACAAAGGGGTTCCCAAACCCCGATAATCCGAGGTACCAGGGCCAAGGGTTTGTCGGCTTCCGCCCAAAATTTTAAAAGCCCCTCCACCACTTCCCTTTTCAGAAAGGGCATATCCACTCCTCTTAAAAGAAGAACAGGTTGGGTGGTGTGAAGAAGCGCTGAATGAAGACCGGACAAGGGACCCTTTTCCTCCCAAAGGTCCATGACCACCGGGAAAAAAGCGCGGGCATCGGGGGGAACCTGATCCAAACTGCGGCTGACGGCGAAAACCTCGCCGGAATATTGGGCGGATTGTTGCAAAATATGAGCCGCGAGGCTTTTTTCCTCGAAAGGGAGGAACGCCTTGGATGAGCCGAAACGTTTGCTTTCCCCGCCCATCAACACCGCCACCGACAGGGGCAACGGTGCTTTTGAATTTTTACTCGTCATAACCCACCACCCAAAACCCAGACTTTTTTCGCCACAGATGCATGGGATACATGTGATAACACCGACGAAATAATAGAGCCTTTAATAAAAGCAAAATCTAACTTTTTATTTTTTACGAACCCAAAAATTATTATCCTCATTTTTTCCATCCCATGTATCCCATGCATCTGTGGCTAAATAGCCGTTTCAGTGGCTGTGTTGGCTGTGGGCGGTGACACACTGGTCTTCCACCCAGACCGAACTGCCGTCCTCGTAGGTCTCGTGTTTCCAGATGGGCGCCCGTAACTTGATTTCATCCATGGCCCATTGGCAGGCCTCGAAGGCTTCCTTACGGTGGGAGGAGGCAACCCCCACCCAAACCGCGGCCTCCTCGATGGAAATCAGGCCCGTCCGGTGGACGATCCAAAGGTCGTGAAGTTCCCAACGGCGCAAGGCTTCTTCCCGGATGTCGGCCAGGACTTTCAGCGCCATGGGCTTAAAGGCCTCATAACGGAGTTCAGTCACCTTTTTTCCCTGATGATGGTTCCGGACCAATCCCTCGAAGATAACAACCGCGCCGCAGGTTTCATCCGCGATGAGCTCCCGCAGTTTCTGGGAAGATATAAGTTTTTCTTGTATCTCAATCACCGCAAACCTCTTTTTCACCGCAGAGTCGCAGAGGTCGCAGAGAACAACTAAAGGCCAAAAATCCTTTTTTTCTTCCCACGAAAATTCTTTGGATCTTTTTCCGCGACCTCTGCGACTCTGCGGTAAACATATTTATCCTCCGGCCACGGGAGGGATTAAAGCCACTTCGTCGCCGTCCTTCAAAGCCGAATCCCCCGCCACGTAATCCTCGTTCACGACAAACCGCAAAGACTTGGGAACCGCATTCATTTCTAACCCAAAAATTCTCCCCGGAATGTCCTTGGGAGTGGTCCCTTTTTCCACTTCCAACTCGATTTCCCCTTTGCCGGCTTTTTCCCTAAGACCGGCGAACAAAAGAACCTTGATTTTCATTTCAACCCTCCGCGTCTTTAAAAAGGTGGTTCGTTTTAAACTGGGTTTTCGTAGGGGCGAGGCATGCCTCGCCCCTACAACGAAGATCGGTAAACAACCTTCCTGATACCAACAACCCCTTAGGATCCCTCCCTAAACGGGTAAAAAGAAAGAATCGCGCCTTTTTTAAGTGGTTTTGAACCAGGCGAAATCTCCAATAATCCATCCCCTCTTGCGAGGCTTTCCAGTAAATGCGAACCCTGCCCCCCCAAAACCTTGACGGTTTTTTTGTTTTTTTTGTTTTCCCATTTGGCCTTGGCGAACAGGATCTTTTTTTTCAATGGTTGAAACGAATGGGATAGACGGACTTTTAATGGAAGTGGGATGGAACAGCCCTGGAGCTTTTGGAGAAGGGGCCGGACATAAAGCTGGAAACAGGAATAAACAGCCGCGGGATTTCCCGGCAATCCGAATACCGCCGTCTTTCCCTTGCGCCCGAAAAACAACGGCCCGCCCGGCTTTTGTAAAACACACCAGAAAATTCTTTTGACCCCCGCTTTGTGAAACGCCTTTTTGGTGGGATCGTGATCTCCCACGGATACCCCGCCTGTCACCAGTAAAATGTCACAGTCAACGAGGGCCTTTTGGACCCACCCCGTCAGAAGGTTTTCCTCATCCCCAACCCGATGAGCCTCCGCTTTTATCCCCGCCTCTCTCAGAGCTGCGGAAAGCATCAACCCATTGGATTCAAACACGCCGGATTCCCCCGGTTTATCCCCCGGCCTTACCAGCTCGGCTCCCGTCACCAGAATTTTGACCTTGGGTTTAGCCTTAACATAAAGACTTCCCGCTCCCAAGCTGGCTAAAAACCCCAACGTTCTCGCAGTCAAAGGTCCTTCGGGTAATGTTATTTTTTCCCCTCGTCTGGTTCCCTCACCTTGTTTTCTTACGTTTTGTCCTTTGGTTGGTTTCTCCATCATGACGACGGTGCCGCCCTCGACCATGGCTTTTTCCTGAATGGTGACTGTGTCCGCCCCGGGAGGAACCGGCCCGCCGGTCATGATCCGTGCCGCTTGGCCTTTTTTAAGTTTCTTTCCGGCGCTGTCGCCAGCGGCCCTTTCGCCCACCAAGTGAAGCCCTTTTCCCTGTTTCAGATCGGCAAACCGATAAGCGAACCCATCCATGGCGGAAACATCCCGTAAGGGATAATCGTAAGGGGCGCGAATTTTTCCCATCGGTTCCCGTCCCAGGCATTGGGCGAGCGGAACGTTTTCAACCCCGAGAGGTTTGATGTTCTTGAGGGTTATTGCTTTCGCTTGATTGAATTTCAGCGCCATTTCTATTGTTCCTTTGTAAGGGCGGGTCTAAGACCCGCTCTTACGTTGTTGCTGTCGTTGATGATGTAGGGGCAAGGCATGCCTTGCCCTTACGAACCCGGTGGAAAATTGCGCCTTAATACGGGCGAGGCATGCCTCGCCCCTACGACACCGTCGTCATTAATCACACTTCTCCCCGGCCTTGTTCGCCGCCGAGGGCCTGGGCTTCCCCGTCTTCATGGGCTTGTAAGCATGCAATAAATAGGGAAAGAGGGCCTTCACGGAATCTTCACAGCCCCCCTGGGAACCGGGGAATGTAACGATCAAAGTCTTTCCCTTTTGTCCTGCCACTCCCCGCGACAACATGGCGTAGGGGGTTTTCTTTTGGCCGTAGGCCCGGGCCGCTTCCATCACGCCAGGTATTTCCCGCTCAATGACCTCCTTCGCCGCCTCCACCGTCACGTCCCTCGGGCTCAACCCCGTCCCGCCGGTGGTGAGGATCAAATCCACCCCGGACTCACACAAGGAATTCAGTTTGGAAACCAACAGGGTTTTGTCGTCCGGCAGAAGGTCATAGGAAGGTTCCGCAAGCCCCAGACTTTTTAAGACTTCGATCAAATAAGGACCTGAAAGGTCCTCGCGGAGGCCCTGGTGGGATCGGTCGGAGGAAGTCACCACCGCCGCGCGAAACCCCGCTGGCACCTGGTGTTTGAAGTCCGATTTTCCACCGGTCTTTTCGGTAAGTTTAATCCCTGTGATCTCCATATTTTTATCCAGTGGTTTGAGCATGTCATAGATGGTCAGGCAAGCCGCGCTTACCGCCGCGAGGGCTTCCATTTCCACGCCGGTCTTGGCCGTACAGGAAACTTCCGCCGTCACCTTGACGGAGTCCTCTAAAGGAGTAACCACTACTTCCACTTTCTCGAGGAGGAGAGGGTGACAATCAGGGATCAGGTCAGGGGTTTTCTTCGCCGCCATCACCCCCGCCACCCGGGCCGTGATGAAGACGTCCTTCTTGGGCCCCTCATTGGCCTTGGCCTTTCGAATCGTTTCGGGAGCCATTTTCACGAAGCCTTCCGCCTTGGCGGTTCGGTGTGTTTCGATCTTGTGTTCAATGGAAATCATTTATTTCCTCAATTTTTAGACACTTTCCGATTTTAAATTATTCAAAAGTTTCGGAAAGAGCCTTAAGTTTCAAAGCCGCATTTACAGTGTTTTCATCATTATTTACGCCACCCAATTCTTGTATTTCAACATCTTTTAAAAAACTTGAAATTTTTTCAAGAGAAGGATTCTGTTCTAACAATTTCAATACCGGCCCTAAGTAATCATCATATTCATCCGGTGCAATAAAATTTCCCTTAACATTTAAAGGGTCCCAATCATTAAACAGAATTTCGCGAATAGCAGAAATTTTCTCTTTAGGGTTTTTCATTTCTTTTCCATTAAAAATATTATTCCTATAACCCCTTTGCGCCTGTCAGAATCAACTTATAAGCCGCTATCAATAAAACCCCCGCCAGGGCCTGGCGTAATCTCAACTCGCCCATCCGGTTGGCGCCTAGGTTGGCTCCCAAGAACCCGCCAAGGGCCGCCGGCAGCAGCCACTCCAGGGGCAAATGAGGAAATCCGTTTGCCGAAGCCATTCCCGCCAAGCCCGAAGCCGAGTTCAGCCAGATAAACCAGGCGGATAACGCCGCGGTCTCTTTAATGGAAGCCCACCCGGCCAGAAGAAGAATGGGGCTCAGGTAAATCCCGCCGCCAACTCCCGTCAAACCTGACAGCAAACCCAGGACCAAACCCGTCAAACACAATACCCAAACCATGGGAGGCTGGGCTTTGGAAACCTGTTCGGATTTTTTGACCAGCCAAAAGTGAAAAAACATCCGAAAAGAAGCGGCCAAAAGGCAAAAACCCAACAGAAGTTTAGCGATAGCGGGATTCAAGGGAATCTTCGCCCCATAAAAAGAAGCCGGAATGGAAAATAAAATCAGCGGAATTAGAATCTTCCATCTTAAGAATCCGCCTTTGGTATAGGCGTAAGCGGAAAAGGCCGCCACCAGCAGGTTCAGGCCCAGGGCCTGTCCCTTCAAGGTTCCCGGGTCAATTCCCGCTAGGGCTCCAACCGCCAAATAGCCTGAAGCCCCGCCGTGACCTACCATGGCGTAGAGAAAAGCGATAACCCCGAATAAAAATCCTAAAAGCATTTTGAAATCTCCTGGCAAATGTAGGGGCGCCCCCCTGTGGGCGCCCAATGGGGCAGGCACAGGGGCCTGCCCCTACAAACAAAAACACCTTGCTGTCATTCCGAGGAGCAGAGCCGATAGGCTCGCCATGCGACGTGGGAATCTCAGGTTTTAAAGAATCCCGACCGAGATTGCCACGGCCCAAACCGCCCCGATTGGGGCTGGGCCTCGCAATGACACCAAACGTCACCCCCCGATTCGGGCCAACGGAAACGCCTCTTTCACCGGCCCCGCCACATGGGGATTAAAGGTCCACTTCTCGGACAAAAATTTCTTCATCGCCAGGTCAATTTCCGAAGAGGTCGCTCCCCGATCCAGCAACGGTTTCAACCTCAATCCGCCAGGTTCAAAGAGGCAACGCTTCACAACCCCCTCCGATGTCAGCCGAAGACGCTGACAGGAATCGCAAAAACCCTCGCAGGAAGCCCCGATAAATCCGACTCTCGCCTTACTGCCGGCGATTTCAAAACGCCGAGAAGGCCCTCCCAAAATGTCCCTTTCAAGGGGAATCAGTTCCATCTTTTCCGCCAGCCGCCGTTTGATTTCCGTAACCGGAATAAAAAATTCCTTAAAGTAATCCGCGTTGGTACCCGTGGGCATGAGCTCTATAAACCGGACCTCCACGCCTTCCCTGTCGGAGAATTCCATGAAATCCTCAGCCTCACTGTCATTCTCCCCCTTCATCAACACCAGGTTCACTTTGGGTTTCAGGCCAAGGTCCTTGGCGATTCGGATGCCATCGAGCACCCGATCCAAAAGTCCTTTGGTCTGCGAGGCCTTATCAAAAGCGGCGGGTCTGAGGGAATCAAGATGGACATTCACCCGCCCCAATCCCTGGCGTTTAAATTCCGGGGCGAGTTTGGCGAGACGAAATCCGTTGGTGGTCAGGGCCGTTTCCGTGAAACCCGATGACGTGAGCAGTTCGATGATTTCCAAAAGTCTTGGGTGAAGGGTGGGCTCCCCGCCGGTCAGCCTTACCTTTTGAATCCCAAGCTCCCTCATGACGGGCAGGAGTTTTTTCCAGTCCTCCATCCGGAGAGTGTTTTCCGTGGAATGAAAAGCCTGGATCGCTTCCGGCAAACAATAGCGGCACCGGAAATTGCACCGGTCCGTCAGGGAGAGTCGGAGGTATTTAAAAGGTTGGAACTGGATAGCTGTCATTTGAAAACCTCATTTACCGCAAAGACGCAGAGACGCAAAGGAAAGGCTGTGGTAAAAACAAAATTTGAAAAACATTTTTTGCTCTGCGCCTCCGCGCCTCTGCGGTGAAAAATACTTTCCTTTAGGGTTTTGAACCATGTTTTAACCATCATGCCCGTCCCCTTCAGGATTTTTTCCCGTCTTTATCGTCCGGCTTGTTATCCCCAACCGCCTTCTTGAATTCCTTGATGGCTTCGCCAATGGATTTCCCCAGCTCCGGAAGTTTGGAGGAACCGAACAACAGAAGTACGATCGCCAAAATTAAAAGAATTTGCTCAATGCGTCCCATGGAAACCACCTCTTTCTTTTTTCTTTCAGCCCCGCCCCCAAAACAAAAAAGGCGGAGCCCTTCTTTTGGAAAGGCTCCGCCAGTGCGGAAATCTTTTCTCCTTTCCAAAGGGGAGGCGCAAGCCTTTCGACCGGCACCCTATCGGTCCGGTGGCCCTGTTTCCCTTAGGAAATTTAGGCGCCCGGACTCGGAGAATAATTGAACGGGAGCTGATCCCGTTTTATGTCACGGCAACTATAAAGGTCGGCTTAAGCCCTGGAATATGACAAATGTCACACTCCCGGCCGAAACCTTCCACCCTTCTTTTCACCGCGGAGACGCGGAGTTCGCGGAGAAAACCAAAAGAATAAATCCCTGGATTGTTGAGGCTTCTCCCCAAAAGATTTTAAAAATATTTCTCTGCGTCTCCGCGTCTCTGCGGTGAAAAGCCTTTATTAGCAGGGGGTTTCGGCGCCCTTTCGGGAATAAAACCACCAGGTAATGGTAACGCAGGTGGCGTAAAAGGCGAGAAACAAAAACAAGGCTCCGAGAGGCGTTCCCGTGAGGTTGATGGAAGTTCCGTAGCTTTTTGGAATAAAGAAGGCCCCATAGGCGGCGATGGCCGACACAAACCCGATGATGGTGGAGGATTCCTTATTCGCTTCCTTGACCGCCTCGCCGTAAACAGCTGAACCCTCCCTGACCCCTTTTAGATTCCTCAGTTTTTCTGTCCGAAAAATAACCGGAATCATCCGGAAAGTCGCGCCGTTTCCAATGCCCGAGCAAAAGAAAAGAATCAAAAACATGCCGAAAAACCCCCCGAAAGCCCCGGGATCCGTTTTATGAAGCACAAAGTAAATGACGCCGGAAAGCGCCGCCGACATGGCCCAAAAATTCCAGAATGCAAGAACCGCCCCGCCAACCTTGTCCGCCAGCCAGCCGCCGACCGGGCGGATGAGGGAACCCACCAGCGGCCCTAGAAAGGCGTATTGAAGCGGGTTCACATTGGGGAATTGGGACTTGATCAAAAGGGGAAAACCAGCCGAGTAACCGATGAAGGACCCGAAGGTGCCCAGATAAAGCCAGCACATGATCAGGTTATGTTTGTTCCTGAGGATGGGCAATTGAGCGGCAAAGGAAGCCCTGGCCACCTTGAGGTTGTTCATGAAAAACCAGGTGGTGAAAAGGGACAAAACGATAAGGGGAATCCAGATAAAAGCCGCGTTCTGAAGCCAAAGGTTTTTGACGACCCCATTTACCTGGGTTGTTTGGGCCGCCCCGCCCCAGGCGCCGAAGAAACCGCCCACGATGACCAGGGGTACGACAAACTGAACCACGCTGACGCCGATATTTCCGCCGGCCGCGTTGATCCCCAGGGCCAGGCCTTTTTTCTTCATCGGGAAAAAGAACTGGATGTTCGCCATGCTCGAGGCGAAGTTTCCGCCCCCAAAACCCGCCGCGAGGGAAAGTAAAAGGAAAACACCATAGGTGGTTGAGGAATTCTGGACCGCGAGGAAAAGGCCCGTCGTGGGAATCAAAAGCAGGGCCGAGCTCAAAAGGGTCCAGTTACGCCCCCCGAATTTTGAGACCGCCAGCCCGTAGGGGATTCGAAGGGTGGCTCCGCTTAAACCGGGAAGCGCCGCAAGCCAAAAAAGCTGGTTAACGGTAAAGGCAAAGCCGACATTCGGTAATTGAGCCGCCACCGCGCTCCAAACCTGCCAAACGGAAAAGGCGAGGAATTCGGCGAAGATGGAAAAAACCAGGTTGCGAACCGCGATTTTTCTTCCCGCGGTTTTCCAGAAGGTTTCATCCTCCGGTTCCCAATGTTCAATGGTGTAGGGTGACGGCGCTTTTGAAACCTCACCCGCGCCGGCCTCGAAAGTTTTTTCTTCTGAGAGAGACGGCAT
>JAHFCG010000009.1:0-18878 GCA_023249615.1 candidate division FCPU426 bacterium | reverse complement strand
GGATTTTTCCCGGCAAAGTTTGTAAACCGTGAATCTTTCCATATCATCCAGCTTGATCCACTCGGGCCAGAAAAGCGGAAGGTTGAGTTCCCTCATTTTGTCCGCGACCTCCTGGGGAATCCGTGAAAGTTCCTCCCAGGGCCTTCTTTCAGGCGAGGCGGAGGCGGTGGGCCTTGAAAGTGCGCCCTCGCGAACCAAAAGATAGGAAAGGTAATCGCTGTAGCATTCCCTCTCACCCTTGCTTCGGATGGGGATATGGCAAAGCACCCAGCGTTCTTCCAGGGCGATTTTTTTCCAAACCTCCGCCGGTATCGCGAGCCCCATCATTTCCAGTTTGAACCGGGTGGAAACGGGAATTTGATCGAGTTTTGGGTAAATGGATTTTTCAAAGTCGAATTGTCGAAACACGCTTTTTCCTTTTTTTCACCACAGAGTTAACGGAGTTACACAGAGTTTCACATTGGGGAAAAGATTAAAAAATTAAAAGCCTTACTCTGTTCACTCTGTGTGACTCTGTGGTAAATCATTCCTTTTTAAAGTACTTTCTCCCCTGTGCGGATGGTAATGGCCTCATCCACTTCGGTGACGAAAATTTTTCCGTCGCCCGGGTTCCCCGTTCTCGCCCCCGTTTTCAGGGCGTCCATACAGCGGGGGAATTCCTCATCCTCCACCACGATCATGTACATGGTTTTCGCCAGTTCGTCGTAGCGGGCGGACCCCACCTGGATTCCCTTTTGTTTCCCCCGGCCCAGGACATCCACCTTGGTCAGGGCCGTAAAACCGGATTTTTCAAGGTTTTTCACCACATCCTGCTCCTTTTCGGGCCTAATCACGCATCGGATCATCTTCATGGCAACCTCCTGAATTTATAATTAAGAATGAATAATGAAAAATGTTGGAGGCTTTCCAGCAGGGAAAGCTTCATCCATTTTTCATTGTCAAATTTTCATTCCACATTTCTTCTCAGCCCCCCGGAATCATCCTCAACCCATCCATCGGCGAGGCGCTGACCCGGTTATAGGTCGTGGGACTTAATCCCCTCTCGATCAAAACCGCGTCCAAACTCTTCACCACCTCGGCGACGGTAAGCCTCCCGAGAAAATCCTGAAAGGATTCGAAAGCTGTTTTGTCCCTCTTGAAAACGGTAAAGAGCGCGTCCGTCACGGGAACCACCATGTCATCCGCGATCGCCCTCTTGGCCAGGGTTCCTATGCGGGCATGGGTTCCCAACTGCCCGCCCAGAAAAAGCTGGTAGGCAAACCGCTGATCCTCGCCCACCTTGACCATTCCGCCGGAATAACCGATATCCGCCCCGTGGTGCTGGGTGCAGCTGTTGGGACATCCGGAAATATGGACCCGCAATGGTTTTAAATCAGGGTCGCCCAACACACCCTTCTCACGAAGGTATCTCAAAAGATTTCCGGCGGCTCCCTGCGAACTCGTGATGGCCAGCGAGCAAAAGCTGGTGCCGGGACAGGATTGGATATCGAGGAGGGATTTCACGCCGAAGGAAAGAAGCCCCATGCTCTCCCCCATTTTCCAAAGTTCATTCACCCGGGACCCTGGGACCCACTGGAATTCCAGGTTTTGTTCCTTGGTGATGAGGACCTTTCCCTGACAACCGGTCCTGGCCCAGGCCCCCAGTCGCTTGAAATGGGAATGGTGGATTTCCCCCAGCGACGCGAAGAGGGGAACCCGGTAAAAACCTTTTTGACGCTGGATTTCCACGCCCTCGGGGATGGAGTCAAGCGTTGATCCGCCCTTCGGATTGAATTCAGGCAAGGGCTCAGGAATAAACCCGGCCGGGAGGTTCGGATCAGGCTCCCTCATGGCGGGAAGGGCCTTGCGGAACTCCTCGCGGAATTTATCGATGCCCCAGGCTTCCAACAAAAATTTCAACCGGCCCTTGGCGGGGGAATTCCGTTCCCCGTGCAAAATATAAAGGTGCGTCACGGCCTTCAGGGCGGGCAGGGCGTCCTGCTGGGGAAGAAATTCCTCCAAAAGCCAGCCCAATTTCGGGGTGAGGCCCATACTGCCGCCGACATGAAGGGAGAACCCGATTTCACCCAACGCGTTCTTGACCGCCGAAAGCCCGATGTCGTTAACCAGCGCGTTGTTTTCACAAACGTTGCAGCTGGCGAGGGAAACATTCAAGCGCTTGGGCAGTTTGTGGTTGAAATAATCGGACTGGTTCACCACCAATTTGGCCAGCGCCTCGACCCAGGGACGGGTATCGATCAATTCATAGGGGCAGGAACCCGCGCAGGGGCTGGTAATGATGTTGCGAAAAGTGTGGCCGCAGGAAGACCTGGTCGTGACGCCCACCGCCGACAACTGTTTGAGTATCGTGGGTACGTTCTCAATCTGCACGGAATGAAGCTCGATGTTTTGGCGGGTGGTCAGGTGAACATAACCGCTTGAATAAAGCTGGGTAACCTCTGCGATTTTTTCCATCTGGTCGGGGTTCAGGTAGCCGCCGGTTATCCGGAAGCGCATCATGAAGAAACCCTCATGGCGCTGGGCGCAGATCCCGTGCATTTTCAGGCGGTAATGGTCGTCCTTGGGGATGGAAAGGTAGCCCTCCCGGGCGAACTTTTCCAGGTCCACGGACAATCCCTCTCGTTTTACTTTTTCGATGTCAATCGCCGCCATAAAACCTCCAAACTTTTTTAAACACAGAGGTCACAGAGCCCACAGAGTAAACCTAAATATTTTTAAATCTGATTCCCCTCAAATCTTTACTCCGTGCCCTCTGTGTACTCTGTGGTTCAAACATCAGTTGAGCGCGTATTCCTCGCTCTCGTTGGTCCTAATCCGCACTACCTCGGCGATGGGGCAGATGAAAATCTTTCCGTCCCCGATATCCCCTGTCTGGTTCGCTTTTAGGAGAACAGCGACCAGTTCATCCACCTTGGAATCCTCCACCACGATCGTCACGAGCCACTTGGGGAGAAAGCTGATGCCCCTCTCATCCTCAATATCCGAGGAGTAACGAAGACCCCTTTGCTTTCCCCTGCCGTAAACCCGGTGGCGGGTAAACCCCGACACGCCGATCTCCTCCAGTTTCATCAAGGTTTCCGGCCATTTCCCCGTGCGGATAATCGCGATGACTTCTTTCATCATTTCAAAACCCCTTCAAAGATTTTTTAACCACCAAGGACACCAAGTTCACCAAGAAGGAAAATTCAAATTCTTGGGTTTAAATTCCTCGACTTTTTCCTTTAACCAAAAAATCCATGTTCGTCTTTCGCCTTACTTGGTGAACTTGGTGCCCTTGGTGGTGAAATGCCTAATCCTTTTCTTGGGTCAAATTCGCCGCGCAAACCTTCAGCTCCGGCATACGGCTCACCGGGTCCAAGGCTTCCTGGGTCAAAAGATTCACGGACTTATCCCCGCCCCAGTGGAAAGGAACAAAGAGGGTTGACTCCTCCTGAATGGGATTTGTCCTCCAGGACAAACTCACCTCACCTCTCCGGGTGGCCAATTTGACCTTAACCCCTGTCCTCAACTTCAGTTTTCCCGCGAGTTTTTCGCTTATCTCGACAAAGGGTTCCGGCACCGCGCTTTGGAGGTCCTCAATGCGCCTGGTCTGGTTGCCTGAAAGGTAATGCTCCAACACCCGTCCAGTGGTCAAACGGTAGGGATATTCCGCGTCGGGAGGTTCAGCGCTTTCATGAAATTCCACCGCTTTCACTCGGGCCTTTTCGTCCGGATGAGCGAAGGATTTTTCAAAGAGCCTGGGTGTTCCAGGATGATTGGCGTCGGGACAGGGCCAAAAGAGGCCCTTGTTGCGTTCCAGCTTGTTGTAGGTCATCCCGCTGTAATCGGCGCGGGCCCCGGCGGTCACCAGGCAAAGCTCGTTAAAAACCGTTTCCACGTCGGTAAAGGAAAAATATTTTTCCGCGCCCAACCGCTTGGCAAGTTCGGTGATGATCCACCAGTCCGGTTTCGCCTCGCCCGGGGGCCTGACCGCGGCCCTTCGCAGGACGCAGCGTCCCTCGATATTGGTCATGGTGCCTTCCTCTTCCGCGAAAAGCGTGGCGGGAAAAACCACCTGGGCCGTCTGGCAGGTTTCGGAAAAGAAAAAGTCCGACACCGCGAGAAACGGAAGGGATGATAGGGCTTTTTTCATGCGGTTGCCGTTGGGGGCCGACACCGCGGGATTGGAACCCACGACCCACATCGCCTTGATTTCACCTGAGTCGGCGGCCTGAAGAATTTCCTGCGCCGACAGGCCCTTTCGGGGGAGGTCTTTTTCCTCAATGCCCCAGGCTTCCGCGACGTAAGCGCGGTCTTGGGGGTTTTCAATGGAGCGGTAACCCGGAAGCTGGTCGGCTTTTTGACCGTGTTCCCTTCCGCCCTGCCCGTTACCCTGTCCGGTCAAGGTGCCGAAGCCTCCCCCGATTTTCCCAACCTGCCCCAATGCCAAGGCGATATTGATGAAGGCCTGGACTGTTTCCACACCCTTGCTGTGTTGTTCGGCACCCCGACCGGTGAGGATGAGGGAGGGGTTAAAGCGAATGAGCCACTGGGCGGCCTGGCGGATTAAATTCACCGGCACTCCCGTTATTTTTTCCGCCCACGGGGCGTTGGTATCCCTTACGGAATCAAGAACCGCCTCAAAACCAGCCACCCTTTCATCCACGTATTTTTTATCCACCCCGCCCTGGGCGGCGATCTCATTCAACAGGGCCAGGGCCAGGGCTGAATCGGTGCCGGGCCTGGGGGAAAGTTTCAGGTTCGCGATTTTGGTGGTCCTGGAATCCCGGGGATCGATGGTAATGATCTTGGCGCCCCGCTTCTGGGCGCGTTTCAGGAAAATCTGGACAGGAGGGAGGCATTCAGCCGTGTTGGCGCCGACGAGGAGAACGCAGCGGGCTTCGAAAATATCGGAAAGGGGAAAATTCAAACCGCGATCCACGCCGAAGGATGCGTTTTGCGCCGCCGCCGCCGAGGACATGCAGTAGCGTCCGTTGTAATCGATCTGCCGGGTTTTCAGGGCCACGCGGGCGAACTTGCCCAGGAGATAAACGGCCTCGTTGGTCAGGGCGCCTCCCCCGAAAAGGGCGGCGGAATCCACGCCGTGGTCCCGCTGGATTTGTTGAAATTGATCGGCGGTAAAGTCGAGGGCTTCCTTCCAGGAAACTTCCCGGAACGCCCCGCTTTGACCCTTCCTCAGCAGGGGTTTCATCAGGCGGTCATGGTGGTGGATCTGTTGGTGGGCCGTCTGGCCTTTGATGCAGCTGAGGCCCCGGTTGGTGGGAAAATCCCGCCGTCCCCAAACCTTGACGACGCGGTTCAAGCCCGTGTCCACTCTCATGCGCAGGGCGCATTGAAGGGCGCAATAACTGCAGTGGGTATTGAACCGGCTCAGTCCCGGTTCCCAACCCGTGACGGCCGCTTGCATGGTAAGCGTCATTGAAACCTCGGAAGTTCTTTCCTTGGTTAGAGCAAGACCTGTACCAGATGATTTTTAAAAATATTAATGTCGAAAAATTATTTTTAAGGTGCAAATGGGGAAAAAATCGGCCCGTTTCGCCAAAATTTGGTTAAAAAAGATTTAAGACGATAAAAGCCGAATGGACAAAAACGTAGAAACAACGGCCATTTGTTGAAACCAAAGGGTGGATTGGGGTCAAGCCAAGGGAAACTGCCGGTCTTTTTCACCGCAAAAACGCGAAGTTCGAGAAGAAAACCAAACGACAAAAATTTCTTTTTCTTTGAACCCGGGTAAGGGATTTTAAACAGTTTGTATTAAACCAAAAGAATTGAGTTTTTCCTTTCTTGGCGGACTCGTTCACGCCCTCAGTCGCAGGCTGACGGGTCGCGTCTTCGCGGTAAAAACGGTTTTTAAGGAATCTTCCTTAATGAACCGGTTTCATGTTCCGAAGGGGCGAAAAAGGGTTTACGGGCCTCCGGGCCTCGCGGGGATCCCCGTCCCGAACCAGAATTGAAATTTCATTGTCGAGACGGCTGAGGACGAAATCCCTGAAGGTCCCAAAATGAAGATAAAGCGCCATGAGGGATACGGCGTTCCTCAAGGCGCGGGGATTTCGAACCAGGCAGGTCGCCAACACATTCCAATAATGCCGGGACGTGTCTTTGGTAAAACCCATTTTGAGGGTCAAACGCCAAAGGGAACGGAGATCCCGAAGCAGGTGGCGCAATGGAATTTTTAAATTTTTTTTCGAGCAATCCTGCATCAGGGCAAGTCTTAGTACTCTTCCAAAATATTTCTCCGGAATCAGCGCTTCCTTCACGACCCTTCGAAAATCCCTCAAGATGTCAAATCGGGGACGCAGGGTGGTGTAGTTCAATCCCGCCACGCATTGGCAGGCGGTCTTGTCGGGGGGAATTTCAAAATCCTTATCCAGCCGGCCTTCCTTTTGAAGCCGGCGGGTGAGCTGGGTATTCGGCAGGGCGAAAAGAAGTCCCACCATGTTGACGGGAACGGCGGTGGCCTCAATATTGTCCAAAATAGCCTGGGCGACATCGCCCTTTTCCCCGTCAAAACCCATGATGTAACCGGCGTTTACGATCATGCCGTGGCGCATGATTTTGTGGATGCTTTCGGCGATGGAACGGTGGGTATTCTGCCTTTTTTGGGTTGCCTTCAACGTTTCCTCGTTGGGATTCTCGATTCCCACAAAAAGCCAGTTGAATCCCGCCTCCTGCATCAGGTTCATCAAATCCTCATCGTCGGCCAGGTTGATGGAGGCCTCGGTGCTGAACTCGAAGGGCCATTGGTGGTCCTTCAACCACTGAATGATGTGGGGCAATAGGATTTTCACGTCCTTTTTATTCCCGATGAAATTA
Organism: candidate division FCPU426 bacterium; assembly: GCA_023249615.1. Taxonomy (GTDB): domain Bacteria; phylum Oederibacteriota; class Muellerivitia; order Muellerivitales; family Muellerivitaceae; genus PALSA-1180. The sequence goes on along the minus strand of JAHFCG010000009.1, from coordinate 12,062 downwards.
TCGTCCACGATGTCAATGTGGCCCCGGTACCCCAGGTCATAAAGACTCTGGAGTTCCTTCACAACCTGTTCGACGCTCTTGCCCCTCGGCACCCGCCCAAACAATTCGATGATGTCGCAGAACTCGCACATGAAAGGACAGCCCCTGTTCCACTGGATGCCCACGTGGAGGTAATTGTCGAATTTGAGAAGATCAAAGCGGGGGGCGGGACTTTGCTTCATTTCCGCCCTGGCCCCCTCGGTTTCGTATTTATGATTCGCCTGGCCGATGGAAAAATCCGCCAGGAACCGAGGCATGGTAATTTCCGCCTCGCCCAGGACCAGGTAATCAGCCTTGTCGTAAAGATGGGGGCTTGAGGTGGCGTCCGGTCCTCCCACCACGACAGTCTTTCCCTGCGAGCGGAAATAATCGATGAGTTGAAGGTGGTCCGGCTGCTGGGAAATCATTCCCCCGAGGAAAACCATGTCCGCCCATTGAACATCCCTGCCGTCCAATTCCTCCGCGTTAAGGTCCGTGAGGCGGACTTCCCAATTCGGGGGAAGCATGGCGGCAACGGTAATAAGGCCCAAGGGCGCGGCAGGGTACTTGGCCCCGACCACCTCACAGGTGGCCCGGTAATTCCAGAAGGATTGCGAGGTGAAATGGGGATAAACGAATAAACAGCGCGGCGCTTGGTTTGGTACGGCGATCATGGAAACTTCCTTTCAAATTCAAAACATCCAATAAGAAAACACATCAAACCTTTTCACCGCAGAGGCGCAGAAACGCAGAGTAAATCAAAATGTATAAAAACATTTTATGGTTGGATTTTTAGCCTGTTCTTCTCTGCGTCTCCGCGCTTCCGCGGTGAAAAAATTTTTATCCTTTTGCAGGCAACAAATAAAATAAAATCGCGAGGTAGTGGCAAAAACTTCCCCCCAGCACAAATAAATGCCAGACCGCGTGGCTGTAATAAAACTTCTCCCGGTGATAAAAAAACGTTCCCAGGCTGTAAAAAGCCCCCCCGCAAAAAAGCAGAACCATTCCACCCAAGGGCAGAACTTCCATCAAGGGTTTCAGGGCCAGAACGGCCATCCAACCCAGCCCGATATAAAGGGCCGTGGAGAAAAGTTGGTGCTTTCCCGTATAAAAAATTTTGTAAATGATCCCGACGATTCCCAGACCCCAAACCACGCCGAACAAGGACCAACCCCAGGGGCCCCGGAGGGAAACGAGGGTGAAAGGCGTGTAGGTTCCGGCGATCAAAAGAAAGATCGCCGAATGATCCAGGATTTCAAAAATCTTTTTGGCTGACCGGCCCTTGAGGCTGTGATAAAGGGTCGCGGTGAGATACAAAAGAAAAAGGGATCCGCCGTAAACACTGAAACTGACGATATGCCAGGCGTTTCCCCTCAGGCAGGCGAGTACGATCAACCAGGCGGCGCCAAGTCCAACCAAAAACGCGCCTATTCCCGCCGTAAGGCTGTTGGCGATTTCCTGCCGGTGGGTGTAATGGTGGTTCGCCTTAATCGTTGCCGTCGACATCAAAACCCTTCTTCAAATTTCCACCAAAAATATATTTACCGCAGAGACGCGGAGTTCGCAGAGAACCCCAACAATAAATTCTTCCCAATGTGGTTTTTTTCAAAATGAGTTTTATCCTTCCTCTGCGGGCTCTGCGACTCTGCGGTGAAATGAACCCTTTTTCTATTCCTTCGGTGTTATTCGGACGATGCACCCCGCCTGGTAGGGCGTGAGGGTCTGGGAATTGGGAATGGAGGCGTAATTGGTCCAAACGTTCCCTTTCCCGTCAAAAGCGGTGGTCCGGGTATAGGCTCCCCGCCTCGGAAGGCGGAATACGGTGAACTGTTGGGTCTTGGGATCGATGCGGTAAAGGCTGTCCGAACCGCACCCGGTGGCCCAGAGGTTTCCGGAAAAACGATCCCTTCGGATGCAATAAACGTAATCCCCGGGTATCGGAAGCTGAAGGTCTTTTAATTTAACCTCGTGCCTCGCGTCAAAAAGGGTGATGACCCCGGAAGCCAGTTGCGGAATCCACAGGCGGTCCTCGTCGTCGATCGCCAGGCGTTTGGGCCCGGCCCAGCTGATAAAGATATCCAAAAGATTGGATTTCCCCGTCGTGGGGTCCAGCCAACCCAGGCGGTTGCCGTGGGTTTCGGTGAACCACAACTTTCCCTTCGAATCCGCCACAGCGGCGTAGAGATGGATGGTGGCTTCCTCCATTCCCTCCCGGTGTTTGACCTTAAAGACGGTAATTTTTCCCGTCTTGGGGTTGGTTCGGCAGAGGATTTCTTTGGAAAAATGAGTCGTCCAGAAACAACCTTCCTTGTCGTGGTAAATGAAGCGGTCCTTATCCAGCACGAAATATTGGACGTTGCCTCCCTTGGGATAGCCCGAAAAAATCTGGAAGGTTTTGGTTTGGGGATCGAACCGGGCAACCTGTTCCGCCTTGGTCAGGCAGATCCAGAGAATGCCGTTCTCATCCACGTCGATGGCGTGGGCCCCGGCGGGCTTGTCCTTCGCCACGTCGGCGGGAATGGGATATTGTTCGGTAGCTCCCGTTTCCGGATTGATGCCATAAAGGACATTTCCGAAATAATCCGCGATCCAGGCCCGGCCGCCCGCCAGCGCCATGTCATGGTAAAAACCCTTGGGCTGGCCCAGGGGAAATTCCTTGATGTCCGCCTTGGCGGTCTTGATCTCAAACCCCTTGGAGGGAAGCCGGGAGTTGGACCCCAGCCAGTTGGGGAGTTCCATGTCGTACTGGAAGGGAATCAGCTTGAGTTCCAGCTCATCATCCAGCTTTTTCATTTTGAGGTACTGCTCGTTCCAGGCGGCGGCGTTATAGCGGAAGGCCACGGGCAAACCCATGGGATGGCAAGGGGTACAGCCCACCACCACTTTTCGTTTCATTTCAGTATCGGGAAGACTGGCCAGCCAGTCGCAGGAACGGGGCGGTTCCCCGCACCCCGAAAGAAAAAGAAGGAAAAAAAAAGCCGCTCCCCAAAATCCTGACCGGCTCCCGTTGGCTCCCGTTGGCTTGTTCAATCGTTCCCCCCGAGTGATTTTCCACCCCCAAGGCTGACCTGCGTCATATTACTTTGGGGCGGATTTTTGTTTAATGCGGCTGGTTGATTGTCCCCCGCGGGGCGGTTGACCCACAATCAACCCCCGAGGTGGAAAAATGATCCATTGGTTCAAGGAAGCTCTGCGAAAAAACAAAACAAGCCTTTGCCTGCTGAAGGGGGACAACAAGGTTTTTTACCAAAATTCGGTTTGTAAAAAACTTTGCGGGAATTTATCCGGGACCAGCTGTCCTCAAACCTGCGTATTGACATGCGAGAAGAACCTGGGGCGGCCGATTGGGGAGGAAGGAATTCAATTTCTCTCGAACAACAAGGTGGGAAACCAGTTTTTCGACGTTCTTTTTTTTAACGCCCTTCCCTACCGCATGGTGCTTCTTTATCCCCTGAAACAAAAATATGACGCCTGGTTGAAGAGGTTCAAGGAGAAGGAACTAAGCCGGAGGGAAACGGAGATCGCGAATCTTTGCCTGCAGGGTTTCACCAACTCGAGAATTCTTAAGAGACTGTCCATCTCAAAGGCGACCCTGAAAACGCACTTGAATAATATTTACAAGAAGATGCCCGAGGCCCGTTTGGAATCCTGGCGAAAAGCCCCCGCCACATAAACCCGCCCCATCCACCACGAGGGCAGTGAGATCTCGGAGAAAACTTAAATTCCCTTGTTAATAATTACAGGAAAATCTTTAATCCCTTCCTTCGTGTCCTCCGTAACTCCGGGGTAAATATTTTGTTTAGACGTGGCTTTTTAATAGATGGATAACTTCCTCGTCGGTGACCTGGGAAAAATCCTCGAAGAATTCGCCCACCGCGTTGAAATCAGGTCGAATCGCCAACACCACTACCTCGTCCGCTTCCTGCTTGAGTAATTCAACCGTTTCCGGCGGAGCAACCGCCGCGGCGACAATCACCTTGGCGGGACGCTGGGCGTCGACTTCCTTGATGGCCGCCTGAACCGTGGATCCTGTCGCGATGCCGTCATCCACGATGATCACCACGCGGTTAGCCGCCCCGTGGGCAGGGCGGTATGGCGTGTAATGTTTACGCTTTAACTCAAGCGCGTGAACCTGCCGGCGCACCTCCTCATCCCAATAATTTGAGGAAATGGCGAGATGGGAGGCGTAGGGAGCGGTGTAAAGGGAGCCCCTTTCACTCACCGCCCCGATGGCGTATTCGGGATTCCCGGGGGCCCCAATTTTATGAACCAGCACCACATCCAATTCCCCTTTTAACCCGTCCGCGACTACCCTTCCCAGAGGTACGCCTCCGCGGGGAATGGCCAGGACCAGGGGGTTCAACCCACGGCATTCGGAAAGTTTTTCGAGTAAAAACCTCGCGGCTTCCTTTCGGTCCTTGAAGAGGGCTTTGGGCCTGGCGTGGATTCTCATGGAGCTCCTTGTTTAGAATTTTTTCACCGCAAAGACGCAGAGCCGCGGAGAAAAGATTAATTCCTTAAAAAAACTGACCTATTCCAGGCATTCCAAAGATGGCTTTTGTTGTTTCACTGAATTTCTCTGCGTCTCCGCGGTAAAAGGTTTATTTTTTTCCCCCGGGATGGGTGTTAATTTTCAAACCAAACCAAATGGGGCAAAAACGAATATAAGCGGTGATGATTAGCACCATTCCCGCAACAAGAAAAAACCAGTGGGGTGCGTCATGGGAGAAAAAAGCCAGGACAAAAAGGGAAAAACCCAGAACCCATCGGGCCTGGCTGTCACGAGTTCCGACGTTTTTCATGGTTCCCTCCCGGTTTTTTTATTCCCCTTAAAATCATTAGAATCCTGAGGAGAAAGGAAAAACATGATGAGAGTCATAGGAAGAAGGGAAAAGGTGGAAAAATCCACTTCATCCCCACCCTCTTTAACTGGGGAAGCCAGACAGGAGGGGCGCGGGAGATAAGGTCTTCGTAGGGGCGGGTCTAAGACCCGCCCCTACAACCGCGGGATGAAAAAAAATAGTACTGCCATCTTCTCAACTGGTGCAGGGGCAAGGCATGCCTTGCCCCTGCGGAGCCTGAATTCATTACAACAACCCCATTCCCTTGCCGCGCCCTACACCTCAGAAATTGCCTCACACCATCGTCGGCGCCGGGGCGGGTATCGCGCTCAGTAAATAATGAATCACCTCGGCGGCGGTATAGGAAAGTTTACCCTCCTTGAGAAACCCCCCGATTTTCGCGAGATCATCCCCCGAGGTAATTAACGGCCTTTCCATGTAACCATCCTTTTGGGTTTGACCCAGGCCGATGGTGGCCATGAGGCCGTTGCAAATACACTTTTTGCCCGGGGTATCCTCGATTTTCCCTTCCTTTTGAAGATAAATGTTTTCGGGTTCCCCGGGACAGCGGTAACCCACTGATCCGTCCTTTCGTTTATAAGCGGTCCGGAGATATCCCAGGTCGCAAATTCTCTCCCGGCCCTCGTATTCCTCCGGTTCGGAGACGGTTCCCTCCAGATTAACCACCTTAAAGGGAAACCCCGTCGGGGACGCCAGGGGATCGGTAAAAACCTCCGCCAGACCCCTTAAAACTTTTCCAAAAACCTGGCGCTTGAGGGTGTCCAACAAACCGGATTCCTCGCAATAGGCGAATATCGTCCCCACCTGAATGCCCGCGGCTCCCTGGGTGATCGCCTCTTTTAATTTTTCAGGATTCCCATAGGAACCGGCCAGCCAAAAGGGCAGTCCGTTTTTTTTGATTTCTCCCGGATCAACCTCGTCCTTAGCGCCGTAAACAGGTTCTCCCTTGGGGGATAAGTGCAGGGGTCCCCGGGGCGGAGCGTTATGTCCTCCCGCCGTCGGTCCTTCCACCACGAATCCATCCACGTGGCCCGAGGATTTCTTCGTGAGGGTGGAGGCAAGAACTTCCGAGGCCACAATCGCGATGAATTTGGGCCGCTTTAAGGGGGGCATCTGGCGTTGGAGGATATCCAGGGGATTAAAGGTCGTCCTGAAATCATCCTCGGCGGTGGAACCCTGAACATTGATCCTCATGGAAACATTTTTATTGAGGGACAAATCATCCAGCAGGGCTGGAATGGCCCGGGGAATTCCAGCCCCCATTAGGACATAATCCACGCCGGCCAAAAGGGCGCCATAAATCGAGGGAAGGATGGGCATTTGGATTTTTTCCAGGTAATTGATGCCCACCAGCCCCTTGTGGCCCTCCTTGGCCAAAAACACCTCGACGAAATTCGCCGCCACGGTCAATTCCTGAAGCTCGCGGGACGGTGTAAGGGAAAACAGGGGAACCAGCTTAAAAGGATCCCCCGGGGCCTTCCCGCCTGGAATGAAATATTTTTTCAGGATTCTGTCGGCGGAGGCCGGCCCAGGGTAAGAACTTAACGCCCGGCGGACCGAACCATCCAGGTCCCCCATTTGAAGCCGGCGCGCGAGGATGTTCTCAAGCGCGGTCCCGGACACCACCCCCAGTTGCCCCTCCAGGGCGACCGCCTTGGCCAATTTCCAATCCGAAACCCCAACCCCCATCCCTCCCTGGATAATCACAGGCTCTGTCATCACAACTCCTTTTTTGTTTAAAAAATATAATTTTAATTCGCGGAAGAACTAAATTAAGAATTCAAAACTAAAAATTCTGTTTTCAGCCCGTTTTTCTTTCCGGAATCCTCTTGAAATAAATATTGCAAACCCCGCCTCGGCATTCCGTGAAATGGTCGAATCCCAACTTCGCCATGATTTCATAAAGTTCTGTCTTTTCATGGGAGTCCACCAGGTGCAAATACTGGCGATCCCTCAAATCCTTCGCCATGTTCACGATGACCGGCAGGGGTTCCAGCCCGTTTTCCATCATCGGCCTCACGTCGAGGAAAACCTCGAACGCGGGATTCAATTGGTTGATCCATTCGGGTTTTTTACCGGGTTTGTGGTTTCCGGACAAAACAACGGGAAACCCATCCTTTTCACCCGTTCCATCAGCCACCCTCCGGATCGCGACCTTCCAAACCTCCGGCCCTTCTTCCAGGTAACCCCATCGAAACTGACCGGCCCTCTCATGCAAAAATTGATAATAAAGGGGCCTGGGATCGTGGTCGCTGACCACCTCCAGAATTTCACCCGCCTTTATCCCGTCAAAAGTCTCGAATATTTTCGGATATCTTTCCTTGGGTCCCAGGAGCCTCACATCCAAAATCGCCGTTTGTCCCATATTTTTTCCCGTGACGTAAATTAAAAATTCAATCCAAAACCTTCATCTCAATAGCCCGCTTGAAAAGAATATTGTTTTCCAAATGAACGTGCCGGTGAATATCCTCCTCCAGTTCCTTCAGCGCCCGGTAAAGGGCCTTGAAGGACGCGCAGGCTTCCGGGGGCGTCATGAAATTACGGGTAATCCTGTGGATTTCCATCCATTCATCCCCCGTCATCCCGTGTTCCCAAATCAAAATACTCAAGGGGTGTTTGTCATCATAAGGCATATGGGTAAAAGGATTTCGAATCGCCAAACCCCTCTCCCTGGATCTCTCCACCTCCTTCAGGTAGGAGAATACAATTTCCTCTTCCTTGGCCATGTGGCCTTCCATCTCCTCGCTCATGTCATGAATGAGATTGTCCAAATTAAAAAGTTCCGGATGGTGGGTGCCGTGGGTCTGGATAACCTTGGCCGAGAGCGTCTTGATCCTCCCCAACTGGGCCCTGGTATAAACATGGTGTTTTTCAACAATGATGTCGATGATTTCGGACATGGATTTTTTTCGCCAATCCGGAACGGCTTTGGGACGGCTTGATAAATCGGTTTGAAGTTTTTCTAGGGAGGAAACCATTTTGTCCACTGGCACCCCCGCGAGCGCGCAGGCCTCCTGGAGGGTCCTGTCCCCCGCGCAGCAATAATCAATTTTCATATCCTCAAAAAGAGGAATGGCGGTTTGAATTTCAGCGGCGATTTCCCCGACAGGTTTTGTAGTGTTGATTTTGGACATGTCGACCCTCCTTTTGTAAATCTTGAACCTTGTTTTGACATAGACCCCGATGACTTCGGGAATTTAAAAAAGAAAGCCGGGGGCATGCCGGCTCTCCTTTTCCTTGGACTGAATTTATCCTAGGGTCTCAAGGGGAAAAGGCGACATGACTTAAGTCATATTGGCGGGTTTTTCCGTTGGAATTTGGGACATTGGGGAGAAAAGAAAATCGAATCTTTGGGATAAAAGGATATGACCAAACATTTAAAAAGGCGAATGGAGGGACGATACGATTTACCGCCCTCGGCCGCAAGACTGAAGGGTGAATGTCGCCCGTTCCCAGTCTTCTAGGTTTTCCCAGGCGGGCGGGACGAATTCCCCCCCTAAACATCTAAAATTAAATTTTTTCGAAAAGGGAGTGGACAAGGCAGTTGAGTCCCTTCGCGATCTTGCAAATGGTCTTGATCGTGAAGTTGATCTCGCCCCTCTCAATAAAACCAACATGCCGGGAATCCAGGCCGGATTTTTCACCAAGTTCTTCCTGGGTTAATCCCTTTTTCTGCCTGGCTTTTTTGACGTTCAGGCCTATTTTGCTTAATGCTTCTTCTGTTTTCATGACGAAAAAATAATCAATTAATTCTTGGATTTAAACAAACCACAATTAGTTTTCAGGCCAAAAAAAGTGCCCGAAAGGTTTAACGCCATCTGTTTAATTAATTGGGAGGTTTTGGAAGGCTGGTTCAAATTGCGTGGTTTAAAACAAAAGAAATTTCGTTAAACTTTCGCCGACAACTCATTTTTCAAACTAACCCTTAAACCTGCAAAAAAACTATCAGAACTTCGCCCGTGAATTTCAACCCCCCAAAAAACTATTTTTCCATGGCCGGGGTGAATTTATCCGGTACCAGGCCCATCAATTCCCTTTCCCTTTCGATGACCTTGGGAAACAAAATTTTGTTTTCCACGTAAATGTGCCGGCGGAGCTCATATTCCATGAGGCTTAAATCATAAAACAGTGTCCGGTAGGCCTGGCTTACCCCCTCCGGGACATGGTAGTTCCTGGTTTTTTGTTTTAACCTTTCCAGGTCCAGTTGAATTTCGGCCTCCTCCGATTTAAACAACTGGGTCAGTGTATGCACACTCTCCATATCCATCGCGGGGGAATGTTGAGGCGCCACCAGGAGGAGAAAAAAGGGAAAAAGATTCTTTTCCTCCTCCCTTAAATGCCATTCGACCGATTCCCGGAATTCCTTGAAAGGGGTCAGCAGGTCCAAAAGCTCGGAATGATCCGGACCATCCGTTTCAATGGCCTGCCCCAAAAGATCCGTCAAACGCGGCAGCTCCTTATCCAGGTAGGCGTGGTGGGTGAAAAGAATGTACCCGATCAACTGGGGGATATCATAACCCTCCAGAATTTTATCGTTTAAAAATCTAATTTCCCTATCGCAAGTCTCCAGTTGGTTCAAAACATCCTGAAGGTTCAACCCGTGCATGGCGCAAACCTCGGTCAGGGTGAGGTTCGAGGCGAAATGGGAGTCAATTTGATATTTTTGAAGAATCAGGGAGAAGTTGGAATTTTGTTCATTCAACTCGGCGATGGTTTTCGTGATATCCAGTGAACCCATGGGAACCCTCCTTTATTCGGATCGTTCTTTTTATACCCCCCGCGTTCCTAAAAAATTATGACGCTTGTCATAAGTGTTTTTTTTCTCATGTTTTTTAATGCTTCCGGTAACAAATATATTTTTGGGGATTTCCCTCCGGAATAGGGGTGGCGGTTATGGCGGGACGAATGAACAAGGGTAAATTTATTTTGACGGTCATCGGCATGACCTTGATCGCCCAGGTGGTGCACTCGGCGGGGGCCTTCCTGGAAATGGGTTTTTATAGGGATCCCCAGTATTTCCCGGTTTGGAGCAAACTCATGATGCCCGGAGCGGGGCCCCCTCCCCCCTCCTTTTATTATTACTCCCTCGGTTTGGGCCTGATGGAGTGGGGTTTTTTCCTGGCGGTGTTCCGGATCATCCGCGGGGGAATACCCTCGCCTCCCGGAGCCGCCAAGGGGTTGTTTTACGGAGTGATCGTATTTCTGGTGGGAAATCTTGGCCAAAGCCTGGGATTGGGGCTTTTGGTCAACCTTCCCTACAGCCTTCTGACACTTTGGACCCTGGAAGGTCTGTTAATTACCCTGCTGAATGGGGCTCTCGCCGGAAAAACCGAAAGCTGAAAAGCCTCAAACCTTTTTCTCCACAAAGACACAAAGAAAAATAATATTTTGGCTTAGTTTCCATTAAAAGATTTTGTAGTTCTTAGTGCCCTTCGTGTCTTCGTGGTTCAATAATTTTTATTCCAAAAGCCCGCCAACCGATGGCGGCCACCGCCGACAAACCGGCATACCCCCAATCCCTGGGTAAAATGGGTCCTACTTGAAAAATTTCCGCCAGCCAGGAGATTTCCAAAATCGCGGGGAGGCTCATGGCCACCGTGAGCCAAACGATCCAAAAACGGAGGGTGGCGGGAAAGGGCATTTTCCACCAGGGTCTGTCCACGGCCCTTTCAGCCCAGACGAGAAGAAGGCTTCCCATGATCAGGGCCGCCATGCCCGCGCTTCTGGCGTAAACCTCGCCCATCGGCAGCCGCCAAACATAAAAAGCGAGAACCACTCCCGTTAATAACGTCCCGGAAATGATGGAAATCCAGACAGGGCCCTTGGGTAAAAGCTCCGCGTCGGGTTTTCGGGGAGGGGCCTCCATCATGCCTGGCGGCGCCGGTTCCCCCTCGAATACCAAAGCCGCGATGGGATGCACGATGAGTTCCAGCCACACCAGGTGAACCGGCATGAACAACAGCGGCAGACCGATGAGGGGGCACAAAAGGGCGATTCCCACGATGGGGACATGAAAGGCCAAAAGAAAATAAAAGGCCCGCTGGATATTGACGAAAATCCTTCGTCCCTCAAACACCGTTTTCTCGATCGCGGTAAAACTGTCATCCTTCAGGACCATGTCGGCGGAGGCCCTGGCCACGTCCGTCCCCTTCAACCCCATCGCGATGCCGATGTCGGCCTTCTTGAGCGCGGGCGCGTCATTGATGCCGTCGCCGGTCATGGCCACCACTTCGCCGGCTTTTTTCAGGGCTTCCACGATGGCGTGTTTTTGCTCGGGCCGAACCCGCGCGAAAACCGATCCTTTTTGAACCCTCGCCGCGAAATCGCCGGGTGAAAGATTGTCCAGCTCCCGTGAGTTGATGAGCCCCTCGGGTTCATGAAGGATCCCCGTGGCGTCCGCCACCGCGTGCGCCGTCAGGAGATGGTCTCCCGTAATGATCTTGATTCGAATGCCCGCCCTCTGGCAGAGATCCACCGCGTGGGGAACCTCGGGCCTGATGGGATCCTTGAAGGAAAGCAAACCCAGCAAACTCAATCCCTTTTCATCCTCTTCCCTGTTTCCGGCGAAAGAACCGGCGTTTCGTTCCGCCACCGCTAAAACCCGGGCCCCGCGGGAAGCCAGTTTTTCATTTTCTTTTTCCGCCAACGTCCTTGCCTCCGGTGAAATCGCGCAATGCTCCAAAATTCCCTCCAGGGCGCCCTTGGCCACGATCCGCCAGCCCCCGCCGTCCTTTTTTTTCCAGACATGGGACATATGTTTTCCCGCCGGATCAAAATCGTAGTCATGGAAAAGTTCCCATTGGTTTTGAACCCTGGCGGCCTGGGTCCCGTGTTCCAGGGCGTGGACAAAGAGCGCCCGCTCCATCGGGTCGGCGGGTGAAATTTCGCAGGCCAGCACCGAGGCTTCCAGGACCGCCTCCTCGGAAACGCCGGGAAATAACGGCAGGTGGGAATCCAGCTCAAACTTTCCCTCCGTGAGGGTTCCGGTTTTATCCACGCAAATAACGGTGGTGGATCCGAGGGTTTCCACGCTGGTCAAGCGCTTGATGAGGACGCCGTGGCGGGAAAGACGCCAGGCCCCCAGACTTAGAAAAAGGGTAAAAACGAGCGGGAACTCCTCGGGAAAAGCGGCGATGCCGAGGCTGACCGCGGAAAGAAAGGCCCTGGGAAAGGGCATGCCCC
>JAHFCG010000204.1 GCA_023249615.1 candidate division FCPU426 bacterium | reverse complement strand
TCAGATTTGAAAAAAGAATTGTTTCATATATAAAGCCTGGAATTTTATCACGCCAATTCACCAGTGCCTGGTTTAAGGTTTTTCAAACCACTAACGTTAATCCAAGAACCCCTTGGGTCAGGTTTTGAATATCGCGGTCAGACCAGGTTTCGGGCCTTGGGGTCCGAACTAATCACAGTTTCCAATGGCATCCGATTCTAGCCCGATCCCCCCCCAGTACAAACTAAGCATATTTCCTATCTTAATAATCCGTTCAAAAAACGCCCTTAAATAGACCGTTTTAACGACCTTCTAAAAATAATAAGGAATTATTACTGATGTGGACGGCACAACAAAGGAGCTCCCCGGTCGTTTTTTTTAAGGGATAAAGGGGATTTAAAATTTAATAACCTTGGTATCCGGCCTGCCGGACCCTAAGCCGAGTGGCTTAAATAACTGTGCTTAAAGTAAAAGCCTTTGGTTAAGGCATGGGAACCCTGAAAATACTTTTCTGTTTTTTGATATTTTTTTGGTGCCAGGAAGCTTCGGCCCACAACTGAACCAACACACTCCACATACTTTTCCGAAAAGCCAGGGGATAGATGCTGTCCTTCAGTTCATGCGTCAATCTTCGATGGGCCTCTCCCAAATTATGGTAGGGAATGCCCACAAACAAGTGATGAAGGGCGTGAAACCTCAACCCCACCGGAGCCCAAAGGGGCGTCAGGAGGGGATTCCCCGGGATGTTGGTGGAATCCATGAATTGCTCCTCAAAGGTCATGATGTGGTCCGGGGGGTTCCGGTCGCAATGGGCCACCAGGCTCCTCAAGGCGTTGGTCACCAAAATAAAAACCGCGATCAGGTACCAGACCGCCAGGGTTTTCCAGGGCAGGATTCCCTTAGCCATCAGGGTGAAACCCGCCAAGACATAGAGGAAGGTCACGGCTTCCTGGATCCGGCCTTCGAGTTCCTCGGGTTCATCGGGAAGAAGGCGGCGATAGGGCCCTCCCACGGCCAAATGGGAACCGAGAACCCAAAGGGGTTTTCGGATGGGCGGAACGAGGTAGGAGAGGGGAGCGAGAAGCAGGAAACGCAGGATGAACAGGGTCGGCGCGATCAGCATGGTCAGGGGAAAAAGGGGGATCCGGTAGGGCTTCGCCAACGCGAAAGCGAAATATTCGGGATCGTTTTTGGTGCCGTAAAACCTTTGTTTGTGGTGATCAATGTGGACCCCCACATAAAGAAAGGAAGGAATCATGAGAGGAAATCCGCAAATGAGATTCCAGGCCAAATGAAAAGTCTGAAACGTCCCGTTTTTCAGGTGGGATAACTCGTGCACAAAAAGGATTGCCCGATAAAGGGAAAAGCCGGCGACAATGAGGGCCTCGAATTGAAACAAGGAAAAATTAGGGGCCTTCACGGCCAGAACAAAGGCGACCCAGCCAAGGATGTCATAAAACAAAAAATCCGCCCAATAAATGAGCGGATCCGGCTTAAACAGGTCGTGAACGATCTGTTTGGCTTTCGCGACTGGAAATTCAATGTTGGCGGGTTCGGCCATGCTTTCTCCGTGTGGGGTGACTCACCCTAAACAATACTTCCAATGGCGAGTATGAGGAAGCTCATAGTTGGGTTTCGATATTGGAACCGAACCGGGTAAAGAACATTTTAAAATAAAAAAATTATTTAATTGGTTGTTTTATCAGCGAATTTGGGCAAGGTTTGCTGTCCCCCAAGGGGACGCATCATGAAGGCAAAAAAAGTTTACGCCGGCCCACTTGCGCCAAGGCTTCAGTGGGCGGGCTGGTAAGCGCAGAAGGGATCGGCCCCCATGACATCGCCCGTCATGGCGAAACCCCTGGCCCGGGATCCTCCGCAAAGGTAGCGGTACTCGCATCGTCCGCATTTTCCCTTGAGACCGTCGGCGTTTCGGAGTGATTTGAACAGGGAGCTATTCTGATAAATGCCGGCCAGGGATTCTTTTTTCACGTTTCCGCCGGGCAGGGGCAAAAACCCGCTGGGGCAGACATCCCCCGTGTGGGAGATAAACACAAATCCCCGGCCGTCGCTGACCCCCCGGGAGGTCCGGATGAGGACCGGGTCGGGATTCAGGGCGATGGCCTGGTTGATTTCCTCCGGCTTCACCTTTTTATTCTGAAGAATAATCCGCCGAAAGTGGTGGGCCTCGGTGGTTTTGATGTCGAACCAATCCATTCCTAAAATATCGTAGAGCTGGTTGAGGATCTCCTCGGTTTCGGGGGCGTTCAAGGCCTGTTTTTTTTGGGCCCTGCCGGTGGGCACCAGGAAAAAGACGGACCAAAGGTCAATGGAGAAGGACTTGATCACCCTCGCCATATTCCAGACCTGGTCCTTGTTGTGCCGGCCGATCGTGGTATTGATCTGGAGCTTGATTCCCAAATCACGGATTTGCCGGGAAGCTTCCAAAAACCTGTTAAAGGTGCCGGGAATACCGCGGAAATTATCGTGGGTGGGGGCGTCTGCGCCGTCCAGGGAAAGGGAAATCCGGTGGACGCCTGATTCTTTCAATTCTTTCAGGCGGTCCCGGGTCAAAAGAGGAGTCACGGAGGGGGCCAGGGCGAAATTTATACCCAGCTTGGAGCATTCGTTGACCAGCAACATGAGGTCGTCCCTTTTTAAGGGATCCCCGCCGGTTAATACAAACAGGGGAACCTTCCACTCCGCGATCTGGTGGATCAGGTTAAGGGCTTGTTCGGTGTTGAGTTCGTCCGGGTAGCGGGTATCCTCGGCGCAGGCCCGGCAGTGGACACAGGCCAGGTCGCAGGCGCGCGTGACTTCCCAAATGGCGATATAGGGGCGGTCCGCGTAAAGGTTTTGAGGTTTCTGGTTTAAGGCGGCAGGTATCATGGAGCCCCCGGGTTGAATTGAACCAGGCCAATTTAACGGTTGGTCATTTCCTTCTATATGACGCAAGTCATAGGGTTGCCAATTAGCGGGCGGTACAAAGGGTCTTAACCAAAAACCAAAAGGTTTACAGCAACCGCCGATCAAACCCGACAAACGCCGATAAAGAAAAGAATTTGAAAAAACCTCAGCCGTCATCGGCCTTGATCGGTAGTTATCGGCGGTAAAATGATTCGCTTCTTGTTCAAATTTGAAAGGAAATCCCATGAATCCCAACGCTTTTCCCGCCGCCAGGGAAATGGGATTAACTTCCGCCGAGGCGGCCCTCCGCCTGAAACTCCATGGAGCAAACCGTTATAAACCCGAAATCAAGGGCGCGCACCTCAAAGAACTCCTAAAAACCTTGTTCGATCCCATGGCCGTCATGCTGATGCTGGCGGCCGGGACTTATTTTCTTTTGGGGGATCCCCGGAACGGGGTCATTCTTTTTATCGCGCTGATTCCCGTTCTGGGAGTGGATGTGGTTTTGGATATGCGTTCCCAGGGCGCCCTGAAAAAATTGGCCGAGTCCATGGCCCCCCAAGCCAGGATAATTCGGGATGGCCGGGAAGGCCTCGTCCCCACCGAGGACCTTGTGCCGGGGGATATCCTTTTGATCAAGGAAGGGGACAAGGCCTACGCCGACGGGGTTTTACGCCAATGCTCCAATTTTTCAATGGACGAGTCGGCGTTGACGGGCGAATCCGAGCCCCGGGTCAAACGGGCCATGGGTGAGTCAAACCCAGGCGGCGGATTTGAGGAAGAAACCCTTTTTTTCGCCGGGGCCCAGGCCATGACCGGTCAGGCCTACGGGGAAGTCCTACGGACTGGATTAGAAACACGGTTTGGGGAGATCGTCAAATTGGTGGCCGAGGAGGAAGGGGACGAGACGCCCCTCCAAAAGAAAACCAACCGGCTGGTGAGAGGGTTGGGTTTCGCGGGAGGAGGCGTGGTTCTGGGTGTGTTGGTCCTGGAACTTTTCCGGGGCATGGCCTTTCCCAAGGCTTTTCTTTCCGCGGTCAGCCTTGGTATCGCGGCTTTCCCCGAGGAGTTCCCGCTTGTTTTTACCCTGTTCCTCAGCCTGGGGGCCTGGCGTCTTTCCCGCCACGGGGTCCTCATCAAGCG
>JAHFCG010000081.1 GCA_023249615.1 candidate division FCPU426 bacterium | reverse complement strand
ACCGTTACCCCAACGGATACACCGACCAACACTCCGACCCTTACACCCACCAACACGCCCACCGATACACCGACCGATACCCCCACGCCTACCCCCACCAATACCGCTACCAATACGCCAACGATTACCGAAACGGATACCCCAACCAACACCCCGACGGATTCACCGACAGCTACCCCGACCAATTCCGCGACGAATTCACCGACGATTACCCCCACCAACACCCCCACCGATACTCCCACCATTACCGAAACGGATACTCCCACCAACACCCCCACCGAAACGCCCACTGATACCCCGACCAGCACACCCACCGATACCTTTACCGATACCCCGACATTCCCTCCCTTCAACACCAATACCTTTACGGTAACCCCGACCTTTACGAACACCCTCACTCCATCCTTTACCTTTACGCTTACCCCCACAGTGACCTTCACCTTTACCCCGACCTTTACGGCGACCATTTCCAACACGCCCTCGCCGACCGTCGCCATTTCCCTGGCCTTCAGCGTGAACACCTACAACGAGATTTCCGATCCCCCCTTAAGGGTGGATTATTGGGTGCTTAACGGGGGCGCGGTTGAAATCAGAATCAACAATGTGGCGGGGGCGACCATCCGGCATCTGTTAAGCCAAAACCTGACGCCGGGGGCCTACTCCACCCTTTGGAACGGCCTGGATGACCGGGGGGAGCAGTCCTCGACGGCTCTTTATATTATTTCGGTGATTGAACCGGGGCGGATCGAGATGAAGAAGGTATTGGTGGTGAAACAATGAACAAAGGCAATTTTGAATTTTTAATTTTGAATTTTGAATTTGGATGGATTTCCAAATTGGGTTTTCAAATCGGAAATTTTTTTAACTCGAAATTGAGAACTCAAAACTTAAAATTTCCCTCAAGCAGGTTTTTTTGTTTCGCCCTTCTAACCTTCGCACTTTCATACCTTCACACCCTTCCAACGGAAGCAATTCCTTTGACCACCGGGGCCGACTTTCTTCTGATGACCACCGGGGCGCGTCCCGACGGAATGGGCCAGGCCTTCAGCGCGGTCGCCGATGATGTCAACACGCTTTCCTTCAACCCCGCGGGCCTCGGAAACATCCACCTTCCCGAAGTGGGATACGGCCATGAAAATTTTGCCGCCGAGATCGGCTATGATTTCGTCGGCGCCGCCATTCCCGCCGGCGGGATGGGTGTATTTGGCCTCGGCTACGTCGGCATGGGTGCCCCGCCGTTTAACAGCACGGCGAATCCCTCGGCCCCCCTGGTGACCGCGAAGGACACGGCTTTTATCGGGGGCTGGGGAAAATCCTTCTATGACTTTCACGTGGGGGCGGCGGTTAAATATATCTCCCGCCAAATCGACACCGTGCAGGGAAGCGGCTTTGGTTTTGACCTTGGGATCCGGTACAGGGTTTTTCCAACCCTCACTTTCGCCGCGAGCGGGCTGAATATTGGACCGGGCATCAAGCTTGCCAGCATGGAACAACTTCCCGCGGTCATCAACGTGGGGGGCGCCTGGACCGCCCTTGAACAGCCGGACCATACCCTGAACATCACCTCTGACGCTTCCTACAACGTCAACGCCAACATCGCCCGGTTCGGTTTTGGGGGGGAATATTGGTTCAAGAACACCGTGGCCATCCGTGGCGGTTATTTGGCCAACTCCCAGGACGAGGGTTTTTCGGCCGGGGCCGGAATCAAGGTTTCCTTTTTCCAGCTGGATTACGCCTTCCAACCCTTCGCCACCCTCGGGCAGGTTCACCGCTTTTCCGGGTTAATGCGCTGGGACGGCCCCTGGGTCAAGGGCGTGGAACCGAACGCGCCCAAATACGTGAATGTCCACCAAAACCCCAAGGCCATGGAAATCCGCTGGGAGAAATCAACCGGACCCGTGGATGGGTACGAGGTTCTGATCCAGCCCCTGGACGGAAGCGACCTGATTATTTCACCCAAAACCATCAATCCGATTTTTTATTTCGAAAATTTTGAGTCGGATACCCTTTATAAAATTTCCGTCCGGGCCGTCGGAGGGGGGGATGTCAAAAGCTTTCCCTCCAAGGAGTTCTATTACCTATCCCCCGAAAAATCCTACACTTCGGAGAAGGAAGCCGCTTCGGGTCAGGCTTCCATTTCCAGAAATGTCACTGGCAAGGTGGATGGGGCTGGGCTGCAATTGTCCTGGGAAAAACCAGGGACGGCCAATGGGGGTTTTAATATTTACCGAAGGTCACCCTCGGGCCGCGTGGAAAAGGTGAACCAGGAGCCCAAAAAGGACACCAGGGTCTGGTTGACGGACGCCACGGGGCTACAGGGGTGGGAATGGATCGTGACGGGTGTCAGCGGCGACGGCAAAGTCGAAAAAACCATCGGCACTTATTTATGGTACCCGACCTCCCGGGAAACGGATTCCCTGATTGAAAGGCCGAAGATGATTCTTCACGCGAGTCCCCAGGAACACCGGAAATTGTATCTGGATTGGGACGGCGACGCGGCGGCGGTGGGATATGTCCTGCTTTTCTCAAGACATTCCGACAATGTTTATGAATTTTACGGGAACCTGAACAGGCTGGATCCGACCGCACTTCTGGAAATCTCCGGCAAGCACCGGGAATATTATTTTATCGTGGTCCCCAAGGACAGGGACGGCGTCTGGCTGAAGCGGTCGAGCGAGGCCAAAGCGGTGCTTTTGGCGGCGGAACCGGTTGAATGACGTCCTGTTGTTTGAATTGAATTTCGGGGGCTTTTGACCGCGACGACCTTCGGAATCCTATTCCCCCGAGCCAATATCCCATATTTGGATTTTATCCTGGAAATCCTCGCGTAGGCTTCGTCGATTTTCCTCAGGGGCACCTTCCCCGACGCGACCGCCCTGACCAGGGTGTCCATGACCCGCCTCTCAAAATTATCCGTGACCAAAAGAATATCCACCCCGGCGTTGACCGCCTGGACAATGGAAACCTCCAGGGGGTAATGACGCTTGATGGCGTCCATGCGAAGATCGTCGGAAATGACCAGGCCCTTGTAGCCCAATTTGCGCCTCAGGAAATTCTGGATCATCTCGGGGGAAAGCGAAGCCGGGAAATTGGGGTCGATGCTTTTGTAAATGACGTGGGAAAGCATGACGGCGTCCAGCTGGTTTGTCTCGATCATCCGGCGGTAGGGAAGGAAGTCCCACCGTTCCAGCTCTTGGGAGGAAATTCCGCTGGTGGCCACGCCCTCGTGGGGGTTCACTGAGGCGATGGACTGGGTGGGGAAATGCTTCGCGGCGGCAATGACGTTTTGCGACCTCATGCCCCTGACGATTTCGCTGGCCAGGCGTGAAATGACCTCGGGGTTATTGCCGAGGGAACGGTGGTATTTCGAGATGATGGAGTCCGGCAGGGCGTAATCGATGTCGACCACGGGAGCCAGGTTCAAATTGGCCCCCGCTTCCTTTAATTGGCGGCCGCTTAGGAGGCCGAAACGGTAAGCCAGGTTGGAGTTTTGGGTTTGTCCAAGGGCCGCGAGGGAAGGCAGGGTCTTGAAGCCATGTTCCTCGCGGAATCTTCGAACCGCTCCGCCTTCCTGGTCCACCGCCACAAAGAGGGGAGTGGGGCTGTTGTCCTGGAGGGTTTCAACGTACTGGGCGACCTGGTCCTTGGTTTTGATGTTCTGGTTGAAAAGGATAACCCCGCCGATCCATCCCGCGTTCAGCATGGCTTTTTTCTGGCCTGACAACTCGGTTCCAGGAACGCTTACCATGATCATCTGGCCGATTTTTTTTCGGAGGGAATAAAGTTGGCCGGAAGTAAGTTTACTGGCGGCCACTGAAGCCCCATCGCGGTCCCGCGCCTGGTTGAGAAAGGGAGGCAGGTGGCCTATCTTGGGATCCATGCGCAAGGCTGTTTGAAAAAAGGGAAGTGCCTGGCTGTCATGGCCCTGAAGATAAAGGCAATTTCCGATGAGGAGCCAAGGGGCGGCGGATTCCGGGGCGTTGAGGCGGGCCAGTTGGGCCCATTGCTGGGAAGGGAAATAATCCTGGGTGTTGAAGGCTTTTTTGGCCGCCTCGAACTGGAGGTTGGCCAGCTGGTGTCGGCCGTTGGTGAGGGGGGTGTTGAAGAAGAGAAAGGCGGGGACCAAGGCCGCGAGAAAGAGCGGAAGACCTTTGTTCATGGGGGCCATTCTAACAGAAAACGAAACACAATTTAACCACCAAACCCATCTTAGCCACAGATGCATGGGATGAATGGGATGGCTTATAGGCTAAAAACTTTTAAAGATAAAATGAGTGAATTTTCTTTTTGATTAAAAGGCGAGGAAGAAAGATTTTTAGCCTCAAATAAATGAGGGCTTGTAGAGTTTATTTTTTAAGCCGTGGTTTGTTAAGCTATCCCATGAATCCCATGCATCTGTGGCAAAAAAAGATTTTTTTCTTCCTGTTTTCTCTCCGAGTTCCTGGTTTTTTTGTGGTAAAGGCTTGGTTTTGGGGTTGATTCGAGTGTGTTTGGGATTTATTCTGGATCAACTCATCAAAGGAATTCCCCTTGGCCCCCTCCGTTCAAAGTTATGAAGCCCTCGTCCTCGAAAACCACCCCGTCGGGAATTACCACCGCCTCCTTTTTCAGGATAACGGCGCCCTTTCCAAGGCCCTGCCGGGCCAGTTCATCAATATCCGTGTCTTCGAAGGGGTCGTTCCCCTTTTAAGGCGCCCCTTTTCCATCGCGAGGCTCCTGCCGGGACCCAAGGGAAAACACCGTGTGGAGGTTCTTTACGCCTCTCTCCGCCAGGGGACACAGCTGCTCACCGATAAAAGGCCGGGAAACACCATTGGCGTCCTTGGACCCCTGGGCCACCCCTTTCCCCATATGGATAAGAAGCACCCGGCCCTGATTGTCAGCGGGGGGATCGGCGTCGCGCCCATGGTTTTCCTGTCCGAATACCTCAAGAAAAAGGGCGTGCCTCAGGAGGTGTTTTTGGGCGCCCGAACCGCGGATGACCTGGTGGACCTGGAGGTGTTTAAAAGGCTCAAGGTCCCGATTCATATCACCACCGATGACGGCTCCAAAGGCCGTCACGGGTTTGTGACCCAGGAACTTGAGGCTTATCTTGAGGCGGGCAAGGCTAAGCCGGGCACGGTCATTTACGCCTGCGGACCCCGGCCCATGTTCCGCGCTGTTTCCCAGGTCGGGGATGAATTCAAGATTCCCACTTATTTGTCCTGGGAGGAACACATGGCCTGCGGCCTTGGTATTTGCCTGACCTGCGTTTGTCCGGTGAAACAGGAGAGCGGCCAGACTAAAATGGTCCGCAGTTGTTATGAGGGGCCGGTGTTCGAGGCCTCGACGATTGATTGGGAAAGGATTTAGATTTTTACCGCGAAGACGCGAAGACCGCCAAGAAAAGCGGAAATCTTTTTTGCCACAGATGACCACCGATGAATAGTTCAGGAACCGTTGAATTTGTAGGGGCAAGGCATGCCTTGCCCAAGCGGGAAATTAAATTTTGAACGGGAATCAAAATTGAAAAAGAAAACTCAAAAAACTAAACCAACTCTCGATCTGGGCGTCACCATCGGAAAATTGAAAATGGTTAACCCGGTCATGGTGGCTTCGGGATGTTTTGGGTACGGAGAGGAAATATCGAAATTTTATCCCCTGAAACAACTGGGGGCCATCGTGGTGAAGGGAACCACCCTGGAACCGCGGCAAGGAAACAGCCCCACCCGTATGGCCGAAACGCCCGCGGGCATGCTTAACTCCATCGGCCTTCAAAATGTGGGCGTGGACGAGCTTTTAAAAACCAAAATGCCTTTCCTTCGGAAGGCCGGAGTTCCGGTGGTGGTCAATATCAACGGCAAGGTGCTGGAGGAATATGTAGAACTGGCGAAAAGGCTGGACGGCCAAACTGGTATTGGTGCCTTGGAAATCAATATCTCCTGCCCCAACGTCAAGGAGGGCGGTATCGAGTTTGGGTCCTCTCCGGAAGCGGCGGCCAGGGTTGTCTCCGCCATCCGAAAGGCCACCAAACATACCCTTATTACCAAACTTTCCCCCAATGTGACCGATGTCAAAACCATCGCGCGGGCCTGCGTGGACGCCGGTTCGGATGCTCTGTCCGCGATTAACACCGTAGTGGGGATGGCCATTGACGCGAAGGCCCGAAAACCCATTTTGAAATCTATTACCGGCGGTCTTTCAGGGCCCGCGGTGAAGCCCATCGGTCTTCGGGTGGTTTACCAGGTCCGGCAGGTCGTGAAGGTTCCCATCATCGGGATGGGCGGCATTGTCACGGGCGAGGACGCGGTGGAGTATCTATTGGCCGGAGCCACTGCCGTGGCGGTGGGAACGGCCAATTACCTGGAGCCGAACGCGGCGTTAAAGGTGGTCGAGGGGCTTAGGAAATACATGGCCGACAACGGGGTTCGCAAAGTCTCCGATCTTGTCGGTGCTTTAAGGATTTTCTAATTTTTACCGCAGAGCCGCGGAGAACGCAGAGAAAGAATAAATAATGAGATTGGATGGGGTTGTTTCAACCATAAGGCCTCGGGGAAAGAATTTCGTTTCGTCTTCCCTCTGCGCCCTCTGCGCCTCTGCGGTGATATCTGTTAGTTTGGGGGGGTGCGTGCCGCTTCGGTATTACGGCGCCGGAACCGCCGGCCATTCCCCCTACGTCAAGCCCGCCAACACCTCCAAAACCGAGTTCACAAAGCCGGAAGATTACAAAAACCTGGGGAAGGACGCCTGGAAAAACGAGATGGAGGGCGTAGCTTCCTGGTACGGGGTGGACTTCAACGGACGCCTGACCGCCAGCGGGGAAGTCTATGATATGTACAAATTCACGGCGGCCCACAAGACCCTTCCCCTGGGAACGTTGGTCAAGGTCACCAATGTGGATAACGGCAAGGCGGTGGAGGTCCGGGTGAATGACCGGGGGCCCTATGTGAAGGGGAGAATTATCGACCTGTCACGCACGGCGGGAAGGGCCATTGATATTCGGGGTGCGGGAACGGCGAACGTGAAACTGGAAGTGAAAAGATGGCCGGCTGATAAAGACAAATAGGAATTTGGAATTACCCCCATGTTTCTTTGAAAGGAAAAACAAGACCATGGGGACGTCCCCATTTTCTGTATCCATTTCTAATAGATTAAATGGGGGGGAGTTAGGAATTTAAAGATTTTGTAGGGGCGAAGCAAGCTTCGCCCTTGTGTCATTGCGAGGAATGTCCGCCGAATAGGCGGACGAAAATGACGAAGCAACCTCAGTCCAAATACGCGGGCCTTTAAATATCTATAACGCTCCCCGAAACCATTCGTTACAATGGTTGGAAATCACCTGAAACGGGATGGTGAATGGCTTCTTTCTCCGAAAAACTAAAAGCGGGCATCAAACGCACCGGCGGTTGTTTGTGCGTGGGGCTGGATGTGGACCTGGACAAGATGCCCAAAGACATTCCCCGGGACGCGCAGGGCGCCCTCCGCTTCTGCCGCTCCATCGTTGACGCCACCCGGGATTTCGCGGCGGCCTACAAACCCAACCTGGCCTTTTTTGAATCCCTTGGAACTTCCGGTTTTGAGGCGCTCGAGCTTCTCCGCCAATCCATCCCTCATGACGCCCTCTTCGTGGCCGACGCCAAGAGGGGCGATATCGGCAACACCTCCCAGGCCTACGCAAAGGCCTTTTTCGGTCTCCTGAAATCCGACGGCCTCACCCTTTCCCCCTATATGGGTAAGGATTCCGTAGAGCCTTTCCTGGATTACCCGGGAACCTGCTCTTTTGTGCTGTGTCTAACCTCCAACCCCTCCTCGGCGGATTTTCAGCTTCAGGAACTTAAAAATGGGGAAAAGTTATATGAGAAGGTGGCCAAGACAGTTGTGGAATGGGGCAAGGGAAAAAAAGGGGAAATTGGCCTGGTGGTTGGGGCAACCCAAACCCAGCACATCAAGGACCTGCGGGCTTTGGTGCCGGACACAACCTTTCTGGTCCCCGGGGTTGGAACTCAGGGAGGGGACCTTCAGGGTGTTTTGAAGGAAGGCCGGTCAAAGGACGGCTTTGGAATCCTGGTGAATGTTTCCCGGCAAATATTGTATGCTTCGCAAGAAAATGATTTTGCCGACGCGGCCAGGGAGAAGGCGAAAAAACTGGTGAATGAAATGAAGGCGTACTTCTGATTTACCGCAGAGACGCAGAGAGCGCGGAGGAAAGAAAAAATATTTTGATGGAAACAATAAATTGTGTGGTGGCTGTTTGATTTTCTCTGCGAACTCTGCGGCTCTGCGGTGAAAGGGTTTTATGACGAATGATGAAGTCCTGAAAGCCTACGAAGAAACCCACGCCCTGTTGAAGGGCCATTTCCGCTTGTCCTCCGGGCGCCACAGCGACCGATATTTACAGTCTGCCTTGGTGATGCAATTTCCCGCGACGGCTGAGAAGCTCTGCGGCGCCCTGGCTGGAAAGATAAAGAGTTTAAATCCCCAAGTCATTGTCTCCCCCGCGATGGGCGGGTTGTTCGTGGGGCACGAATTGGCCCGGGCGTTGAAATTGCGCCATATTTTTACGGAGCGCAACAAGGACAACGACGCCATGGAATTGAGGCGCGGTTTTACGGTTGAAAAGGGCGAAAAATTCTTCGCGGTTGAGGATATTATTACGACCGGCAAGTCGGTCAAGGAGTCGATTCAGGTGGTCAGGGGATTGGGCGGGGAGCCCGTCGGGGTAGGATGCCTCATTGACCGGAGCGGCGGCGCGGATAAGGTTTTCGACATTCCCGTAAGGGCCTTGGCGACCCTGAAGGTGGAAAGCTGGGAGGAGAAGGATTGCCCCTTGTGCAAGCAGGGACTGCCGGTGGTGAAACCGGGGTCCCGCGCGAAATTTTAATAGTTGTAGGGGCGAACCTTGAGTTCGCCCTGGTTTTGGGGGCGATGGCAAGCATCGCCCGTACAATTATTTTAAAGAGGAAATATGGCGGATAAAAAAAATCAAGGTCCCAAAATCGCCGAACCCCGGCTGTCCATGTTCCAGGAGTATTTGTACGTCTATCTTCTCTTCTGGGTCTTTATTTCGGTTGTGGCTTTCATCAGTTTCTTCACCTGCGGGGGCGTTTGGGACGATGTAACCTCGGGGATCATGGAATTTCTTTTTGTGATCGTGGGAGGCGGGTTTACGGTCGTGGCGGTGATCGATTATTTTTACGAAAAGCAAATGGGGCAAACCAGGCCAGAAGGACAAAGATAACCATGTTTACCACCGAGACTCCAAGACTCCAAGGGAAGCAAAAAGAACATTTTGGTTTGGCAGGCAGCAAAACACAAAGTGATTTGGTGTTTAATCAAAAGGATTTCGGCCGTCCTTGGGGTCTTGGAGTCTTGGTGGTAAAACCATTTAGGTTTTTCCTTGTTTCGGTTTTGGTGTTCTCCCTCATTCTCACCCCCCGGCTGGTCCAGGCGGCGTTCGCCCAGGAGGATGCTGCGGCCCCGGAATCCGCTTCCGCCGAGGATTTTAAAACGATCCAAATCCTCGCGAAGAATGGATATCTGGGGGACAAGAAGGATTTTTACCTTTCCGCGAAGACTATTACCGACGACCAGGTGGTTGACGCCCTCATGAAAGCCAACGAAACCCTTGCGCAACTCGATTTGAAAACGGTGAAGCCTGGAAAGGGAAACTTTAGGGTCGAGGACCTTAAGGCCTTATTGGCCATGGTTAAGGAAAGGTCGGAGGATATCGTCGCGCGAAAGGGTTCGGCCTGGACATTCAGGAGAAAGATCGAGAGGGTAATCGCTGTGCTGGCACCTGAAAGGGAAAAGCCCGCCGAGGAGGCCCCCAAGGTCGCGGAAAAGGCCGAAGCGGCTCCAGCGCCCCTTCCCACCGCGACTCCCATTCCCGGGCCCAACCGCGAGGAATGGAACGGCATGAAGGATGATTTGAAGGGTCTTTCTAAAATGGTGGGCGAGTTGAAGGATGTTTTGGACAAGAAAATCGACGGGCTTCAAAAATCAAACGATGAAATCAAGCTGGTGAACGGTGAAATCAAGGCCTCCAACAGGGAAAATTCGACCGCCGTCGCTGAAAACCAGGAACAACTCCGGCTGGTGAAAAGACTGATGGAAAAAGTTCAGGAGGATTTAAAAAAGACCGATGACCATCTCGAGCTGGTCGAAAAAAAGGCCGGGGAAAAGACCATCACGGATACGGAACTTCAGCAGGAGCTGAATATCATGCACAAGGACTTGCGGGATAACTCGCAGGATGTCAGTATCCTGAAACAGCAGGTGGCCAAACTGGACAAATCGGGCGAGAAGGCGGGGGAGAGCCCGCTGGATTCCGCTTTAGGCTCCAAGTGGCTGGCTGGCGGCGCGCTTTTGGTGGGCCTGACGGCTTTGATTTTGACGATCACCAAAAAATAAGGCCCGACTTTTTACCGCGGAGGCGCGGAGGTCGCCGAGAACGACGAAAGAAATATGGTTTTTGGGAAACGTTTTTAATAATTTGTGCTTGCCGGTTGTGTAAAAGAGATTGGTTTTCTCTGCGCTTTCTGCGTCTCTGCGGTGAGATTGGTTGAATCCTTTTTTAGGAGGAATACATGTTTATTGGACATTACGCGGTGGGATTCGCGGCGAAGAAATGGGCCCCCAAAACATCCCTGGCGGTTCTTTTCGGCGCGGCCATTTGGCTGGATATCGTATGGCCGATCTTTGTCATGCTGGGGTTGGAGCGTTTCCTGGTCGCGCCGGGAATAACCCGCATGTCGCCCTTTGATTTTATTGATTATCCTTTAAGCCATAGCCTGGTCATGGCCGTTGCCTGGGGCATTGGGTTTGGCCTTATTTATCTTTTGACGGAAAATGACACCAAGACCGCCTTGATTTTGGGAGGCCTTGTCGTCAGTCATTGGTTTCTCGATTTAATCGTTCACCGCCCGGATCTTCCTATTTTTCCCTCGGAAATGAACGTTACCGGCGTGGTTCATAAATATGGTTTTGGTCTTTGGAATTTCCCCGGATGGGAACTTTTGATCGAGTTTGGTTTATTCGCCGCGGGAGTCTGGATCTACGCCAAATCAACCAAGGAATCCAAACCCTGGGGAAATCTGGGACTGGCGGGGTTGGTATTTTTTCTGGCCGCTTTTTTTATCGCCAGCCTCAAGATGACGGTCCCCAACAACACCAACGGGCTGGTTTTCTTCGGCCAGCTGCTGACCATCATCTTTTTATTCCTGGGCTATTGGGTGGATGACAACCGCAAGTCCGTATAACCAATTTCACCGCAGAGGCGCAGAGGTCGCAGAGAGAACCACTTGATTGTTCCGGCAAAATAGACTAAAAGATTTTCTGGTTTAAGAATCTAAGTTGTTTTCGTTCTTTTCTCTTCTCTGCGACCTCTGCGGCTCTGCGGTAAATAATTTCTGGAGATTAAATGAAGAAGACACCTTTTCGTATCCGCCCCGCGAAGAAGTCAGACAGGGCCTCCCTGGCCCTGATCTACCAGGCCTGTTTTTCCCCTCCGCCC
Source organism: candidate division FCPU426 bacterium (assembly GCA_023249615.1). Classification (GTDB taxonomy): domain Bacteria; phylum Oederibacteriota; class Muellerivitia; order Muellerivitales; family Muellerivitaceae; genus PALSA-1180. The sequence goes on along the minus strand of JAHFCG010000081.1, from coordinate 1,281 downwards.
TATTCCGAAAAATGGTCCCTGCCCGCCGCTCAAAAACGAATTTCGCAATTGCTGGCCCAACCCGATACCCAAGGTTGGGTGGTCAGTGTCTTCAACCAGCCCGTCGGATTCGCTTTTCTTCAGGCCCGTGAGGGTTTCAGCGGGGCTTATGGTGAATTAATGGAGGCGGCGATCCATCCCTATTTCCGAAAGCAGGGGATCGGGAGCGCCTTGTTCAAAGCGGTCCGGGTTTATCAAAAGAGGAAAAAGTTGAAGGTGGTTTATACCGTGGCTTACCGGGGGATGTTCGAGGAGTTCTACAAAAGGACCGGCTTCAAGCCGTCGAAGCACAGCATGGTTTACGTCTGGAAATAACCCCTTTTCACCGCAGAGGCGCAGAGGTCGCAGAGAGAACCGATCAATTGTTCCAGCCAAACAAACCCAAATATTTTTGGTTTAAAAAACTCAAGTTGTTTTCGGTTTTTTTCCTTCTCTGTGACCTCTGCGCCTCTGCGGTGAAAAGCCTACACTTCAATAAACAAACTTTTTTCCTTTGTCATCGTTACCAATCCCATCGGCGCGCCGGGTATTTTCTTCACGTTCTTCTTTTCCGTATAACTCACCGTCACCTTACTTCCGGGCTTGGCCTTGCTGTGGACTGCGGCGACCTTGGCGGCCTGGAGGATGATGTCATCCGGCACGGCGATATCCCGCTGAAGACGGCGCAGAACCACGTGGGAACCCGGCAAGTCCCGGACGTGGAACCAGAGGTCCTCGGGCTGGGCCAGCTGGAAAGTGACATACTCGTTGGCGGCCGCGGAAGTGCCGGCGCATAGCTCAAACTGCTTGGTGAGTTTCGTTCTGACAATGTTGGGCGTCGGGACTTTTTCGGCGAAGGGTTTTTTGGGCTTTTCCACCACCTCGATTTTTTTGGGAAAGAGGTCCTGGAAAGCCTTTTTGATTTCCGAGGCGTCCTGAAGGGCCGGAAGGCTCCGCTGGGCCGACCTCAGCTGGTTCATTCTTTCGAGAATTTCCTTTTCCCTTTTATCCACTTGAGCGAGCCCCCGCACCCCTTTCTGGGATTTTTTGAAGAAACGCTGGGCATTTTGAAGAGGGGTGACTTCGGGATCCAGGGTAATGGATACCGGTTGGGACCCGCCCCGGATAACATCCTCAAGGGTAATTTCCGAAAGGTGCAGTTTAACCTTGTGGAGCTGGGCCATCAGGAGCTCTCCCCACCATTGGTACTGATCGGCTTTTTCAGCTTCCGCCCGGTCCTTCTTTAATTTTTCAAGGATTCGT
>JAHFCG010000008.1:21734-38573 GCA_023249615.1 candidate division FCPU426 bacterium | reverse complement strand
TTATTACAATTGGTTTTTCAAGGATGTGCTGGCGACTTCTGATAATTCGAAGGGCGCGGGTTATTACCTGGTGGCGAAGAAAGCTAAATAGGCAATTTTTAATTTTGAATTATTAGTTTTTAATTAAAAATTAAAAACTGAAAATTAAGAATTATTTTTTCGCGGGTGGGGTTAAACCGACCAGCTTCAAATCCGCGTCGACCATCAGGCGCACAAGCCCCTTGAAATCAACGCTGTGTTTCCAGCCCAGGACCTTCTTGGCTTTTGAGCAGTCACCCAGCAGCAGATCCACCTCGGCGGGGCGCATGAATTTTGGGTCGATCTCAACGTATTTTTGATAATCCATTCCAACGTAACCAAAAGCCTCCTCCAAAAACTCACGAATGGTGTGGGTCTCGCCGGTGGACACCACGAAATCATCCGGTTTGTCCTGCTGGAGCATTAACCACATGGCCTCCACGTAATCCTTGGCGTATCCCCAATCCCGCTTTGCGTTCAGGTTTCCCAAATAAAGTTTGTCCTGAAGCCCCGCCTTGATTCGGGCGAGGGCCAGGGTGATTTTTCTGGTTACGAAGGTTTCCCCGCGCCTCGGGGATTCGTGGTTGAAAAGGATTCCGTTTGAGGCGAAAAGTTTATAGGCCTCGCGGTAATTGACCGACATCCAGTAGCCGAAAACCTTCGAGACGCCGTAGGGACTGCGGGGGTGAAAGGGGGTTGTTTCCTTTTGCGGAACTTCCTGGGCCATGCCGAACATTTCCGAGCTGGAGGCCTGATAGAAGCGGGTGCGGATTTTGCTTTGGCGGATCGCCTCCAGGAGATTCAAAACCCCCAACGCGGTGGATTCGGCGGTGTATTGGGGATTGGCGAAGGAAACGCCGACCTCGGATTGCGCCCCCAAATTATAAATTTCATCCGGTTGGACATCATTCAACAACTGCATCAGACTCGAGGTGTCCTGCAGGTCTCCGAAATGAAGGGTGAGTTTATTTTCCGGTTTGACAAGGTGGTCGATGCGCTGGGTGTTGGGAACGGAACTGCGGCGGAAGATGCCGTGGATTTCGTAGCCCTTTTCCAAAAGGAGCTCGGTGAGGTAGCTTCCGTCCTGACCATTGATTCCGGTAATGAAGGCTTTTTTCGGCAAAAAAAGCTCCTTAACTTGAGGTGTTTTTCTTTAATTCTTTCGGGCGATTACGACTAGAAGTTGGGGAATCGGCTGATTTTTATTCTTAACTTAAAACATTGTGATAATATTATGCCCCACACAGCCTTGGGGAAATTTAATTTGGAAATACTATCATAGCCCCCCATGGACGACAAGCTGTCCCTTTGGAACGCCGAAACGGCGTGGTGGACAGGGCTTCTGCAAACCACAATTTATTTTGAACGCGAGGAGACAAAGAAAATGGCCGCGAAATCGGAAAAAAAGAAATCGGCGTTTAATAAAAAATCACCGGGCGCCAAGCGATCGAAGGGGACCGCGGGTTCCCGCTCGGCGGTGGTAGGCGTCGTGATCGCCGTTGTCGGATTACTGCTTGTTTTCGAGGCCATCAGCCTTTTCAAAACTCCCGAGGTTGAAAAAGCAATCCTGGCCCAGGTCATCGGCCAGTTTTCGGGTACGGAACAAGCCTGCGGGAAGTTTGGGGCCTGGGACGTAACAACCGTTGGAAATGAAAAAATCGCCATCACCGACCAGCAAAACGGGCGGATCCTGTTTTTTGACCGGACGGGAAAGTTTCTCAAGGCATGGGGCAAAAAGGGGGAGGGCGCGACGGAACTCAAGGAACCCTCCGGGATTACCTCGGACCCGAAGGGCATCGTTTATTTCGTGGATGCCTGGAAATCCACCGTGATGGGGTTGGATTCAAAGGATAAAATCACCCTGACCGTTCCCCTGACCCATGGGTTTTACGGACCCCGCGGCGTGGCCTTTGACGGCAGCTACTTTTATATCGCGGATACGGGAACCCACCGGGTCGCGAAGGTTTCCCCGCAGGGCGAGGTGGTCGCGTCCTGGGGCGGCGGAAAAATGGGAAGCGGAAAGAACGAGTTAAATAATCCCCGTTCGCTCAAGGTGGACGGTAAGGGAAATATTTACGTGGCTGATTTCGAGAACAGCCGTGTGCAGGTCCTGGACCCCTCCGGAAAATTCATCCTTGCCATCAAGGCGGGTAACAAGGTCACCGATGTGGCGGTGGATAACGCGGGTCGAATTTTCGCGTCCTCCATGGACGGGAATTTCGTGAAAGTGTTCGGACCGGACGGAAAATATATCGGCCAATTAAAGGACTCGAAAGGGTCCGACGCCCTGTTCCGGAGCGTGAGCGGGATGAGCCTGACGCCGGACGGGGTTTTGCTTTTGACCGCCAATGACCAGGTCGTCATGGTTCGTGTTCCTTAAAACCAACCTCCTTCACCACGAAGTGCGCGAAGAGCACAAAGTAAAACAAATATCTTTTATTTAAAATGTTTAAAAACAATGTCTTAATCCTTTAACATCGTGTACTTCGTGAACTTTGTGGTGAGGATTTTCCTAAAATTCTTCGGGGAGTAAGACTTGAACAGTCTTTTTTTTAAGGCGGATTGCCGCCACTTCACCGGGGAAAAACCCTGCGCTCCCCATAAGGCGGAGGCGGTGGTTTGCCGCGATTGCCCCCGGTACGAGCCGGTCCGCGAAAGGGTCCTGATCATCAAACTGGACGCCGCGGGTGATGTCCTCCGTTCGACCTCCATACTTCCCGCCTTCAAAAAAAACAACCCGGGTCTTTCCATTTGGTGGGTCACCGAAAATTTCTCAAAACCGCTTCTTGAAAAAAATCCGTTTATTGACGTTCTGCTTGGGGTGGACCCGGCCCTTCCCGGGCTTTTGGGCGCCACCGTTTTTGGACGCGCGTTTAATTTCGACATGGGCCGTAAAGCCGCGGCCATACTTCAAATGGCGAACGCGAACTCGAAAAAAGGTTTCGGGCTCTCGAAAGAAGGCGTGGTGGTTCCCCTTGAACCTTCCGCCGAGCAATGGTTTGAGATGGGAATTTTCGATACCGCCAAGCGGGCCAACCAGAGAACCTACCAAGACCACCTTTTTCAACTGGGCGGACTGCCCTACTCCCCCGAAAAACCGCAACTTGTTTTGACCTCCGGCGAAAAAGATTGGGCGGTTCAATTCGCGAAAAAAAATAAACTCTCCAAGTTTAAAAAACTAGTAGGGCTCAATATTGGTTCCGGCGGGCGTTGGCCCATGAAACGGTGGCGTCTCGAAGGGTTTACCTGGCTGGCCAAGGAGCTTAAAAAGAAATATCCCAAGGTGGGCGTTCTGCTTTATGGGGGACCGGAGGAAAGGGAACTGATGCCGGCCCTTTCGAAAAAATTAAAAGGCGCCTGTTTTCCCACTGGTACCGAAAACACCCTCCGCCAATTCGCGTCACTGGTGGGGTTATGCGATGTGATGGTGACCGGCGACACGCTGGCGCTTCATGTGGCTGTTGCGCTTGAAAAAAAGGTGGTGGCTTATTTTGGGCCGACCTCCGACGCTGAAATCAACCTTTTCGGCCAAGGCGAAAAGGTGGTTCCCTCCTCCCCCTGCCGATGCTATTACCAAAATAAATGTACCCAGAAGATTTCCTGCATGGATAACCTCCGGGAGAAGGATATGCTCGCGGCAGTGGAGCGCCAGCTAGGGCCACAAGTCTAGTTTTTAGAGTCGAAATTATTCCCGTGATTGGACATTCATGAAGATTGTTGTCATGGCACCCACTTATAACGAACGGGAAAATATCGTGGAATTGGTCCAACAACTCCATGAAAACATCCCCCGAGCCTTGGTTTTGATCGTGGACGATTCCTCCCCTGATGGAACTTTCCAGGAAGTTAAAAAGATGATGAAAAAGGATAAAAGGCTTCGTCTTTTATTCCGCGACCGGTCCATCAAGGGCCGTGGTTGGGCCGGGAGGGATGGTTTCGTCAAGTCCCTGGCGATGGGCGCGGATATCGTGGTGGAAATGGACGCTGATTTATCCCACCAGCCGAAATATATCCCCGCCCTGGTTTCGCCGATCCTCCAGGGAAAAGCGGATGTCGTCATTGGAAGCCGGTATATTTCCGGGGGGAAGGACATGGATCGTCCCCTACACCGCCAGCTCACCAGCAACCTCGCGAAAAAATATTTAAAGTTTGTTTTGGGTCTGAAGGCGGCGGATCCCACCTCCGGTTTTCGGGCTTTTTCAAAAGAGGCCCTTAAAAAAATCGATGTTCATTCCCTGAAAGCCCGCGACCCTTTTACCGTTTCGGAAATCCTCTATCGTTGTTATCAGGCGGGGTTGAGCGTCCGGGAAGTTCCGATCGAGTTTGTGGATCGGACGCAAGGGACTTCTAAATTGAGCCTTTCCACCCTCCTAAATTATCTGGGAAAAGCCCTGCGTTTAAGGCTGGGATTGAAATACGAATAGAAGAACCCCCCAAAACCCCTTTGGGACAAAGGAGGGGAGCCCCGGTATAATATGGAAATTATATTTTTGTTTTTTTGAAAATATGAAAAGCAATCCTTTCAGAAAAAGGAAAAAAGATGGCCCACCTTTCGGTTGTCATTCCCGTCTTTAAAGCCGAGGATTGCCTAAACGAACTTTACCGCCGTTTAAAGACATCCCTGACCCGGGTCACGAACAACTACGAGATTGTTTTGGTGGAAGATGGCGGGGGCGACGGGTCCTGGCCGATCATGCGGGACTTGGCCCGCAAAGATAAAAGGGTGAAGATCCTGCAATTGACCCGTAATTTTGGACAGCATTACGCGATTACCGCCGGACTGGACTGTTGCGATGGCGATTGGGTGGTGGTGATGGATTGCGACCTGCAGGATTGTCCCGAGGAAATACCCAAACTGTACGCGAAGGCAAAGGAGGGACATGAGGTGGTTTTGGCCCGGAGGACCGGGCGAAAGGACGATTTTTTTAAAAGGGCTACTTCCTGGTTTTTTTACAAGGTGTTTAGCAGCCTTTCCGGGTTTCCCTATGACGGTCAGGTGGGGAATTTTAGAATTTGTTCCCGAGCGGTGGTGGGCCATCTCCGGGAGATGAGGGAAAACCTGCGATTTTTCGGGGGGCTCATGCAATGGATGGGCTATCCTTCCGTCAGCGTGGATGTAAGGCACGCGCCCCGGTTTGCCGGGGAGACTTCTTACACCTGGCCAAAATTATTTCATCTTGGGTTTGAAACCATTATCGCCTACTCGGATAAACCCCTCAGGATCGCCATCCGCATTGGAGCCCTGATGTCCTCGCTTTCCTTCTTTGGGGCCGGTTACATTTTTTACCGGGCCCTGGTCCATAATATTTCCATCTCCGGATGGGGAAGTTTAATGGTTTCCATCTTTTTTATCGGGGGTTTAACCATCGGGATATTGGGGATCATGGGGGTTTACTTGGGGAAGACATTTAATGAAACAAAAAAAAGACCGCTTTACGTGATCCGTGAAGCCAGGAATCTCCGCTCTTGACCCGGAAAATTCCTTTTAACAAACCTTTTTTGTCCGGAAAGGAATTGGAGTATATCCAACAGGCCCACGCAAACGGCCATCTTTCCGGAAACGGCTCCTTTACAAAAAAATGTCATGGCTGGCTCGAAAAAAACACGGGAAGTCTGAAAGCTTTTTTGACTCATTCCTGTACCGGGGCCCTGGAAATGGCTTCCATTCTTGCGGATTTAAAACCCGGCGACGAAGTTATCATGCCTTCCTATACTTTTGTTTCCACCGCAAACGCTTTCGTCCTGCGCGGGGCGGTACCCGTATTTGTCGATATTCGGCCTGATTCGCTGAATATTGACGAGGCGAAAATTGAGGAGGCCATCACCCCAAAAACGAAGGCTGTGGTGGCGGTTCACTACGCCGGAGTGGCCTGCGAGATGGACGCCATTTTAGCCATCGCTAAAAAATATAACCTTCTGGTGATCGAGGATGCCGCGCAAGGAATCGGATCAACTTATAAGGGGAAGGCGCTTGGAAGCATCGGTCATTTGGGAACTTTAAGTTTTCACGAAACCAAAAACATTATTTCGGGCGAAGGCGGCGCTTTATTGGTGAACGACGAACGTTTTGTGGATCGCGCGGAGGTTATCCGGGAGAAGGGAACGGACCGCAGCAAATTCCTGAAGGGGCAGGTGGATAAATATACCTGGGTGGATATTGGATCCTCTTTTTTACCCAGCGACCTGATTGCCGCTTTTTTATGGGCGCAATTGGAGGCTTTTGAACTCATTCTCGACCGCCGAAAAACCCTGTGGCGGTCTTATCATCAGGGCCTGCAAAAAGGGGAGGAGAAGGGTTGGTTCCGGAGACCTCTTGAAATAAAAAATTGCGGTCATAACGCCCATATGTATTATCTTTTGATGGAAAACCTTGAAAAACGCGATCGGTTTATCTCCGCTTTAAGCCAAAAGGACATTCAGGCGGTTTTCCATTATATTCCCCTTCATGATTCCCCCGCCGGGAAAAAATTCAGCCGCGCCCATGGTTCTTTACCCGTGACGAAAAAAATAAGCGAAAGAGTGGTCCGCCTGCCCCTTTGGATTGGGATGGAAAACCACCAGCCCGGGATTATTGAGCATGTGCTTCTTGAAGCCGGAAAATGACCGGGATAAAATTTTATAAGTTCCCAGGTGGAATGGAAAATCGCCTGGAAAATAAATGAGGAGATTTTGTGCCAAAAAAAATCAAGGAAACCTTTAGTTTTTGGGAAGAACGGGCGAGAAATGTCAGGGATGTTCCCTCGGTGACCCACCCCGATGTTTTCCAGAGGCGGTTGGAAATTGACACCATCAAACAATACCTCAAGAAGAGCGACCGGGTACTGGATGTGGGCTGCGGCAACGGGTATGGAACAGCTTTTTATTCGGATTTTTGCAAGAAAATATCGGGGATGGATTTTTCCCCCATGATGATAAAGCGGGCGAAGGTTGAAAATTCCAAAGGGGGAAGGATCGGGTATGCCGTGGCGGATGTCCGAAATTACCGATCCCCGGAAAAATACTCGAAAATCATTACCACCCGTTGCCTGATCAACATTTTGGATTGGGGCGGTCAAAAAAAAGCCATGAAAAACATCGCCCGATTACTTGAAAAGGGCGGAACATTTCTCATGATGGAGGCGATTGCCGACGGCCGCGAGGAGCTCAACAATCTGAGGGTCCGCCTGGGATTGCCCCGCCTTCCGAAAGTCATCCACAATCTCGATTTCAGGAAAGCGCGAACTGAAAAGTACCTGAGGAGGTTTTTTAAGATTGAAAAATTCCACTCCTTTGGAAATTACGAATTTATCGTGAGAATTATTCATCCCTTGTTTGTACTTCCCAAGCAGCCGGTTTTGGGTTCTAAATTCCATGAAATCGCGGTGAAGATTTGTGGAACCGTCCCTGATTCCTATCCCCTGATTGGGAAATTCGGGTTGTGGGTTTTAAAAAAGAGGTAAAATTCAGGGATGTTTCAGATGGTTTAAAATTTTCCTGAAATTTTTTGGCGAAAAAATATTTACGCAAGGATTTTCATGTCCGAAAGAAAGCCGGCGGCCTCCCCGAGGGGATCTTTCCCGGGCGGAAAGCCAACCCCCCCAAAACCCTTTTCGGGAGTACCCTCCAGCCGAAACCCCGCTTCTGTTTCTTCGGCGGAAGGCTGGTTTTCCCACGAGGGAATTTTCCTTTTGGCGGGGTTTATTCTTGTCGTGGTCGGGGTTTTAGGTCTTCCGACGGTCAATTTCCCGTTTGGAAATGGAAATTTTCTGGGTGTAGCCTCCGGGTTCCCGCCGCCGCTTTGGCTCGGGCTGGCCTGCCTGTTCTGGGCTTTTCGTTTTTTACCTCCTGTTGAGAAATCCCCCGAACCAGGCCGCGGATGGGTTTACGGGTGTCTTTTTTTTCTTTACCTGGTTTGTTTCGCCATGCGGGTTTACAACCCGGAGGTTCCCAGCCAATCCTTAAACGATGATGGCCTTGGTTATGGGGACGACCTTCGAAAAATAGTTGATTTCCACTTTTTCAGGATGTTTACGGCGGTGGGAATCAAGACGGCTATTTTTGACGCGGTCTGCGCTCCCCTTGAAATTATTTTTCCAAGGGCCACTTCGATTTGGGCCCTAAGGGTCGGGGGAGCCATTGTTGATCTGGGGACTCTTTGGGGTCTTTACCTCCTGGGCCGGGTTCTCCGGGGGCGCCGGTTGGGCCTGATATTGGCCGCTCTTTGGGCTTCCTGCAAATTCGCGATCATTTTTGTTTATTTTGAATACGGATGGGGTGTTCATCTTTTAACCTGCGCCTGGGCCCTCGTCTTTTTTTTTCGGCTCATTCAAAAGCCTGTTTTCAGACGTTACGTTTATTTCGGGGCGGCCATAGGTTTTGGCGGTTACGACTGGTACACCTTTCGTCCCTGGTCGCCGGCTCTTTTCGGCGCCCTTTTGGTCTGGATTTTGTTTAATTTCAAAGAGAAACCAAAGGGGCTTTCGGCCTGGTTTTTGGTTACCGGGGGAATGACCTCCTGGGTTTTTCTCTTTTTTTATAAAAATAATTTCCTTCCCGAAAATCATCCCTTGGTGGTTTTTTTTATTTCGCCCCAGGGTTTATGGTTCACGGTGGCGGCCTTGCTGGCGGCTTATTTGAAAACGGGATTCAGCGTTTCTAAAAACGAGGCTTGTTTTCACTTTTTCGGGTGGGCCACCGCGGTCTGGGTAGCCCTGCTTTTGACCCTGCCTTCCTTGCTGGATCCGGAATATTCATCCCATTTGGCGGTGGTTTCTGTCATGAACGAGGGAACCAAAACCCTGCTTCTGGCAGGGGGGGGGCCGGTTCACACTTTTTACCTGAATTTAATATATTTTTTCCAACTGATTTTCGCGCAGCCTTTAAATCAGGGAGCGCTTTGGTATCCAATGGCCCGGGACAGCTCGCTTGATTCTTTGTTTACGGTGGGCATGGTGACCGGCCTGGTTCTGTTTATCGCCCGCCCCTCCTGGAAAAAGGGATTTCTTCTCGCCTTGATCCCCGTTGGGTTAAGCCCCTTTCTTTTTTCAGTCGCGACCTACCTTGGGCGGGCTTCAGGGGCGTTGCTTCTACTTTTGGTAATTGGTGGCTGGGGTTTGGATTACTTTTGGGAATTACTTCGGCGGGCCTTGCCGCGACCCTTTTTCCAAAGGATCCTTTTGTTTCTTTTGCTTATTTTTGGGGTTTGGAACGTAGCCTGGTCGTTTACGCTTGCCCAACGCTGGATCGATATGAAAACCTACAATGCTCTGGTCGGGGAAGCGATTGCCAGGGAAGCAAAGAACTCCCGTGTGGTTGTCGACTTGGCCGGTTTGGGTAAACTCCCAAGCGACCTCACCCTTCTTTGCGATCAAAAGGAGGTTTTTACATTCCAAGGATCCAATCCCGTAATTTGGAGAAAAGGCGAAGAAGGCAAGTCCATCGTGCTGTTAACCTCCAAAAACAACGATCTTCTTTTTCAAAGGGTAAAAAAAGAATTTCCTTCCGCCTTCCGGGAGGTTTTCCCTGGACGACAGTCTTTTATGGCGAAATTCGTTATTTCGTCCAAGGATCTTTCGGAAAAGCCTGGTAAGTTATTTTACCGCCAAACCGCGGAAGGTGATTTCTGGCGCCGCCGGTTTTATTACCAATGGCTGGGGTTGGCCCATGGACTCATCTGGAAAGAAGACAGGGTTACTTCCCTGAAGGCGGAATGGCCTTCATCACTTATTTACGGAATGTCCTGCCAGGCCGAGGGAGAATTCGATGCCCCCGTTGAGGGGGATTACTTTTTTGAAACAGGTCCCACCGGTGATTGTCTTTTGTTGAAAATTGATAATCACAGGATTTTTCGCCTGGGGGAAATCAATGGTGTTTCCCAGGGCGGCAAGGTGAGATTACACCTGGGGAAGGGCGTCCATTCGGTGATTTTCAGCGTTTATTTTCAAAACGGATTAAATTTTCCCGAGGTTTTTGTGACCCTTCCCGGGGGTGGGCCGAGAGGGAGTTTGGGCGGGGGTAAAAAGGATGGTTAACCGGATCTACCGCCTTTTGGAGGTGCCCTCAATTTATCGGCTGGCGAACGCTGTTTTGGCCCCGGGCTGGAGTCATCTCATTGGACCCCTTTATCAAAGGGTTTTTGGCCATTCGACCGGAAGGGTTTTGGATGTGGGTTGCGGGCCAGGCTTAAAAACACCCCGCCCCAAGGGATTATTAGTCGGGATTGACGTCAATAGTTCGTACATCAAAGATTTTACGGGAGGCTTTTTGGATCAGGACGCGGGGTTGGTTTGTCGTCCTCCCGCCGGCCGTGAGTGTTTAGGTTATGTGGCCTCGGCGGACCAACTACCCTTTCCGGAAGACTCCTTTGATGAAGCCCGAACGAGTTTAGTTTTTCATCATTTGCCCCGCGTGGTGGCGGTAAGGGCTGTTCAGGAAATGGTTCGATGTGTCCGGAAAGGCGGAAGGGTTATCCTTTTGGATCTGGTCTGGCCTCGAAAAGCCTGGGCCAGACCCTTGGCATGGTTGACCTTAAGCCTGGACAGGGGAAGATTTATGAGAAGTCAGGAAGAGTTATTGGCTTTAACCCAGGAGGCTTGTCCGGGCTCCTGGAATTGGGAGCGCTGCACGGGAACCTATACGGGGATGGAATATTTGTGTCTTCAAATGGAAAAAAAGTAACCTGTTTTTTGGCGTTGGTTTGATGCGGAATGTTTTCAAATAAAATGATTTAAGGAAAAAATGTCACCAGCTCGAAAAGGAACCAAATCCCGAAAGAAGAGAACTCCCGGGGATGAAATTCCGGTTTATCCCCCTCCCGCCCCCGTCGAGGCGGCGCCGGTTCCTAAGCCCTCAATGGTTTTTTGGTTAATCATCCTTTGGCTAGGTTTTTGTGGCGTCACACTGACCTTCCATAATTTTAAATGGTTAGCCCCCTTTCTGGCTTCCCGCATACCTTTTCAAGAATCCTTGGTGGCTTCCCTGGTGCTGTTCGCGGCGATGACGGTAATCATACGGTTTCTCCCTCGGGTCCAAAAGGAGTGGGATTTTTCCCCAAGTCTTTCTCGGCCCCTTCTATTGATTTGTTTTGTCTTCGGCGCTTTCCTCAGGATGGTGGATGTTGGTACCCCGCCCGGGGGCTACAGTATCGATACTTCCTTTTATATCGCTCACGTTCAACACATGGTGGATCTTCATAATTTCCAAGGCGCCTTCATCCACGCTTGGGGCCTTTTGCCGGTTTGGCCGTTTACGGCCTTTTCCTTTTGGCAAATTTTCCCGGACGCTCCGCCGCTCGTGATTCAAAGAGCCGCCAGCGCTGTCATCGATTTGGCGGCCTTAGGCGTCCTGTACCTGGCCGGAAAAGAAATGGGCGGAAGAAGATTGGGAATTCTGGTCGCGGCGCTTGCGTCGGTCAGTAAACCCCTCCTGGTTTTAATTGTTTCTGGTTACGGGGTGAGCCCCATGACTCTTGGCATTTCCCTTGTTCTTCTAACCACGCTAAAAATAATGGGGCGGGGTTCTTTGGCTGGTTTTTTGTGGTGGGGAGTTTCGCTGGGATTTTTTGCCTATACCGTTATTACTTTTCAACCTTTCATTCCTTTTTTTATTTTCTCCACTTTCTTCTGGATTTATTTAAAGGGTGGTAATGGCCCGGAGGGAAGGAACCCCGGCGTTTTGCCGTGGGGAACCTTTCTTGTTCTTTTGGTTTATTACTTACATTGTTTAAACGCTTTTTCGGGCAGTCATTGGATTTCCCGTTTCGGGGATTTCGCTGGAACCTGGATTCTTTATATTGCCGTGGCCTTCCTGGTTCTTTGCGTTTTTTTCTTTTCGAACCGTTTGTTTTCGGGGACTGGAAAATTTTCCTGGGAGGGATGGATGGTGGGCGCCTGGCTGGGAACGGTTTTGTCATTTTCAAGCATGACCAACGAAGTCATGATGAGCCGCATCCGAGAACACGCCCTGGTCAAAGGGGAAGGCTTCCTAAGCGCCTCCTACATGGGGGAAGCCCTTCACAGGGCCGCCGCCTCTTTTTTAAAGCTTTTTTGGGTGGGCGGTGACAGAACCGACATGTCCATCCCGGGCGACGCTTATTTTAGTTATCCGGAGGTCATCCTAATCGCTTTGGGTTTGGCCTTTTTTTTAGCGAAGCCCAATCTCAAAATATTTTTTCTTATCCTGACGGCGGGGTTGGGTGTCGTAATCCACTTCGTGGCATCCGAAACCCATAGTCTTCGTTTAATTGGCTGTCCGCCCGCTTTTTTGCTTCTGGGCGCTTTTGGATTGAATGAGCTTTTGAAATTAATTTTCAGCACCAATGGAAGCCGTTCCATGAGGGCGACAAGTTTTATGATTTTGGTTGCCTTTTGGGTTTGGAGCGGTAATGGGATTTTTTCCCGGGTTTATGAACAATGGTCGCGAAAATCCATTGGGGCCGTGGCCCTGCGCCAACAGGCGACAGCGGATGTGGGAAGGGGATATCGTGTTTATTTTTCTCCCAATTTTGCCGACGGGGATTTGAGTGTTTTATACGAAGGGCGGTCAGTGCATCTTTTGCATCTTTCCAACGTTATCGCTTTGGGCCCGGGAGAAAAAATTCCCGATGCGGTGGTTTTTGTTGGTTCGGATTCCCCCGAAAAACTCCTTTTGGAAAAGGGATTTCCGAAAGCCAGGTGGAGCGAGGTTCATAATTCGGATATTGATCCGGCCAAATCCTGCGTGGCCCTTCGGTGTCAGATCGCTCCGGAGGACCTTTTGGGGAAAAATCAAAAGTTATTTGTTTCCCATTTGATCACGGGGCCCTTTTGGGAAAGGAGTTATACCAGCACTAATAGCGGCCTGGGCTTTGGATTCTTGAACTGGGAAGACAAGACGGATAACATTAATGACCCGGTTTCCCAAGAGGTTTACCTGGATTATGCCGGTGTTCGATATCAAGGGGTCATTCATTTAAGGCAAGGCGGGTTTTATCAGTTTCATTGCAAAGCCATAAACCGGACGGAAGTTTTTATTGACGGGAAGAGGGTGTTTAATCTTTACTTTTTCCGGACCGGCCTCAACATGGCCGGGCCGGCGGAGGTAACGAAAACAATGAGTCTTGGAGCCGGGGAACATCAGGTGAAGGTGACGACCTGTTTTCAAAGGTCGGCCGCCCCGCCTGGATTAACCCTTCTTTTAAAAGGGAATTCCGGTGAACAGGAGCGTTCCCTCTGGAGTTCATTTGTTTTTTAAGGGTTTGGGGACCGGGGGCATAACCTCTTTGATTAAATCCCGATTTCCAAGAAAATTTAGGATAATGCCTTTTGCGATTTGGGCGTGACGACGCTCCCTTAGTCTTGAAAATTCGAAAAGCATAAAAAATCAGGAGGTTTTATGGTTCGGCGAACGGGGAAAAAAGGAAAAGCAGGAAAAGTAAACAAGGGAAATTTAAATTCGCCGCTGGAAATCAATGCGCCCCAAGGCCGGGATAATTCTTCCGAAGGTTCTCCCTTTTTGAAAATCCTTATTTTCGTGGGCGTGATCCTGGCTTTTTTATACGGTCCCTCCCTTTTTAAGGGAATTTTCCAAGGCGGGATCAAGGAAGGCCTTCAAGCCGTTTCCCAGCCGCCATCGAAAATTTTTTCCGTGAAAAAGATCATCCAATTTTCCGGAAGCGACACTCAGGGGAAACCTTTCTTCGCCAATGACATTATCGCGGTTGGGTCCCATGAACTCGCTGTTACCGATAACCTGGGCGGCCAGGTCCTTATTTATGATTTGAAGGGGAAACTTGTCCGCAAATGGGGGAAAAACGGGATGGGCCCGAAGGATTTTCGCGAGCCTTCGGGAATTGCCACTGATGGCAAGGGCCACCTTTTCGTCATGGATACCATGAATAACGCCATAAAGACCTTCGACGTTGAAGGGAAACTTCTACACACACAGGATTTGGCTCATTACGGCGTTTTCCCAACCCCGCGAAGAATCGGATTTGAAAAAAATTGTTTCTTAATAACGAATAACGGCGACAACCGATTGTTCCGTTTGTCCCAGTCCGGGGAGTTGTTGAGCACCTGGGGTGAAAAGAATGTCTGTAGTGGGGGTCTTTGGAGCGTTTCTAAAACGATTTGCGACCCCAAGGGGAAATTTTATGTCGGAAATTTAAGTTCAAAAAACAGCACCGTTCAGGTGTTTGACCCCTTGGGAAATATCGCTCAGGTTATTAAAACGGGAGTTCCTTCGGACTCCCTCGCCCTGGATTCTCAAGGAAGGCTTTTCGTCGGTTCTTATGGCGAGGCATCGAAGGTTTTCGACTCCACCGGCAACTGGCTGGGTTTTTTGGTGGATGAGGCACAACCCACCTTGATGCTAAACCAGGTCGCGGGCATCGATATTCAACCCAATGGAACCCTTTTAACCTGCGGCGGTGACAACGTAACGATTTATCAAATTACCCAAGAAAAAGAAAAATAAATTTGGGAGTTTTTCATTTCCTTTTTTTCTTTTCTGCGAATACCAGAAAACAAGGGAATTGACGTTTTTCCTTGGACTGGAAGGGGGCGGGTTTCACCCAAGGCCCTTTTTTCAAAAGGGCGTTTAAAAGGCCCCGAAAAAAACGGGAGGTAAGATGGGTTCTGTTAAAAAAACCAAAGGGCCCCACGGAAAAAATCCTGCGCGGACCCATCGGAAATCTTTTGTTAAAACAACGATCCGAAAAGTGCCCCTGGCCCCCATTTCCCCCATAAAAGCACGGCAAAATCAAGGGGAGGGTTATTTCCTTCTGATGGGTTTGGGATTAACCGTGGCGGGAATAATTTCCCTCCCGAATTTCCACTTTCTCCTTCCCAAGGACAGTGTTTTTTTTAATTTGCTGGTTCACCCCTCTTTGCTAGTGTTGGGTTTTGCTTGTTTGTTTTTGGCTTTTCGCAAGCTGGCCGAGGACGTTACCAGGACGGAAATGCCCCGGCAGAAGGCCTATCTTTTGTTTGCTTTCTTTTTTGGTCTTTGTTTTTTTTGGCGGTTTTTTCATCCTTTGGAACCAAGCGCGCCGTTTTGGTTTGACAACCAGGTGGTCACCGCGGATATCGCGGCTATCATTGATGCCCATCAAAATTGCCTTCTTTTTCCCTGGGGCCAACGCGAGCCAGGATTTCCCTATTTCACCGCGGCCCTGTGGGAGTTGTTTCCACATGCCGGCGGGGTTTGGATTGTCCGTCTGAGTTGTACCTTTATAGACCTTTTGGCGATTTGGGGACTTTATCTTCTGGGTAGCGCCGTTCAAGGCAGGAGGCTGGGCATCCTTTTGATGGCCTTTTGGTCGGTTTCCCTTCCCATGACCATTTGGGACTATTTTGGAATGGGCCAGAATACCGCCGCTTTGGCCAGCATTTGGACTCTATTGTTTTTTTTCCGATTGATCCAAAAACCAAGCTTTGCCCGTTTTATTTATTTGGGAACCGCGGTCGGGTTTGGCGCGTACTGTTATGTTCCTTATCGACCGTGGACGCCAACCATGATCAGTCTTGTCCTTCTGTGGATCCTTTTTGGGTCCAAGGAGAGGCCGAGGGGCCGTTGGCCCTGGTTTTTAGCGGCAGGTCTCTGGGTGTCTTGGGCCTTTTTGTTTTTTTACAAGAATAATTATTTAAGCGATAAAAACGCGCTTGTTTCGCTAATCGTAAGCCGATATTTTTTAGTGGTTATCGCCTTAACGCTTTTATTGGCTTATTTTAAAACCTGGGCGGGAAGAAAAGAAAGCGAGGTGAATCGAAGAATTTTTGGATGGGCTACCGGGGCTTTTTTAACCTGCTTGCTCATGCTGCCCTTCTATCTGCATCCCCTTTATTCCCAGCATACCAGCACCAATTCGGTTTTCGTGGGGGACAATGGACCGCTTTCAAGAAGCGAGTCGTTAAAGGCGATTTGGCACAATATCTCATTTATGGTCGCGATGATGTTCGGGCAAACCTCGGAGGACGTGAGCCGTTATCCTCTTCCGGGCCGTTCTTATTTCGAGATTTTTCCTGAATTGTGCATGGTGATTGGGTTGGCTTATTTTATCGCCAAGCCAAGGTGGAATAGGATCTTCATCCTCGTCATGATTTTGGTGGGAATGAGCCCTTTCATCCTTTCCAACCACGCTCACCCAGGCCGGTTGGAAACGGCTGTGGCTCCGCTGTTTCTTTTGGGGGCCCTGGGTCTTGACTCTTTTTGGAACATTTTCAAAAGGGAATCAAGGAATAAGGGTATTCAAGCCGTCGTTTTCATTTTTCTCTTGGCGCTTTGGGGATGGGACTCCAACGAGACTTTCAAAGGTATTCGGGCTTGGATGGCCAACAAAAGCAACGACGCCAAAATCGCTGAACAAATCGATAAGGATTGGCCGAGTTACCGGGTCATTATTTCCGTTCATTATCCCGAGTTCGCCACTCCGGCCTTGACCGTTCTTTGCGACCAAAAGGAAGCCTATGCCTTGAATGACCCGAATCCAATTTTTTTGGAACAAGGCCAAACGGGAAAGGATATTGTTTTTTTGATGTATGGTTCAACCCGATGGGACAAGGCGATTGAGGATCGAGTACGAAATGATTTCCCGCAGGCCCAATGGAGCGTGATCCAATGCCCTAATCCGGATGTTCCCCGATTTATGCTCAGGGCGGTTATCCCCATGAGTTCCCTCGCCGAAGCGCCTGGAAAAATTTTTTACGTCCAGCGGGTTCCGCGTGGTTCTTGGAGAAGGAGGTTTTATTGGAAGGATTATGGAGTGGCGAGGGGTATGGTTTGGTGGGATGAGAAGGTTTCGGAATTGAGAGCCCCTTTTCCCCCGGGGTTGAATGAGTTTATGTCCGCCCGTGCGGATTCCGAAAT
>JAHFCG010000008.1:0-21724 GCA_023249615.1 candidate division FCPU426 bacterium | reverse complement strand
TCGTTCTATCCATTGATGGGAAAAAATTGATAAGCGTTAAACCCGCCCAAGGACCCTCGAAAATGATCAAGGAGAAAATTTTCCTCAAGGCCGGGGTTCACCAAGTGGAGTATGTAACGACATTTAGGAGATTGACTAATTTTCAGGATATTGTCGTGACCCCCCCTGGGGGCGGCAAAGAATGGGTTTTGGGGCGTTCCTTTTTGGACACAAAACCCTGATTGGGAGATAATAATCCCCGGGCGCCAACTCAGGAAAACAAAAAGGCAGCCCAGGTATTTAAAACCGTATATTACTTCTTAAGGAGAAAAACCGCATGTTGAATGAAAACCAAACACCCCAGGCCCTTCCGGTTAAAAGTAAAAGGCGTATTTTTCCCTGGTTTATTATCGTCCTTCTTCTAATCCTGGGGTTTCTTTATGGCCCGGAAATTTTTAAAACCGGGATGAAAATAAAAAGCCTTGAGCCGAAGCCGAAATATTTTTTATTGAAAAAAATCATTCAATTCACCGGAACAAAAACCCAGGGTAAGCCCATGTTTGCCAACGACATCGTTATCGTGGGGCCGGATAGCCTGGCGATCACCGACAACCTGGGAAACCAGGTTTTGGTTTATGATTTCGAGGGGAATTTAATCCGAAATTGGGGAAAAGGAGGGGGAGGTCCTCTGGAATTCAAAGAACCCTCCGGGATCGCTACCGATCGTAATGGCCATGTTTTTATTTTGGATACATGGAACAGCGCCATAAAAACCTTCAACCTGGACGGGAAGCTTCTCAAATCGCTCAATCTAACCAAATATGGTTATTTTTTTGGGCCCCGAAGAATCGGCTGGGGCGGGGACGCTTTTTTGGTTTCAAACGCGGCGAACAACAGCCTCTCCCGATTGGCCCCCAGTGGGGAATTATTGAGTGCTTGGAACGATAAAAAAACAATGGCGGGCGTTTCGGCCGCGATAAATGATGGAAAAGGCCTTTACTATGTGGGCGCAAACGAGGGAACCAAAAGCCGTGTGCAGGTTTTTGACGTATCAGGAAAAATTCTTCGGACCATTTTAACGGAAGTCGAAGATTCTGATCTCGCCTTGGATTCCAAGGGAAAACTTTTTGTGGCCTGCTACGGCGATCCTTCGAAAGTTTTTGATCCGAGTGGAAATCCCCTGGGCTTCTTAGTGGATGAGGACCAGATGGAAAAACCCCTTAATCAGATTATGGGCATCGACATTGCCCCGGATGACAGGGTTGTGACCTGCGGCGGCGATACGGTAACGATTTATAGGATGGTCGGCGCCAAGGAAATTTGATTGGCAGACTTTTAATATTATTAAAAATTCAGGCGGCAGTTGGTTTTATGCCGCCGAATTTTTTATTTAAATTAGGACGGATCCCTCAATGCCGACAAAAAGAAAAAACCAACCCCGCGCTAAAAAAACAAGGAGGGGTGCCGGTTTAAAAAAAACCTTGGTTGCGGTTCCCGAAGCTCCGGCTCAGGCCGCCCCTTCTTTCAATGGAGCCTCCTCGGAATGGACCTTATTTTTGCTGGGAATTTTTGTTGTTTTGTGGGGCATCTGCTGGGCGGGACATTATCAGCAGGCCGAAAAGGTTTTTCTTGTCATTTCCATCCTCATTTGCGCTTCTTATTTTTTAAACCTGAGTAACCCTAAGCACGCGCTTATTCTCATCGGATTGGGCTGGGTCATGACCGGTTTAGCCATCGGCTCTAACCCGAACTTTATCCATGTTTTTTCTATCTTTAAAAAATTCAATCTTCCCAATCCCGCGACTCAATTCGCCATCGGAATGGGACTACTTGTGGCTTTTTGGCGTTTTTTAAAACCCCTTGATCCCGCCCAGGACATTTCCAAAAATTGGGCCCGATTTTGGTTTTGGATTATTTTGGCGGTTGCCTTTTATTTCAGAATGTACAAGATCCACGAAGCCGCGGGGATTTATTGGGATGACTGCGCGGTAAGCATCGTGGACGCGAGGGGCATCCTGGAATTCAAGGAACGCCCCATGCTGATGCCGATCGCCAATCGCGAGCCTTTTTATTGTTATTCCCTTGCCGCCCTTTGGTCTTTCATCCCCAACGCCTACGCCATTTTTATCCACCGTTTGGGAGGCGGGTTGATCGACCTCGGGGCTGTCTGGCTTTTTTACCTGGTAGGTAAGGAAGTCGGCGGACGCAGGGTGGGTTTGGTGGCGGCGGCGTTGGGTGCGGTTAATAAGCCCATGATTATCGGGGCCTTTACGGGGAATTCCAACGTCACGGCTCCCATGGCGGTGGCATTGATTCTTCTCACGACTTTGCGATTATTCAAAAATCCCAACTGGAAGCATTTCGTCTGGTGGGGATTATCCCTCGGGTTCGCTCCCTACAATTACACCTCGGTACGGCCATGGCTCCTGTTCATTGTCACGGCCGTTTTTCTTTGGATCTGGTTTTATCGAGAAAAGGGCGGGAAGGTTAAATGGGATTATCTATTGGGGTGGGGAACCTTCCTGGCCTGGGCTTTTTGCTTTTTGATGGTCAATAATTTTCTCCCCAAACAAAGCGGCTGGGTATCGGTTTTCAGCCGAAGCGGGGTGGGAATTCTCGCCCTGGTCCTGTTTTGGTTCTTTTTCCTTCAGGCCTTGCGTTCCTCCAGGGAAACGAGCGACCCGGTTTTGGTTCCCCGTTTTTTCCTCGGAGTTTTTCTCGCCGCTCTGGCGATTTACCCCCTTGCCGTACAGCCTTTAATTGCCGCCCACGCCTCCGGTCTTTCCATTTTTCATAGCCACGATAATCTCGCGGTGCATTTTGGAGCGGATTCCTTCAAGGTCTTTTTTGAGAAAATAGCCGACTCCCTTCACATCCTTTTTATCGGCGGCGAAGATCGGGGGGACATGAACCTTTCAGGCGACGCTTTTTTCGATTACCACTTCATTCCCGTTTTTATCCTTGGCCTGGTTTCCCTTTTGGTCCAGCCGAATTGGATAAAAGGTTTCCTTTTGATCTCTGGTTTGGTTGGCATTTCCCCCCACATTCTCTCGATTGATCCCCATAGCGGGAAATTCGCCTGTTGCGTCGCGCCTCTGGCCGTTTTGGCGGGAATGGGTGTTCAGCAGGTTTATCAGGCTTTGAAATACTCCTTTTCGGGCGCGCGCTCCGGTTTCCTGATTTTTGTTTTTTTTATTGGGTATTTTTGCTGGGCGATGGTTGGAAGCAGCGACAGGGTTTTAAATACCTTCTTCACGGGGGACCGGGTTGAAAAAACAGTTTCCAATCAGGTAAGAACCCTTTCGGGGTCGGCCAATGTCTACATCGCGAGTTATCCCTTGTTTGTTTCCGGGGTCGTTCAGGCGGTTTTGGATCAAGGGTTTGACGTTTATTCGATGAAGAAAAGCAATCCCATTTTTCTAAAGCCCGGTGAAAAAACCAGGAATGCGGTGGTGCTTTTTCACCTTTATGACAAGGAGACGGAAGCCCTGGTCACAAGGGAATTTAAAAATGTGACCTGGGACGTCATTTATTTGGGGGGGTGGCCCGACAAACGGGTCGCCTGCCGCAGGGCGATTATTCCGGCCGCTGAAATTACTTCGATCCCGGGGGGAATGTTTTATTTTCAAACAGTTCCCGAAACCAATTGGACCAGGGATTATTTAATGGGCCGCTACATTTTGGGGTATGGAGTGATTGAATTGGAGGAAAGCAGGCCAAGTCCCTTTGATCCAATCGCTAACGCGATGGGCGGGCGTTTAGTGAATGTGAGGGGTCAATTCAACCTGCCAAACGCCAGCCGTTTATCTTTCAAGGTCAATACCAACGATTTCGTGAGATTTCAGATTGATGGTCAACAGCTTATTTATCAAACCCCGGATTGGAAACCCATTTTGTCGGAAAAAACAGTAAAGCTTGGGGAGGGGATTCATCAAGTAACGTACGATATTTGGCTTCAACATGACCAGACTATTCCCCAGGTAGTGGTATCCGTGGATGGGGGTTTCTATGCGCCGATGGATACCCTGAGTCGAAACAATCTTTCCGTTCCCGCCCGTTAAATTTTGGCGCCGGGAAAAAACTAAGAAGTTGGTTTTTTATAACCCATTACCGCCATGTTTCCCGCCGGAAGAGATATGGGAAGATAACCCAAGCCTGTCTTTTTAAGCAGCCCAATAAAGACCAATTTGAACCTCCTCGGGAAGGGCAAAAGTTTCATCCAATAATGGAGGGGGTAGGTGTTAAGAATGGTTTTAACCTTTACCTCCTTGAATCCGGCCTTTTCGAACAAGGCTTTTACGCTTGTTTTCGAAAAAAGTTGAAGATGTTCGATGTCAAATATGGGGGATTTCAAGCCCAAAATGGACGCTGATAATGAGCGTCTGTTATGGAAAACCCCGAAGAACACACCTCCTTTTCCTAGAATTTTATAGGAACCCTCCAACATCTTCCGGGGATCCATCAGGTGTTCAAAGGTTTGGAAGCAGGTCACCAGGCACATGCTTTCTTTCTTAAAATTTTCCGGCCGGAAAAGGGCGTGACGGATAAGTTTTTTCACTTCCTGGGGGGCGATTTGGATAGGCGCTTTTGAGGGCTCTACCCCTAAAACGTCGGTGAATCCTTTTTTAATTAATTCCAAAAGAAAAGCACCGTCTCCTGTCCCGATATCGAGGGCTCCCTTGGGGAAAGAGAGGGTTTTGAGTATGCCGTCAAGAAAACCGGCATAGGTGCGGGCGGCGTAACGCGCCTCCTCGGCGCTGTCAAAGGCGGCCTCGTGATAGGCTTTTGAAAGTATCTTTAGGGTGGGAACCGGATTCGCGTAAAGTAAATCACATTCCGGGCAAATGATCAAACGGTAGTGCATCAATTCGGGAAGTTTTCGGGAGGCGAAAGCGAACTCCCCAAAAAGGCCGGCATCGAAATCCGCCTCCACAAAAACCTGGGATTCATTTCTTGAACCGCAAACGGGACAAGACCGGCGGATCATGGCGAGCTTTTTTTTCATACTAATCTTTTCCCGGGAAAGAAGGGGCTGCTTTGGCGGCGATAACGGTATAACCCAAACAATCCACAGGCCCCTCCTTTCCCAATGTTAGATTCGCCAAAACCGCGGCGAGCAGAAACAGCGGAAGTCCCAAAAATCCAAAAAAACGGCAAAGCCACTCGAAAAAAATATTGGATTGAACCGGAAGCATCAGGGAATAAATAAAGGCCATTGATTTGTAACAAACGACAGTGAGTTGGTTTCCCCGGCCAAAAACTTTAATGTCCGAAAAACCGGAATCTTTCAGGATGAGTTCCAGCCCCGAAGGCGTAAAACGCCAAAAATCAAAAGGGATAAAGTGCCAACGGGCCTCAAAGGGAATGGTTAGCAGAATTCTTCCTCCCGGCCGGAGACAGCGAAAGGCTTCCTTTAAAAAAACCAGGGGTGTCGGGATGTGCTCGAGTGTTTCAGTGCACAAAATAAAATCGACAGTCTGGTTTTCCAGTGGCCAGGTGGTTCCGGAAAAATAAAGGGTGTCCGGCGTTTCGTAGCCAAAATGAGCTTTGGAATCGGCCGTGTCCAGACCGATATAACGAACCTCGGGCGAGAATAAATACCGATAGGGTTGGATTCCACAGCCCGCGTCCAGGGCCGTGCCCCGAACCTGGGGTAATTCATCCTCGAGATCCCCCAGGATGGTGCTTTTTTGAAGATCGAAGAAGTGGTTAATAAGAGACTTTATTTTCGCCCAACGATCATGGGAACTGTAATAAAAGGGGGGGCGCCAATGTTCCGCGGGGTATTGAAGAAGGTTACGGCGCTGGTTTAGGGGTTTGTGCATGTGGCTTTCTTCGGCTTTGTCCTGGGAAAAGGCTCAGGGTTTTTCGCTAACGGACCTTGTTTCGCCGCCCTTAATGATGCTCCGGCGGATGAAATGGGGCCTTTGTTTGACTTCCTCGAAGATCTTCGCAATGTACTCGCCCATTATAGCCAGGGCGAATAAATTGATGGAACCGAAGAAAACAATGGCCAGAAGCAGCGTGGTCATCCCTTTGGGGGCCAAATCCGGGGCCATTAACCTCATGACCACCTGGAGGATCATCAAGGCCGTGCTGATGAAAAACAAAATGGTTCCGGCGAAGCTGACCACCGTCAGGGGGGAATAGGTGTAAGACAAGATCCCCTTTTTGGCCCAATCCAGGTTCTTGAAGAAGTTATTGGTGGAACGGCCGAAAACACGCTCCGCGCGGACGTAGTCAACGCCGGTTTGTTTAAATCCCACGAAGGCCCGGACGCCCCTTAGGAAAAAATCCCTCTCGGGAAATTGAAGAATGGCGCGGACTACCCGCCGGTCGATCAGGGAAAAATCACCCGCGTCCCGTGGTATGGCGAGGTACGAGAAATAATCAAAAACCCTGTAAAAAAGCTTGTAAGCCATTTGCATGTAAAAAGGGGCGTGTCTTTTCACCCGTCTTCCATAAACCACATCAAACCCTTCCCGCCATTTTTCCACAAAAGGCTCGATTAATTCGGGCGGGTCCTGTAAATCCCCATCCAGAAGAACGCAGGAGTTTTTGGTCGAGATTTCCAAACCGCTTCGAAAGGCCGCCTGTGACCCAAAATTTCTCGAGTGGGAGATTCCCACGACCTTGCGGTCTTTGCGGGACAGGTCGGCGATTATTTCCTCCGTGTTGTCCGGGCTGTTGTCGTTGACGAAGATGATTTCGTAATCGATTTTCATTTTGTCAAAGGTTTTTTTGAGCCGGTCGTACATGATAGGGATGGCCTGGTTGTCCTTGTAACAAGCGATGATGGCCGAGACGCTGTGTTTCGAGTCCAGTTCGAATTGCTTGGAGGATTTTTCGTATTTCTGGGGGTCCTCCAGGCTTTGATACCATTCGGCGGTGGATTTTAAACCATCCTTAAAGGAGGTTTTTGCCTCCCATCCCAGGTCTTTTTTGGCCTTGTGGGTGTTGGCGTACCAGTCGTTGACATCCCACTGGCGGTTGGCCATGGAATTAAAGACAGGGGCATC
The DNA here is from genome assembly GCA_023249615.1 of candidate division FCPU426 bacterium. Taxonomy (GTDB): domain Bacteria; phylum Oederibacteriota; class Muellerivitia; order Muellerivitales; family Muellerivitaceae; genus PALSA-1180. The sequence goes on along the minus strand of JAHFCG010000008.1, from coordinate 14,726 downwards.
CTTGATCTCGAAAACCTTTCCGGCTGTTTTGGCGACGTCGGCGATGGTGGTTTTCTTGCCGCTCCCAATATTAAAAGAATCGCCGTACTCGGCTTTTTTCAGGTTTAAAACCGTGTCAAAAAAAGCCTCGCAAACATCATCGATATAAACGAAATCCCGGGAAATGTGGGGATTCACGAATTCAGGATATTTTCCCTGGAATCCCAGGCTGACGACTTTGGGAATAAGCCGGGAGGAGTCCTCAAGGGGGCCGAAAACGGAGTAGAGCCGGAGGTTGGCGCAGGGAAGGCTTTTTTTCTTGCCGTAAAAATGAAGAAGGTTCGCAGCGGCTAACTTGGAAACGGCGTAATCGCTGTTGGGCGACGGCAGGGCGTTTTCGGCCGGGCCGGAGGCGTGATCCCCGTATTCCGAGGAACTGCCCGCGTGGATATAACCAGCGATATCCCGTTTCTCGAGGCGGCGGAGCAATTTTTCAGTGAGATTGAAATTGGTTGAGTAAATCAACGGGCTGTCGCCCTCGAAGGAATAAGCGCCGTAAGCCACGCAATTAAAGATGGTTTTGGGATGGAGACTGTCCAACAGGTGATCCAGGTTGGCGTCGACCAAAAGGTCGGTTTGAATCGTGTTCTGGGATGGAAGGTTTTCCAGCCGCCAGGCCGGGGAATGGAAATAAGTTCCAAAAACATCCTCCCTGAACTTCAGGAGGTTCCTTAACAGGTTCGCACCGATGAAACCGCTGGCTCCCAGAACCAGGATGGGTCCCTGGATTTTTTTAACTTTTTCCTCAAAGGAAGAAATCATGCCGAAACCTTTTTACCGCAGAGACGCGGAGAAATTCATTGAATTAAAAGACTGAAACATATTTAGCGTGTTGGATGAATCTGTCAGTTTGGAAAAAGAATCATGCCTTTCCCTGCGGCTCTGCGCCTCTGCGGTGAAAAATATTTGATATTTCAACTTAAAACAGGGTTTAGTCATTATTCCAGTTCTTTCAGGATATTTTCAGCCGTTAGGCCGCATTCTTTCCGGTGAAAATTCTGAGACCCATAATAACCCGTCAGGTAGCCTTGAGCGCAAAAATGGGAAAACCGTTTCGGGTTTTTCCCGGTCAGAAGCAGTACCCGGCCCAACATTTCACCCACCCCGCCGTGCGCCACGTGTTCTTCCACGACCGCCAGGTGCCCCGATTTTGCAATATCCCTTAAAAACTCATCGGGGATGGTTTTGGTTTCAAAAGGAAGTTCCGTTAAAACCCATGTGTTGGGCCTTTTGGCGTCAGGAATTTCCTTAAAGGCTCCCAGCAACCCCCCCGCCAGGGGGCCGGCGACAAGAATCGTGGGGCCCTGGCCCGTTAAGATTTTGCGCCAGGGAGCGTAACCGGGAATGTCGAGATCCTTGGGTTTCTCATCCCGGCCCAAACGAAAATACGCCGGATGGGTTAAATGGAGGAGTTTTTCAACCATCGGTGGAATGTCCAATCCGAAAGCCGGAACAAATACCCTCATGTTCAAAAGGGATAACAGGATGCCGTAATCCTCAATGGCGTGGTGGCTGCCCCCCATGACGCCGTAAGCGTATCCGCCGCCGTTACCCACCAGCTTGACCGGCAGGTCGTGCAGGCAAACATCGTTACGAACCTGTTCCAGGGGACGGGCATAAATAAAAGGGGCAATGCTGTAAGCCCAGGGTTTCAAACCCTGGTGGGCAAGCCCGGCCGCGACAGAAACCATGTTTTGCTCGGCGATTCCCGCGTTGATAAAGCGGTCGCCGGCGGCTTTTTGAAGGGGCTCCAGGGCGTTATAACCCAGATCGCCGGTGAGGAAAACAAAATCCGGGCTGGCGGCATACTTGACCAGGGTATCGCAAAAAATATTTCTCATGATTTTGACTTTCCATTAAAAAGAAAACCGCCGATAAATTCCGATAAAACCCGATAAAGGCCATCAGGTTGAAAAAAAGGGGATTTTATCGGCCTCCATCGGTCTTGATCGGCGGAAAAAATATTTTTTTTGGCATGAAATTTCATTTTTTATGGTTCCTTGTCAAGGTCGACCAAAGCCTGGCGGTACTGGGATTCATTCATGGGAAGGTAATGCCATTCCATTTTATTTTTCATGAAGGAAACCCCCCGTCCTTTTTCGGTATGGGCGATGACCGCCCTGGGTCCCCTTGTTTTTTTGCCCCAGGTTTTTTCCAGAGCCTTTAAATCATGCCCGTCGATTTCCTCCACGGGCATTCCAAAGGAAAGGAATTTTTCCTTGAGTGAGTTTAGGCTGGCCACCTCCTGGGTCGTGCCAAAACCCTGAAGACCATTGGAATCGATCATGAGGGTCAGAGAGTCCAATTGCCGGTGGACCGCGAAAATCAGGGCTTCCCAGTTGGAACCCTCCTGCCATTCACCGTCGGAGGTGAGACAGAAGACCCTGCCGGAATCCTTCTTAAGTTTTTTAGCCAAAGCCAACCCCGCCGCGAGCGGCAACCCATGACCAAGACTTCCGGTGGCAAAAGTAATTTCCTGGATCCAATTGGGGGAAGGGTGACCGCTAAGCTTGGTGTGTTCCTTATGGAAGAGTTTCAAATCCTCGTCAGTCAGGCGTCCCAGGGACCAAAGAACCGAGTAAAGGGAACCGGCGGAATGTCCCTTGGAAAGAACGAAAAGGTCATCCTTTTTTAAAACCCGGTGGTAAAGGACCATCAGGGAATCCAGGCAGGAAAGATTCCCCCCGATGTGTCCAACGCCGCTCTCGAAATGCATTTGGAGAAGGCGTTTCTTGGTTTTTAGGATGTTTTGTTCCAGCGATTCCAAAAGAAAATCCACCTTGTTTAAAAGTGAAGGACCGCCTAAATAATACTACGAGATTCCTTATTATTTTTAAATTTGAGCTGTCGGGATTGAATAAATCAAAGGGGTTTTGGGCCTGAGCCCCGCAAATTTTAGCCTCCTTTGCCCGATCTTACTTGTAGAATGTTCCACCAATAGGGTTGTTTTTTAAGTGTTTCCGGATTAATTAAAAGTTTAAGACGGTCTGTTTTTTTCCCCGTTGGGGAATGCCGGCTAATCCCGGCCGGCAGGATTAAGCCAAAGGAGCCGTGATGCCCCTCTCAAAAAATAAAAAATCCCCCCGCTCCGGGGGTAAAAAAACACCTTTCAACGGCGCGAAATTAATGAATATTCTTTTATACGGTGGCGGCTTTCTTTTGGCGGTGGCCGGCCAGGTTCTCGTGTCGAAAGGTTCCCACGCCCTGGGTTTAATATTGTCGGTTTCCGGAATTATCGCGGCCGGCCTTAATTATCTCGGGTTGATTGATTTTTCTAAATTCCGATTTAGGCCATCCCTGCCGGCTGCCACACCCAAAAGGACGGTCGTTTTTAAAAAACAAAAAGGGAAAAAGGGTCCGGACCTTTCGACGAAAGTGATGATTCCACCCTTTAAGAAAATCGGGGATATTTCCGGACTTGGAGTTATCCGCTTCTTTTTGATTCTGGCCGCGATTTATTTGGGGATGCGGGGTCAAACCGCGCTGGCGGACATGGGTCAAATGCCCTCCGTTGGATTGAAATTTTATTTTTTGGGCGTTGCTCTTTTCCTGACCGCCCTTTGGCCCTGGAAGAGGGAGGGCCTCAAGCTTTTGCCCCTCAACCCCAAGGTGGAATGGACCTTTTTCGGCCTCATCATGGTTCTCGCGGCCTTCCTGCGGATTTATAAACTCGATACCATCCCTTCGGGTATTTTCTTTGACATGGGTTTTCAGGGGCTCGGGGGATTAAAAATACTCCATGAGCATTGGTTTCCCTGGGAACTGAACATCACCGAAAATTTCCCCTCGGCCCCCGTCCCCATTTATTTCGGCGCCATCTGGTTCATGTTTTTCAAAAATACCCAGTTTAATTTAAACCTTTTTTACGTGACCTTTTGTCTGGCGTCCTTCCCCCTGATTTATTGGACCTTCAAACAATTGGCGGGATCCCGGGTCGCCCTCCTGACCATCTATATTCTCGCGGTCATGCGTTGGAACATGAACTTTAGCCGGAATTCCTTTCCTCCATCTCTCCTTCCCTTTTTCATGTTCGCGACTCTGGGTTGCCTGCTTTATGGTTTGCGGACAAAAAAAAGATGGACCTTTGTCACGGCCGGGGCCTTGTTTCCCATCGGCCTTTACGCTTATCAGACCTATATCATGTTTCCGGTCGTGGTGGTTCTTTGCGGGGCCTATGAATGTTTAAACGACTGGAAAAACATCAAGGCTCAGTGGAAAAATTTAGCGGCTTTTTCGGTAATCGCCGTTATTGTTTCTCTGCCGTTTTTCTGGCCCATGATCAAGAATCATTCCCTGGGAACCAGGGCGGGCCAACTTTCCATTTTCAACCGCTGTAAACAACAACACAGCCTGGAACCGTTGAAGATTAACGTGGCTTACACCGCCCTCATGTATAACCGCAGGGGCGACCCCAATCCGCGTCATAACCTGCAGGATCACCGGCAGTTGGATGACGTGACCGGGTTCCTTCTTTTCTTCGGGGCTTTTTACGCGCTTGCCCGCGGATGGCGCCGGAAATATTTTTACGGGTTGGTGGGTTTTTTAGTCATGGCTCTGCCATGCCTGGTTACGATCGATCCCGCCCACTCCAGCCGAATGCACGGCCAAACCGCTTTTGTGGCTTTTCTCGCGGCCGCCGTTATTTCCTCGCTCTGGGCGCGGGCTATCAACCTGTGGGGACAAATGGGTGAAATTATTTTCCTGGTTCTGATGGTTCTTCCGTTGGGGTCCATGGCCAGGCAAAACTTCCACACGTATTTTGTGGAACAGGCGAACAACTATTCCAGCTGGGCCGAATTTTCAATCGCGGAATCAACCATCGGGCGGAAGTTCGCCGAATACGGGGACAAATACGACTGTTATGTTTCACCCCGGTACTTCAGCCATTACACGATTGACTACCTGGATTATTTTTTCCTGGATAAAGTGAAACGTATGGATCTTCCGGACAGCCTTGCGGCCCTGCCGGCGCCCGGCCGCGGGCTTTTGTATTCCATGGAACAGGGAAGAACGGGTGTTTTGGATACCCTTAAATCCTTTTATCCCGGCGGGGAGGCGGAGATCCTGAAGGATCCCAACGGGAATGGTTTCCTTTATTTTTACCGGGTTCCTCCCGAGGTGGTGGACAAGGCCAGGGGACTCAAGGCGGAATTTTCCGACGGCAAGGAAGCCCAGGTTCCCCGTTTTCCGGAGGGTCTGCCCCCCGGCCCCTATCGGGCCACCTTTTCAGGACAGCTTTTTCTGGAACAATCCGGAGAGTACCGCTTTAACCTTCCGCAAAAAAATATGACCTGGACTATCGGGAAAAGGGTTGTCCTGCCCGGAGAAGCGATCCGGCTTGAGAAGGGTTTCCATCCGATGGAAATGCGTTGTTCGGTGCCTGAGGGAGCCGTCGCGTTGACTCTTTCCTTTGACGGTCCCGGCGGAAAAAACATCATGATGGGGCCGAAAAATTTCATTACCATCGCCGCGGTAAGGGGGTTAAAAGGGGAATATTTCAACGGCGTCGAGGCGAAGGGGTTTCCTTTCCTGACCCAATGGGATCCGGTTTTGAATTTCGTCAACGGTAATGACTTTCCGGTTCAGGGCGGCGCGATGGCCATTCGTTGGTCCGGAACCCTGAATGTTCCCGCGACAGGAAAATACCGTTTTTCCACCCGCACCTCCAGCCGAAGCGGTTTGAAAATCGACCGGCACAGGGTTATTCCGGAAGGGGGAAGCCAGGGTGAAATGACACTGATGGAAGGTCCCCATGCCGTTGAGGTTTTTTATTCCAAGCAAAATGGCTGGGGCGCGGACTTTACTTTTCTTTGGATGAAACCGGGAGACATGACCCTGGAAGTGGTTCCCAACAGCGTCTTCGGGGAAGTGCGATAAAAATTAGTTCGTTGAAAAAGGTGGTCGAACAAAAAAGGCCCGGAAAATCCGGGCCTTTTTTGTTGAAATTATTTTTTGAGTAAGGCGGCAGGAGCGTTTATTAAATCAAAACTGTCCTTTAGGGTCTCGTCCGAAGAATCTTTTCCCACCCAGACATTAAACTTGCCGGGCTCGATCACATATTTTCCAATCCCATTGTAAAAGCCGAGTTTCGAGGCCGGGAGATTGAACTCCACCATTTGGGATTCGCCGGCCCTGAGGGTCACCCTTTTGAAATCCACCAGTTTCCGAACCGGTTGGGTGATGCTGGCCGCGATGTCCTGTATGTAAAGTTGTACAATTTCGAAGCCGTCCATGGCCCCTGTGTTTTTAACGTCCGCGGTTACCTTGATTTGCCCCTTGGAGTTTAAGGTCCTGGAGCTCAACCGTAAATTACTGTAGGAGTAGGAGGTGAAGCTCAGGCCGAATCCAAAAGGGAACTGGGGGGAGTTGGGGGAATCAATGTATCGGGAGTGCCATTTTTCGTTCGGCTTTGCCTCATCCACGGGACGGCCTGTGTGCATCTGGCCGTAATAAATGGGAACCTGTCCCAGGCTGCGGGGAAAGGTGACCACGAGTTTGCCCGAGGGGTTGGTGTCGCCAAACAGAACATTGGCGACAGCCGTGCCATGCTGTGTTCCCAGGTACCAGGTTTCCACGATGGCGGGAATGTTCTCGGCTTCCCATGGAATGGTTAAGGGACGTCCGTTCATCAAGAGAAGAACTACCGGCACGCCCGAGGCCTTGATGGCCTTTATCATTTCTTCCTGTCGGCCGGGCAAGTCCAGCGTGGTTCGACTCGCGGCCTCTCCGCTCATGTCCTGGGTTTCGCCTGCCACGACAATGGCCATTTGGGCCTGTTTGGCGGTCTTGACCGCTTCATTAATTACCAAATCTGTGGCGCTGGATGAAGTTCCCACACCTGGGTTGTAAAGCACTTTTGTTTCCTTGGAAACCCTCGCCTTGATACCGTCGAGAACGGTAACGACTTTATCGATGGATTCCTCACCCCGGCAATTCCAGGAACCCTGAGGGTCCCGTTTGGAGTCGGCCAGGTTTCCGATGACGGCGATGGTTTTAATTTCCCTGGAAAGGGGAAGAAGGTTTTTCTCGTTCTTTAAAAGAACAATGGATTGTTCGGCTTCCTCAAGCGCGGTCGCCAGGTTTTCGGGAGTCAAAGTCGCGGCGCTTTCCTTTTCCTCCTCGGCGTAGGGCTTGTCGAAAAGGCCCAACTCGAATTTTACCCTCAGGATGCGCCTGACCGCGTCGTCGATTTGCCCCATTGAAAGTTTCTTCTCTTTTAAGAGTGCCGGGATATTATCCCCGTAAACATTGGAAACCATGTCCATGTCGACGCCCGCGATGACGCCTTTTTGCGCCGCTTCTTTTTTATCGGCGGCGTAGCCGTGATCCACCAATTGTTCTACCGAGGCCCAGTCAGAAACCACGAATCCCTTGAAGGCATATTCGCCTTTAAGAATCTCCCGGATCGTGTGCACGTTGCCGGAAGTGGGGATTCCGTTCAAGTCGTTAAAGGCGCTCATCAGGGTCCGGACCCCCGCTTCCACGCAGGCCTTAAAAGGGGGAAGGTGGATGGAACGCAAAGTCATTTCCGACATGTCGGTGGTGTTGTATTCCCGGCCGGCCTCCGCCGCGCCGTAACCCACGTAATGTTTAGCGCAGGCGGCGATGGAGCCGGGATCACTTAGGTTTTTACCCTGAAAACCGCGGACCCTGGCTGGTTGAAGAATGGCGCCCAAGGCGGGGTCCTCCCCGGAGCCTTCGGAAATACGGCCCCAACGGGGCTCCCGGGAAACATCCACCATGGGGGCGAAGGTCCACCGAACCCCCGCGGCGGCCGCTTCCTTCGCCGCGACGGCGGTGGACCTCTCGATGAGATCCGGGTTCCAGGTACAGTCTTCCGCGACGGGAATGGGGAAGATGGTTTTGTAGCCGTGGATGACGTCGAGGCCGAACAGGAGCGGGATTTTGAGCCGGGAATTCATCGCCGCTTTTTGAAAGGCGTTGGTTTCCTTCGCGCCGAAGACATTGAGGAAGGAACCGATTTTTCCCTCGGCGGTTTGGGATTTGAATTTTTCATCCGCGCCCCTCCATGGATGAAACTGGCACATCTGGCCGATTTTTTCCTCGAGGGTCATTTTTTTTAAAAGGGTTTCCACTTTGGCATCGAGAGGTGATTTTTTTATCAAGACTGGAACTGTCTTGGGCGGGAACGGGGGCGCGGAAATAACGAAACCGGGAATAAAACAGAAAATGGCCAGCCATACCCCTGGAAATGGAAGTTTCATAAATCCCCCTTGAATTAAAAATGGAAGGGTGATTTTACCCCAAGCCTTTGGAATGGCAGGAAAAAATAAAACATGGATGCGAAACCAAAAATTTCGGGGTGAGGGGTGTTCGGGGCGAAATCGTTTGGGGAGTTAAGGCGGGCGGGGAACGGGTCCGGAGCTGAGCCATTCCGTCGTCCCCAAAGCCCCTCAAACGCTTGTCCAGGGCGGGTTTTTGGCGTTGACGACCCCTAGGCCCTATGACATACTGTTCAACGTTTTCAGCCAATTTTTCATCCAACAACTGCAAGTCCACCCTTTAGGGAGGTTTTATGAAAAATGTTCGGTCGGTTTTGGTCGCGTTTGTCTGCTTAACCCTCTTGTCCGCCTTCACTCTTTCCGGATGCCTCAAAAGCGGCGGTTCCGGAATTAAAATTTCCTCCTGGGGAAGTCCCGAAGAAAACCAAATTCTGGTTGATCTCATCAACGATTTTGGAAAAAAGCACCCTGAAATCAAGGTCGAGCTTCAACGAATCCCTTACAACGAATACACCACCAAGCTTTTGACCCAGATGGCGGGCGGACTCGCGCCGGACGTTGTTTTTACCGAGGTTGGAAATTTCGCCGATCTTTATCTCCGCGGCGCCTTGGAACCCTTGAACCCCTACATTCAGGCGGATCATATTGATTTGGGCGCCTACTATCCCTCCGTGGTGGACCGCTTTACCGTAGACAGTCAAACCTATGTCATTCCCCGCGACACCGCCCCCATTTGCGTCATTTATTACAACAAGAAGGCTTTTGATGAGGCTGGAGTGGCTTATCCGACCGATGACTGGACCATTGATCAGTTTGTCGCCGCCGGTAAAAAAGTCATGAAGGCAGACGCTTCAGGAAAAGTTACCCGCTGGGGTTTCATCGACGATTGGGTTATGCCGGAGCCCTGGGTTTATGATTTCGGCGGAAGCTATGTCGACAACGTGAAACATCCCACCAAGTGGACCTTTGCTATCGATCCCGACACCATGAAGGCAATTCAATTTAGGGCCGACATGATCAGCAAATACAAAATCATGATGCCCCCCGCCGGGCTGGCCGCGATGGGTGGAATGGGAACCGGCGACATGTTTTCGAACGGTACCGTCGCCATGTTTATTTCCGGAATCTGGAAAACCCCGACCTTTCGCTTGATCAAGGACTTCAAATGGGATGTGGTCATGATGCCCAAAGGTCCGAATGGTTTCCGGGGTTTCGCCACGGGCGGATCGGGTTATGGAATCCTAAAAACCTCCAAAATGAAAAAGGAGGCCTGGGAACTGGTGAAGTATATTTCCGGGGAAGAGGGAGCCAAAAAACTGGCCCAAACCGGCTTGGCACAACCCGCTTTGGTAAAGGAAGCCAACACAACTTTCCTGGATAAGAATGATCCCCAAAACAAAAAAATGCTTTTGGAAGCCGTGAAGTTTGTGAAATACCCTCCCATGGCCAAAAACTGGGATGAAGTCACTCATAGCATTATTGGACCGGAGCTGGATAAAGTCTGGAACGGTACCGAGACCGCCGCCGAGGCCATGTTGAAGCTGCGGCCGGCCTTGGAAAAAAACGCTCCCCAGCAGAAATAAGAAAGCCAGGAGAAGCCTCATGACATCAGCGGAACGCAAGGAAGCCATCAGCGCCTACGTCTTTATCGCCCCGTTCCTTTTGGCGATTATTTTTATGACGGGCGGCCCAGTGTTGGCGGCTTTTTTCCTTTCCTTCTGTAAGTGGGACATCCTCACCCCCATCCAGTTTGTGGGCCTGGAGAACTATAAAGAAATGTTCTTCAATGACCCCCGTTTCTGGAAGGCCCTCTACAACACCGCCTATTTCACCTTCCTTTCGGTTCCGGTCGGGATGGTCCTTTCCATCATGGTCGCCATGCTGATGAACCAAAAAATCAGGGGCATCGCGGTCTATCGAACCATTTATTATTTGCCTTCGGTTTTGGGAGCCGGCGTCGCGGTCGCGGTCCTGTGGAAATGGATTTTCAACGCCGATTCCGGTCTTTTGAATTACATGATTTCCCTTTGCACCGGAATCCCCATGTCGGAATGCCCCAAATGGCTGGCGAGCGAGTTCTGGAGCAAGAACGCCCTGGTCATCATGAGTTTCTGGGGTGTCGGCGGCGGTATGATCATTTACCTGGCGGGACTTCAGGGTATTCCGACTGCTTTATATGAGGCGGCGGAAATTGACGGGGCCAACCGCTGGCAGCAATTCTGGACGGTTACACTTCCTGGTCTTTCCCCCGTTATCTTTTTCCAATTAATCATTACGATTGTTAATTCCTTCCAGATTTTCAGCCAGGTTTACGTCATGACGGACGGATTGGGAGGCCCGGCGGATTCAACTTTGGTCATGGTTCTCTATATTTACCAAAAGGCCTTCAAGTATTACCAAATGGGTTACGCGTCCGCCCTGGCTTGGGTATTATTCATGGTCATTATGCTGGCAACTTGGCTTCAGTTCCGTTACGCCAAGTGGGTTTATTACGAAGGCGAATTGAGGAAATAATGAGCGAAACCATACCTAATCCCAACGAATCCCCGAACGGTTTTTGGGCAAGCAAACGCCGCAACGAGAAGATGACCAAGATTTTCACGACGATCGTTTTGTCCATTGGCGCCGTGACCATGATCCTTCCGGTTATCTGGATGCTTTCCACTTCCTTCAAGGCTCCCACGGAGGTTTTCGCGGTGCCCCCGATCTGGATTCCGAGCCCCCTGCATTTTGAGAATTACCCAAAGGCTTGGACGATTTCCGGGATGTACGCTTCTGAGGGAATCACGTTTACGACCTATACTTTTAACACTCTTCTAATCGCGGTTTTAAGCTGCATCGGAGTGACCTCATCCTCCTCCATTGTTGCCTTCGCCTTTGCTCGGTTGAGATTTCCCGGACGCGGCCCTCTCTTTATCCTTTGCCTGGCTACCATGATGATCCCCACTCAGGTCACCATGATCCCGACTTTCATCCTTTTCAAAAGCATCGGCTGGTATGACACCTACCTTCCCCTGATCGTTCCGGCTTTTTTGGGCGGCGGCGCCTACAACATTTTTCTTATGCGCCAATTTTTCATGAGCATTCCCTATGAGATGGACGAGGCCGCCAAGATCGACGGTTGCACCAACTTCGGAGTCTTTTGGCGCATTTTGCTCCCCCTCTGCAAGCCGGCCCTGACCACGGTCGCGGTCTTCTCCTTTGTCTGGAACTGGAACGACTTTTTGAATCCGCTCATTTACCTCGACACGAACAGCAAAAAAACCCTGGCGCTGGGGTTGACCAATTTCGTTTCCCTTTACGGCCAGGATTATCATTTGCTCATGGCCGCGTCGCTTCTCATCGTGATTCCGCTGGTGGCCATGTTCCTCATTGGCCAGAGATATTTCATCCAGGGTATCGCGACGACAGGACTCAAATAGAATCAATTTTGAATTCTAAATTTTGAATTTTTAATTCTTGAAAGTTTCGCGAAGCGAAAATCAGTTTCAATTAAGAATTTAAAACTAAAAATTGAAAATTGTGTCGGGCTGGCCCTTGTTCTATCAATTCAGAACGAGGGCTTTGCTTTTCGCCGGTAGTTTTTTTGCCGTGTTTTTCCGTTGTTCCCACACCTTCACTTCGCCCTATTGATTTCTGTGTAAAAATTTTTTATTTCCACCAAGGAGATTTTGAATGAAGAGCGCGCTTTCCCCGCTGGGCAAAGAAAGATTTTTCTTTACGTCGGAGTCCGTGACCGAAGGCCACCCGGATAAAGTCGCCGACGCGGTTTCCGATTCCATCCTGGACGCCTGCCTGAGGCAGGACCCCTTCAGCCGGGTCGCCTGCGAGACCCTGTTAACTTGTAACTGGGTGGTGGTAGCCGGTGAAATCACGACCAAGGCCAACGTCAATTGGCCCGAGGTCATTCGCGGGGCCATCCGCAAGATCGGCTACACCGACGCGAGGGCGGGGCTGGATTCCGAAACCTGCGGCGTGTCCGTCGCCATCAACCGCCAGTCGCCCGACATCGCCATGGGCGTTGACACGGGCGGAGCCGGCGACCAGGGCATGATGTTTGGTTTCGCCTGCCGCGAAACCCCGGAACTGATGCCTCTCCCGATCATGCTGGCCCACCGCCTGGTTGAAAAGCTGGCGCAGGTCCGCAAGAACAAGAAACTCACTTACCTTCGTCCCGACGGCAAGAGCCAGGTTTCCGTTGAATATATCGGCGGGAAACCCGCCCGTGTGGACGCGGTCGTTTTGTCCACCCAGCACGCTCCGGTGAACCAGGCCAAGTTGAAGAAGGATATCATCCGTCATGTCATCCTTCCGGTCATTCCGTCCCGGATGATTGACAGCAAGACCAAGATTTTCGTCAACCCGACAGGCCGTTTTGAAATCGGCGGGCCCTTGGGCGACACAGGCTTGACCGGACGCAAGATCATTGTCGATACCTACGGCGGCTACGGCCGTCACGGCGGCGGGGCTTTCTCGGGCAAGGATCCATCCAAGGTTGACCGCTCGGCGGCTTACGCGGCCCGCTGGGTCGCGAAAAACATTGTCGCGGCCGGTTTGGCCGACCAATGCGAGGTCCAGGTTTCCTACGCCATCGGCGTGGCCCAACCCACCAGTGTTCTGGTTAATACCTTTGGGACGGGCCGTTTGCCCGAGGAACAGATCACCCAGTTGGTCCGCAAGGTGTTTGACCTGACGCCCCGCGGAATCATGAAGGCCCTTAACCTGCGCCGTCCGATTTACCACAAGACCGCGGCCTATGGGCATTTTGGACGCAACGATAAGGACTTCACCTGGGAAAAGACCGACAAGGCCGCCCAGCTCCGTAAAGCAGCAAATCTAAGATAAGTATTATTTACCGCGAAGAACGCGAAGTAGGGTTAAAAATGTTCTTCCGGCCAAGCGGAATTTTTTTGAATGAAGAAGACGTTCTTCGCGGGCTTTGCGGCTTCGCGGTAAAATTTTTTGGAGGCTTTCATGAAATATCACGTTAAGGATTTGAAGCTGTCGGGCAAGGGAAAAGACCGCATTGAATGGGCCGAGCGAAGCATGCCGGTTCTTCGCCTTATCAAGACCAGGTTCCAGAAGGAAAAGCCGCTAAAGGGAATCCGAATGGCGGCCTGCCTCCATGTCACCACGGAAACCGCGAACCTTTTGATTACCTTAAAAGCCGGCGGGGCTGATGTTTATACCTGCGCCTCCAATCCTCTCTCCACCCAAGATGATGTCGCGGCTGCCTTGGTTAAGGTTTATGGAATCCCGACTTTTTCCATCAAGGGCGAAGACCGCAAGACCTATTACAAACATTTGTTCTCGGCCCTGGACGCGCGTCCGAACATCACCATGGATGACGGCGCCGACCTGGTTTCGGAACTTCATTCCTCCCGTGCCGCTCAGGCGTCGGAAATCATCGGTTCGACCGAGGAAACCACCACCGGTGTTATCCGCCTTCGCGCCATGGAAAAAGACCGGGTTTTGAAATTCCCCGTGGTCGCGGTCAATGACGCCAAAACCAAACATTTGTTCGACAACCGATACGGTACGGGCCAGTCCACCATGGACGGCATCGTGCGGGCCACCAACTTCCTCATTTCCGGGGCGGTTGTGGTGGTGGTAGGTTACGGCTGGTGCGGGCGAGGCGTGGCCATGAGGGCCCGCGGTTTGGGCGGCCGTGTCATCATTTGCGAAATCGACCCCATGAAGGCTTTGGAAGCCGTCATGGACGGTTATGAAGTTATGCCGATGGCCGGCGCCGCAAAGATCGGGGATATTTTCGTGACCCTGACCGGCGATATTCATGTCATCCGAAAGGAACATTTCGCCAAAATGAAGGACGGGGCCATTGTCGCCAACTCCGGCCATTTCAACGTGGAACTGGACCTCGAAGGCCTTAAGAAATTGTCGAAGAAGGTCCATACGGTCCGCGATTTCGTTCAACAGTATTTGCTTAGAAGCGGACGCAAGATTTTCGTGCTTGGCGAGGGCCGTTTGATCAACCTGGCCGCCGCCGAAGGGCACCCGGCTTCCGTCATGGACATGAGTTTCGCGAACCAGGCTCTTGCCGCGGAATACGTGGTGAAAAACCACACTTCCCTGAGGAAACAGGTTTATTCAGTTCCCGTGGAAATTGACAATGAGATCGCCCGCCTGAAGTTGAAGGCCTTGGGCATCGGCATTGACACCTTGACGGCCGAGCAGAACCATTACCTGTCGAGCTGGGATATGGGTACGTAATTTTCGCCAAGCGAAAATTACGTGGAGTCCCCGAAAGGGGACGGTCACCTTTCTATTTTCAATTTTCGAGGTTTTTCCAGGCGGGCCAAAAGGCCCGCCTTTTTTTATGTCCCCCTCTCCCTTCCCTCTCCCCAAGGGGCGAGGGTTTTAGTGGTTAAAGGGTGTTGGTTGTTTTAAAACCCCCTCGCCCTCGAGGGGAGGGGGATGGGGTGA
>JAHFCG010000080.1 GCA_023249615.1 candidate division FCPU426 bacterium | reverse complement strand
CTATCCCCTCACCCGTGATTTGGGCATCAAGATCATCCTTCAGGAAGCGAGAATTCCACAAAACGACGAGGTGAAATTAACCGTTCCAGATTTCATGACGGAAATTATTGAACAGATCACCGTCGAGGCCCGCAAGAGCCCCTACGTGAACCAAAAATCCGGCGTGTCAGCGCGCCTGTCCATCGCCAATTATGAGACCATGATCGCCAACGCCCGGCGCCGGGCTTATATCCTCGGGGAAAAGGAAGCGGTTCCCCGCATGTCCGACCTCAATTATCTCTACACGTCCTCCTCCGGAAAAATCGAGTTGGACCCCTTCCGCGAGGAAACGGTGAACGAGTTCCAGGTTTTCGGAAAGATCATGGACAAGGCCATCCTCCAGGTTTTCAAGGAGCACATGGAGAAGGACCATCTGGAATTTCAATCGCCCGACATGACCGGCGACAAGCACATCCGCCTTTCGGAACTCACGCCGTCTTCCCAGTACAAGGACATCATTTCCCAATTGACCCCGATTTGGGAGCCGGTGCATCAACTAACGGGCAAGAATTCAGAAGTGTACCAGGCCTCCTGCGTTGAGTTTGTGCTGGAGGGATTGCATCTATCCGGAAAGCTTTCCCGGAGCAAGGTGGGGGAAATCTTCGATTACCAAACCCCGGCAACGGCAAAAAAGAAGTCCTGAACCACCAAGGGCACCAAGTTCACCAAGAAGGCCCAAAAGGGAAAACATGAAAAATAAAAATATTTTTCTTGGTCTTGTAATACCTTTTCTTTTTTCTGCTTGTGCTTCCTGGTCCGAGAACACGAAAAAAGCTGAAGAAAATATTTCTGTTCATAATGTTGGTTGTTATTGGGGATATATGGACGACTGTCCCGTCATTCAATTAGCGACAGGGGAAAAGTATGACCCAAATTTTGGAAAATTAAAGCCCCCACTTCTTAACACCTCGATAGAATTCGAGGGGAATGTTCCACATGGACTTTATTCATTTTGCATGGTTGGAACCCCACTCCTTGTAACCAATTGGAAATTTATAAAGGCGGATTGTTCCAAATGAAATTCAAAAACTCTTTGGTTTTCTTGGTGAACTTGGTGCCCTTGGTGGTTAAATTGCCTTTGAGGTTTTAATGATTACCCACGATTATTCCGAATGGCACGAACCTGAAAAGCCCCCCTTCACCATTGAGGAATTGGTCAACGCGGTGAAGGAACTCATGATGCAGTACCATGTTTCCTTTGATGAAGCCCTCAAGCACCTCCAGGAAAAGGGCATCCCCTACAACGAATTCCTCAAGGTCGGCGGGTTGGATGAGCTGATCCAGGGCTACCTGGATGAGATCGACCGCCAGAAACAGGAAACCCTCACCCAATACCGGCTGGATGACCTTCTGGGCAAACTGGAAGAGGATATCCGAAGAAAATCCGCCGAGTTGGAACAACTTCTCTCCAAGTTAAAGGATGAAAGCCTCTCCAAGCGCTTGAAAGAAGGCCTGGAACAGCGTAACCCTTCCCTTCTGAACACCCTGGACTGGCAAATCTCCCGTCTTCAAAACTCCCGCGTGGACGAGGCCCGGAAACAATTACAGACATTGATCCAGCAAATCCAGCGGATGAATTCCTTGTCCGAACTTTTTCGCGACTACCAATTCACCGGCCAAAAAAGCGTGACCCCCTCCGAGGCGGAACGCATGAGGGAAAAACTGGAGATGCTGGAAGAGCTTGAAGAGCAATTGATGGACGCGCTGGAGTACGGGGACCTTTTCAATATGGATCTGGAGCAATTAAAGGAAATGCTGGGAGAGGAAGCCGCCCAGGCCCTGGACGCCAAGCGAGAGGAATTGCGCAAACAATTTGCCGAGGCCCTCAAGGCCACGGGCGACGTGGATTACAATGAGGAAACCGACATTTATAAAATTACACCCGGCGCCGCCCGCAAAATCGGCGAGAAGGCCCTAAAGGAGGTCTTTTCCCGGCTCTTTACCGATGGGCTGGGCCGCCACCACGCCACCTACACCGGCGACGGCAACGTGGAAATGACCGTGACGAAACCCTATGAATTCGGCGATTCCCTGACGTCCTTGGATCTTCCCTCCAGTCTTTTAAATTCCGCCATCCGCCAATCGGGTGTTCCGGGCAATACCCCCGACGGCAGGATCAAAATCGACAGCCGGGACTTTGTGGTGCACCAAACTAAGGGCGCCGCCGCTTCCGCCATTGTCATGCTCATCGACCAAAGCGGATCCATGTCCCGTTACGGGCGGTTTTACAACGCGAAAAAACTGGCCCTGGCCCTGGACGCCCTCATTCGAACCGAATATCCCGAGGACAAGCTGTACTTTGTTTGCTTTTCCACCTTCGCGAAGCAAATCCCCATCGGCTCCATTCCGGAGCTCGCTCCCAAGCCTGTTACCGTCATGGGCGGGGCGGTGAACATGCGGATTGATTATTCCAAGGAAGTGGACAAACGGGGCAGGGACCTCATCCCGGAACATTTCACCAATTTGCAAAAGGGACTGGAACTGGCCCGGGTGCTTCTAGCCAATTCCGACACCAAAAACAAAAGCGTTCTCTTGATTACCGACGGCGCCCCCACCGCCTTTTATGAGGATTCCTATCTTTACCTGACCTATCCTCCCAATGAGCGCACCTATCAACGCACCCTACGGGAGGTGAAGATGGTGACGGATGAGAACATCACCATCAATACCTTCATGATGGGCAACGAGATGGACATGGGTTATTTCGGCGAGGGGGAATTTTTGGAAAAGATGCACCAGGTCAACAAGGGACGTTTGATTTACCCTGCCCCGGACAAGTTGACGCAGTACGTCCTAAAGGATTATCTGGACCGCAAGAACAAGATCATTCAAATTTAAAATAATTTAATGAAAGGTAGGGGCGATGCTTGTCATCGCCTTTTTTTTGGTTGTCGATTTCTCCTTCTCCCTTTAGGGGAGAAGGTTGGGATGAGGGTGATTTTCGCTAGTTACACCTCCCTCACCCTTCCCTCTCCCCCAAGGGGCGAGGGGCATGGCGAAAAATTAAAAAAACAGGAGGGTTCGATGAACCATAACATGACCACAACAACCTTTAATCTGGAGGGATACACCACCGTGAAAAATCTGGGGGTGGTTCGTGGCATTACGGTCCGTTCCCGGTCGATCATCGGCAATATCGGGGCGGGTATTCAGTCCATTTTCGGGGGCAACATCACTATTTTTACGGACCTTTGCGAGCAGGCCCGCGGGGAGGCCTTTGACATGATGATGAAGCATGCCGAGCAGCTGGGCGCCAACGCGGTGGTGGGTGTGAGATACGACGCCACGGAAATTATGCAGGGCATCACGGAGGTCCTTTGTTACGGCACCGCGGTCGTGGTGAAACAATAAATTTAAAACTGTTCACCGCTGAGACTCGGAGGCGCAGAGAAAAGCTTCCTTCTTCAATAGGACCTTATTGACACAATAAAAACCCCAAAAGGTTTGGCGTATTAAAACATTGGTTTTCTCCGCGTCTTTGCGCCTCTGCGGTAAAAGCCTAAACGGTTTAGAGTAATTAGATGGCAGACCCCTCCCCGGACTTTTATACTAACCCTCGTGACAATTGGTTTAGAGCTTATTCCCATTTAAAGGAGCATTTATGAAAAATTTTTCCTTGGTTCTTCTGAGTTGCTTATTTTTCCCCGTCCTCACTCTTCGCGCCGAAATGACCCCCCATCAGGGCCCCGGCACCGGAAAACTCGGCGATGTCGCCCAAATCGCCCTCCCCGACGGTTACACCTATTATGAAAAAAAGGACATGAAAGAATTCATGGAAAAATCCCATAACTTTTATTCGGACGACCAGTTGGGAGTCCTGGTGAACCCGAGCCAGGAATCGGGATATATGGCGCTCTTCAGCTTCGATGAAATGGGCTACATCAAGGATGCCGCCAGCGAAAAGCTGGACGCCGACGCCATGTGGAAGGAAATGCTGGATAACGAAAAGGCCGCGAACGAGGAACGCAAAAGCAAGGGCTGGACCGAAATTTTCATGGTGGATTGGGAGGAAAAGCCCAACTACAACGCCGAAAGGCAGAGACTGGAATGGGCCACCAAGTTAAAGGACAACACGGGTGAGTTCGTTAATTTCAACACCCGCGTCCTGGGCCGCAAGGGCGTCATGAGAATTACCCTGGTCCCCAACGCGGATTTAAGGACGGCGCTTTCCTCCTTCAACGACGCGATCGCCGGTTTTGAGTACACTTCCGGAAACCGTTACGCCGAATGGACCAGCGGGGACAAGGTGGCCGAAATCGGCCTGGCGGCGCTGGTGGTCGGCGGGGCGGGCGCCCTGGCCGTAAAATCGGGATTGCTGGCAAAGTTTTGGAAACTGATCCTGGTGGGTTTCGCCGCCATGGCGGGATTTATCAAGAAACTTTGGAACAAACTCACCGGTAATGATTCGGGGTCCGGCAGCGGCGGGATAACGTCTTAAATCAACCTTTGATCAACCCTGTAGGGGGCAGCCCCCCGCGGCTGCCCGTTTTGACCATTTCAAAAAGAACCTTGGGCGGGCTGCCCGGCTATGCCGGCGGCCCGCCCCTACAACATTCCGTTTTCGGATAATTTTCCTCCCAAGGTACCCTCTTGAGCGACTTTAAACTCCTTCTCCTTATTTGCGGCGGGATCTACGCGAGCGAATGCTTTGTCTGGATCCCTTCCGGGGGGGTGTTGTTCCTTTCCTGGGCCAAACGCTTCACCCTGGCCCGGGGACCCTCGATTCGTTTTAAAAATCCCTGGCCTTCGGGCTTCTCCTATCGGTTTAACCCCTCCATTCCCTTCCCCGGAACCCCATCCCTGAACTCCCACGAAATCAAAACCCGCTGGCAAAATTTTCAGGCCAATACCTCGGTTCTTCTTTGGTTAAGCCGGGGCCTCCTGATGGTTTGCGCGGGGGCAATTTTTCTTTACACGATTCGGCGGGGTTTTTACCAGGCCTGGGCCGTTTTATTCGGCGCTTTTCTTTCCCTCCACATTTCCATTGGGATTCTTTTTTGGAATAAATTCGGAAAACTTTTTCCCGCCGACAAGCCGCGCAAAATCAAAAAAACAATTCTTTGCGCCTTATCCCCCTTTCAATCGATGCGCTCGGTGGATTTACTTGAGGAGATTCTCTTGGAGCCATTTCATCCGCTGGCCGTGGGAAACCTTTTGCTGTCGGAGGAGGATTTTTCAGGGTTTTGCAGGCGGTGGCTTCTTGAAATTCGCTATCCCGCGGGGGTTCCACAGCCGGCGGAAACATCCCCCTTACTTCTGTCCTCCTCGAGGGGGGAAGAGGAGAGGATTCTTGACCATTGGATCAGCAAACAGGGTTTGAAAACCTCAAAAATCCTGGCTCCCCCGCAACCTTCCCACCCTTCCAATTTGAGCTTCTGCCGGCGTTGTGAAACCGAATACCAGATTGAAAAGGGCCGTTGTCATGACTGCGGAAGGGATTTAGTTACTTTTTAAAATGTTCACCGCAGAGACGCAGAGCCGCGGAGAACGACGTCTTTCTTGTCAAAACCAACGAACCCTTTTAAACAATCCAAAATGTTTTAACCCTTTGAATTTTTCATTTTTTCTGCGTCTCCGCGCCTCTGCGGTTAAAGTCTTGCGGTTTCTTTATTTTTAACGACGCCAGGGAAAGAGTCTTTCGGATTCGCCCTCTTTTTTGAGGGCTGCCTGGGCCAGGTCCTTTTTCCCGGCCAAACCCCGCAACTCCGCCAGTTTTTTATATAAGTGGGAGGCGGGGTACCCCTTGCTGACGGCCAGCTCCGTGGCGTGAAGATGTTCCGGAAAATGGCCGCCGATGTAGTAATAAAAATAAGCGGCCTTTTCCCAAAAACAGGATTCCAAGAAGGGGTCGCCCTTAATGAGGGGATAATTTTCCCGAATCTTTCGATCCGCCACTTCCAAACAATCCCTTTCATAAACATGGTCAATCGCCCAATTCATATCCCGAAAAGCCCGGTCGGCGCTTGCCCATTTTAGAACGGTTCCCCGGTTGGAGGGATTCACCTGAATAATCCCCAGCGCCCGGTTGCCGTCCCTCGAAAAATCGGAATCCAAATCCCACCATTGGACCCCGGGAAACCTTTTTTCAAGAAAGGGCGTGTAATGGTTATCCGTCACGACAGCGAGCCATGAGGCCAGGGTTGGGTCAAGGGAGGGATGGCAAGCGGCGTTAAAAAAATAAGTCGCCACCTCGATTGTCCTGTCAGCGGGAATATCCCATTCCCCCAGGACGATTCCCGGACCCAGCTTTTCCTTTAACTCGGTTAAAACCTTAAAAGCCCTGTACCGGGCCAGGGACTTGCCCGTGCCAAGAAACCTTTCAGGATGGGTGGAAATTTCCTGATAGGGCAGAGTAAGCCTACCCGTATCCAGAAGGGTTGAACCCAGGAGGATTCCGGCCAGAATGATCCATCTTTGACGGCCACGCGTGAAATCCCAAAGGGGTTTGAAACCCAGGGTGGTTATCAGGAGGAGCGGGGGCAATAACTGCACCACCCGAAAGGTTTGGACATTCAGGGAGACAAAACCCGGGATAAGAAAAAGGAGGAAGGCTCCCGCCAACCACCGAACCCAGGCTTTTTCCCGCGACCTGATCATTTCCACGGTTCCCAAAAGGAAAAAGGAACAAAGGAACGGATTCAGAAATCCGCCCTTGGACAGGGCGTCTCCCGGGGCAAACCCTGAAAGATTCCAAAAAAGGGAATCCAAATAAAGGAACGAATTCGCGAAAAGGTTTCGGTCGCGAAACCATCCGCTCCAGGGGGTCAGGGCGGAAATGTGCTGGCCGTAGCCTTCCCGAAAAACCGCCAGGAGAAAAGGCAGAAGAGCCGTAAAAGCACCAACCCCAAAAAGAAAAACCCAAATACGCCTGGGACCCCTCGTCAGAAAAACCATGTAAAGAAAAACCCCCGCTCCCCATAACCCCACCACGGGCCAGGAAACGTAGGTGAAGGATAGGAGCCCCAGGCAAACACCCGAAACCAAGGCCCAAAAGGATTTCCTGTTGCCTTTGGATTTTAAAAAATGGACGAGGCTAAAAAGAAGGAGCATTTCCCCCAACGGCACTGACACCGCCGGAAGACAGCGGTGTCCCAGGTAAAGGGGCCAATAACTGAAGCCCAACAAAAAAACAAAAATAAGGGAGAAAAAATTGGAAAAAACTTTCCGCGCCGTCAACCATCCCAATAAAAAGGCAAGGAAGGAAACCAGCGCGGCGGGGGCCCACAGATCAAAAAGGGCCGGTTTGAGGAATTTGAAGAAAAAAGAACAAAGCCAGATGAACGCCGGGGGGTTTTGGCCCACGGTGTAGAAAAAACGCCAGTCCCATTTTTGGCTCAGCTCGATCGCCGCGGCGCCTTTTAAACCCTCGTCCCCGGAGGGCCAAAGGAAAAGATGGTCGATATTCCAGAAACGCGATAAAAACGCGGCGCCCAAAAGTAAAAACCAAACCCCAAAGGGTATGGCGGAGGATTCCTTCGGGTCCTGAAAAACCACTTCCAGGCTTGATGTCCTTTTACTATTCGCCCAGAGAAAAACCGGAAAGAAAACTCCTCCCAATAAAATCCACAACTTCACGCCTGTCGAAAAGGGGCCGAAACTCAACAGGAAATTCGAAAAGGTTAAAACGGTGAAAACCAGCCAAAAAAGCCGGGAGGAACCAGCCCGCCCCATTTCTTGTTTGGAATCTCTCGTTTTCACTCGTTTTTCCCCGGGGTAATTTCGGTTTGCAATCCGCTGTCCCACCAGTTTAAATGAGTGCTCATCGGGAGCCTAGGGTCATTTCAAAAGTTGTTTTACCGCAGAGACGCAAAGGTGAAGCCATTGGCAGGAACCCAGGAACAAAACATGTTTTTTTCTGCGTCTCCGCGCCTCCGCGGTGAAAATCTTCGGTTTTGAGGTTTAGAAATGACTTCAAATAACCTATCGGGAAAAATCGCCCTGGCCGTCTTCGTGGCGGCCCTGGGTTATTTCGTCGACGCCTACGACATCATGCTTTTTTCCATCATCCGCACCAAAAGCCTGCTGGGTATCGGCGTCCCCCAGGAGTCTGTCTTTGCCGTTGGGATCCAAATGCTCAACTGGCAGTTGGTGGGCATGCTCCTGGGCGGAATCTTTTGGGGAATCCTTGGCGACAAGCGCGGACGGATTTCGGTGCTCTTCGGCTCCATTCTTCTTTATTCCTTTGGCAATATCGCCAACGGCTTGGTTCACTCCGTGGAAGCTTTTCAGTGGATGAGGTTTATTACCGGCGTGGGCCTGGCCGGCGAACTCGGCGCGGGCATCACGCTGGTTTCCGAAATCATGACCCCTGCCACGCGTGGCTGGGGCACGATGGTCATCGCTTCAGTAGGTGTGCTGGGCGTCGTGGTGGCCTCGCTCGTGGGACAGGCTTTCTCCTGGCAAACATCTTTCTTTATGGGCGGAGGGATGGGGTTGGTGTTGTTGATTTTACGCCTGGGCGTGTTGGAATCGGGAATGTACAAGGCCATGGTTGAAAAGAAAACCCACCGGGGGAACTTTCTTTCCCTCTTTACCACCTGGCCCAAGATCAAAAAATACTTCAGCCCCGTGCTGGTGGCCCTCCCCGTCTGGTACATCGTCGGGATTCTCATGACCTTTTGCCCGGAAATAGGAAAGGCCTTGGGTTTGGCGACCCCTCCCGAGGCGGGCCAGGCCATCTTTTACGCCTATATCGGTTTAACCTCCGGCGACATGTTCAGCGGAAGCATGAGCCAGTTGCTTCATAACCGAAAAAAGATTATCGCTTCAATGCTCGCCATGAACTGCCTATTCATTGGGGTTTACCTTTTGTGGGGCGGGATTTCCCTGCCGATTTTTTACGGTATCTGTATGTGCCTTGGCTTTTCCGCCGGCTTCTGGGCGGTTCTGGTGGTTTCCTGCACGGAACAATTCGGAACCAATATCCGCGCGACGGTGGCCATTACCGCGCCCAATTTCGTGAGGGGCTCTGCGGTCATCCTGACGATGGCCTTTAAAATCCTGACGCCCTACGTAGGAACCGTCGCTGCCGCGGCCTGGGTGGGCGTCGGCACCATGGCCCTTGCTTTCCTCGCCTTGCGAAATCTGGAGGAAACCTTCGGGAAAAACCTGGATTATGTGGAACCGCTTTAAATAAGACCCTTACCGCAGAGACGCGGAGACGCAAAGTTAAACAGGCGGTAAAAAATTTTTAAAATGTTACATAGTTTTTTGTTCCCGTCTAAAATAAGACTTTCTCAGCGTCTCTGCGGTGAACAATTTTAAATTTTTGAAGTCGGCGGGTCTTAGACCCGCTCCTACGGAATACTTTGCTGTGGTTAAAATGGTTCTGTAGGGGCAAGGCTTGCCTTGCCCATTCGTGGTTGTCGGTGTATTAGGTGTGCAGGGCGAGGCATGCCTCGCCCCTACAAAACCGAGGTTTTTAAAACGTTTTATAGCTTTTTGTTCACGTCTAAAATAAGACTTTCTCTGTGCCTCCGCGTCTCTGCGGTGAAAAATTTTAAATTTTTGAAGGAGCCTCCCTGTGAACGTTCTTCCCCTTATCATCACCGCTCTTCTCACCATGATCATCGCCTACCGGTTTTACGGGGCCTTCCTGGCCGCCAAGGTCGTGGCGCTAAACGACCATCGAACCACCCCCGCTCACCAGCATAAGGACGGACACAACTATCATCCCACCAACAAATGGGTTCTTTTGGGCCATCACTTCGCCGCCATCGCCGGAGCGGGTCCCTTGATCGGCCCAGTCCTCGCCGCCCAGTTTGGCTACGTCCCCAGCTTTCTTTGGCTTCTCATCGGAGTCTGCCTCGCTGGCGCTGTGCATGACTTTATGATTCTTTCCGCTTCCATCCGCCGGGGTGGAAGATCTTTGGTTGAAATCATCCGGCATGAAATCAGCCCCTTGGCCGCCACCACGGGAGCCGTGGCCATTTTTATCATCGTCATATTAGCCCTCGCTGGTCTCGGCATGGCCGTCGTCAACGCCTTGAAGGGAAGCCCTTGGGGCGTCTTCTCCATCGCCATGACAATCCCCATTGCCTTTCTGGTGGGCTTCTGGATGCGCAAGGGGCCCCAAGCCATCGCCCCGGCAAGCGCCGTCGGTGTGGTGCTGGTCTTTCTCGCGGTTGTTTTTGGAAATCAAATCGCCGGTTCTTCCCTCGCCCCCTTCTTCACCCTTTCCCGGGAAGGCGTCATTTGGGCCCTGGCCATTTATGGATTTTTCGCCGCCGTACTTCCCGTTTGGATGTTGCTGACCCCCCGTGATTACTTGAGCTCTTATATGAAGGTTGGAACCATCGCCCTTTTGGTGCTGGGGATCATCTGGGTTAATCCTCCCTTGCAAATGCCGGCTTTCGCTTACGTGGGAGGAGGCGGCCCCATCATTCCAGGCAAGCTTTTTCCCTTTGTCTTTATCACCATCGCCTGCGGAGCCATTTCCGGCTTCCACGCCCTGGTTTCTTCCGGAACCACCCCCAAAATGCTGAACAAGGAATCGGACGCCAGGCTTATCGGCTACGGCTCGATGTTAATGGAGGGTTTGGTGGGCATCGTGGCGCTTCTCTCGACCTGCGCGCTTTTTCCCGCCGATTATTTCGCCATCAATCTTTCGCAGGAAAAATTTCAGGCCTTGGGATTAAACGTGGTGAACCTCCAGCATTTGTCCGACGCGGTGGGAGAAAACGTGGCGGGTCGTCCCGGCGGGGCTGTTTCCCTGGCCTTGGGATTCGCCCAGATTTTCAGCGGCTTCCCCGGTTTGGAAAGCCTGATGAATTACTTTTACCACTTCATGATCATGTTTGAGGCTTTGTTCATCCTGACAACCATCGACGCCGGAACCCGCGTGGCCCGCTTCCTGTTCCAGGAATTCGCCGGTCGTTTCCACAAACCTTTCGAGAATCCCAATTGGATTCCGGGAACGCTTTTATCGACCGGACTGGTAGTATTTCTTTGGGCCTGGTTTATCTGGACGGGGAATGTCGCCACGGTTTGGCCCATGTTCGGAACAGCGAATCAGCTCTTGGCCTCCATCGCCCTTTGCGCCGCCACCAGCGCCATCATCAATTCCGGACGGGCCCGCTACGCCTTGGTTACCTTTATTCCCATGGTCTTCGTGGCCATCACGACCTTGACCGCCTGCTGGCTGAACATCACCAACAACTTTCTGCCCTTAGCCGCGGCCAATCCGGAGAAGGCCACCCAGGCCTACCTAAATACCGCCCTGACAGCCATCATCATGGTCTGCGCGGTCGTGGTGCTTTGGGAATCCTTTTCCCGCTGGTACCAGATCTTGATCCAGAAAAAACACCCCAAGGCCGTCCGGAACCATGTCCACAAAGGCCACGAAATCCCGGAGTATGGGTGTTGTTAGCTTCGCATATTTTTTTCGGATTCATTTTCGGAGGCAAATAAGCTAATGAGAGAAGATTTTCCCGCTAAAACTCAAAAAAATTTGCATTTAAAAGCGACTCTCGTCCTAGTTGGATTATTAAGCAACTTTGCTCTAGCTGCTACACCAACCATTCTATATTTTAAATTTTACGATTCGGGCCAAGAAACATTTCATTCTATCCATCTTCGCCAAGATCTAGAGCGTCGTTTTGGCGCATCAGATTCTCCTGCAATACTATTGATTCAAACCCAAACCTTGAAAACTTCCCAATATTTAAAGCAATCACACATAAATGAATCCATTGACGCAGAAAGCCTTAGATTATTATTTGTAGTGGCTTGTTCAACGGAGGTTTATAAAGAGGGCTATCACACCGATATGAGCAAAGCCAAAGAATTAGAGGATCAAAAAAAATTTAAAACGATCTTATTAAATGATCACGGTCAAATTCTCTTCCAATGCTTCGAAATTCTTTCTGCAAAAGAAATTAAAACCCTTATTCACGATTGGAGAAGTGGAAAACGCAAACCAATTTAACACCCGCTTTGATTAACCCAACAACCCCAGCACAAAGAACACCACCCCCACCGCGCCAAAACCCATACTGACAAACCAAAAGGGTCTCTTTCGGGTTAAGGCCGCGATGGCGCCTTCCACGGATGAGGACTGTCTTTCCATTTACATTTTAAAATCCAAACTTTCCATGGTTAATAATAAATACCCGATGAAACCGAATAAAAAAAGGGCGATGGGCGTAGCCACAAAAACAACAAAAATCGCCCGTGATCTTTTTTTAAAATCTTCTTTGGAATAAAAAATCGAAAATAATAACGGATTAAATAAAAACATGGGAAGAATATAACCACTATAAGCCAGGGAAAAGCTCTTACCCGATCCTAAGACAAGCAGAAATGTGGACAAAGCAGCGGATATAAAAAAGATTATCAGGGGAGTTAAAATGGATTGATTGTTGAAATTTAAAACTTTGGCCTCGCGCCACATCATGTAAACAATGACCAATGGAACAAATATTAAATAACTCTGGAAAAGAAATGTTATCAAGGATGGCGAATCGAACATTTGACGCCTTTTTTTGAATCAGCTCATACTTTGTATTTATAAAATACCAAAATCCCACTTATTTACCCCAACAACCCCAACACAAAGAACACCACTCCCACCGCACCGAAACCCATACTGACAAACCAAAAGGGTCTCTTTCGGGTTAAGGCCGCGATAGCGCCAACCGCGATGGCCACCTGGAAGAAAGTAACCGCCCGAGCCAGGACCACATGATGGTGTAAATGGTTCTCGGAGGATTCCTCAAACTCCTTGGCCTTTTCGCTGATTTTTTCCTGTTCTTCCTTGTACTCCTTCATCTTCTCTTTATCCTTCTCGGTAACCGATTTTCGTTGGGCCTGGATCG
>JAHFCG010000203.1 GCA_023249615.1 candidate division FCPU426 bacterium | reverse complement strand
AACCTTAAATTCCTAACTCCTAATTTCTAATTCCTAATTGGAGTTTTTATGCCCCAAGTCATGGCTCTCAAATGGCGCCCCCAGACCTTCGCCGACATGGTGGGCCAGGAACATATCACCCGCACCCTCCAGAACGCCATCGGCGCCCAGCGCCTGGCCCACGCCTACATCTTCTCCGGCCCCCGCGGGGTCGGTAAAACCACCACCGCCCGCATTTTCGCCAAGGCCCTCAACTGCCGCAACCTCAAGGATGGCGAACCCTGCAACGCCTGCGACCTTTGCGAGGAAGTCAACCAGGGCTCTGCCATGGATGTCATCGAGATCGACGCGGCCTCCGTCAACGGCATCGACGGCATCCGCGCCCTGCAGGAACAAGTGGGAACCTACCCGGCCAAGGGCAAGTACAAGGTGTACATCTTCGACGAAGCGCACCGCATTTCCAAAGCCGCCTTTGACGCCTTTCTGAAAACATTGGAGGAGCCGCCCGCCCACGTTATCTTCATATTAGCCTCCACTGAAATTCACGAGTTCCCCGCCACCGTCCAGTCCCGCTGTCAGCGTTTCGAGTTCCGATCCATGAGTCTGGATACACTTTTGAAACAACTGCGCCGGATCAGCGAGGCTGAAAAAATTGAAATCGACGACAAGGCCCTTTACCAGATCGCCCGTTCCGCCGGGGGTTCCATGCGCGACGCCCAAAGAAACCTTGACCAGCTGGTGGCCTTTTCGGGCAAAAAAATCACCCTTGAGGATATCCGCGTCGTTTTGGGAACCATTGAGGGCGAGGTTTATTTGAAGCTGGTGGAAGCCGCCGTGGCCATGGACGCCCCCTCGGGTTTCAACATCATCCGATCCGTCATCGAGGGCGGAAAGGACTTGGAGCATTTTTACAACGGCCTATTGGAAACCTTCCGCCATCTCGCGGTTGCCAAGGCTTATCCTTCCGCGGCCGGTACTCTCATTCCTTTGTCCAAGGAAGAAATTGAAAAAATCCTCGCGCTGGCCAATCAGATGGAAGAAGCCCAAATACTTTCCTCCCTTCGCCTGATCATTGAGCAGGAATGGGCCGTGCGCCACTCGGCGAACCCCCAAATCATTCTGGAAACCGTTGTGCTGGAACTTTGCCGGATGAAAGCCCTGACCTCCGTGGGCGACCTGTTACGACAAGTGGAAAGCGGATCTGTTGGTTCCTCCCCCCGCCCTGTTGCCGTACCGGTCGCGGCCCCCCTACGATCTAATCCTGTTTCAACACCGGCTCCCGTTGCCTCCAAGCCCGCTCCCGTTCAGCAACCTTCCCAACCGGAAGGGGAACCCGTTTTCGCCGTGGATGAAATCGAGGACGCCGTTGAGGCGGAAAAAGATCCCCAAATGGCCAAGCTCAAATCCCATTGGAAGGAACTGCTTGAGAAGGTCAAAGTAAAGAAAAACGGCCTCCACGGGGTTTTAATCGATACCCGTCCCAAGAAAATAGACGAGGGCACCTTGATTCTTGTCTGCATGGGTCCGTTCCATCACGAGCAAATGTCAAAACCCGAAAACAAAATTTTGGTGGAATCCTTTTTGGAGGAACTTCTGGGCCGTAAAATCAACATCGTTCCCGTTTTACCGGAAGGCGCCCCGGCTTCCCCGGACAAGCCCGCCGGCCCCCGCGCCCCCAAGGCCCTTTCGGCCCCGAAAATCGACCCAAAAGAACTGGAAAAGGAAGAACCCCTGGTGGCCGCCACCATGAAGATGTTCGGCGCGAAAATTGTTGAAGTGAAAAGAAATAATCCGCAAAAATAATTTCACCACAGAGTACACGGGGTACACTGAGTTAAAATCAAAACATGAATCCTTAGCCCTACCCTGTGCCATCTGTGTACCCTGTGGTTTGATTTCTGGAGATTAAAATGGCCGACATGTTCAACCTAATCCGCCAAGCCCAGGCCATGAAGGAAAAAATGGCCCAGTTCCAGAAGGAACTTGAGGCCCAATCCTTTACCGGCAAGGCCGGGGCCGTCACCATCACCATGAACGGGAAGCACGAAGTCCAACAAGTAGAGATTGACCCCAAGGTCGCGGGGGATGTCGACAAACTCCAAAAGTTAATTCTCGAGGCCGTCAATGACGCCGGACACCAGGTCAACACCAAACTGAAAGCGGAAATTGGTAAAATGACCGGCGGCCTCGGCCTTCCCGGAATGTTTTAAGCCGCCGGTCATGGCGAGGAATGTCCGCCGATTCCCGCATTTCTTTTTGAATATAATGAAAGGTGATGCGGGATCATCCCATTTTCTTTAAAGCTTTATAGAAAAAATGGGGCTGGGCGGGCGGTTATGACGAAGCAACCCCAGTTAAAATAAGACTTCCCATCGAACGCCTTACTGGGGTCGCCACGTCGCAAACGCCCCGATTGGGGCGGCTCCTCGCGATGACAGATAAAAAAAGAAGGAACAAATGGCAGAATATCCTCCTTCACTAGAAAAATTACTCCACGAACTGGAAAAACTTCCCGGGATCGGCCCCCGCACGGCCCAACGCCTGGCCTTTCATTTGTTAAAACAACCGGCCGCCGTTTCCCAAACCCTGGCCAACACGCTGGTGGAAGCCCGCACCAAACTTCACCCCTGCAAGGATTGTTTCAACCTGACGGAAAAGGACCTCTGCCATATCTGCACCATGTCCACCCGCGACCGCACGGCCCTTTTGGCCGTGGAGGATCCCAGCGATGTGGTGGCCTTTGAGCGAACCCATGAATATCACGGTCTCTACCATGTACTCGGCGGAACCCTGTCGCCTTTGGAAGGCCGAGGCCCCCAGGACCTAACCCTGGACGCCCTGGTCGCCCGGGTGAAGGGAAATAAAAATTTCAAGGAACTCATTGTCGCCACCGACCCCACGGTCGAGGGGGATTCCACAGCCCTTTATATCCAGCAGTTGTTGAAAGGTGTTCCTGTCAAGGTAACCCGCCT
This sequence comes from candidate division FCPU426 bacterium, assembly GCA_023249615.1. Lineage (GTDB taxonomy): Bacteria > Oederibacteriota > Muellerivitia > Muellerivitales > Muellerivitaceae > PALSA-1180. The sequence goes on along the minus strand of JAHFCG010000203.1, from coordinate 1,131 downwards.
GGCGCGAGGAATGCCCAGCGGGGGGGATGTGGAGTACGCGGACGAATCAACTTTATTGAAAGCTCTCGAGGGACGAAGAGAGATATAAATAGCTGTCATTGCGAGGAGGCGCCCAAAGGGCAGGCAGCCCGGCTCTGCCGGCGGCCTGCCCCTACGGATTGCCGTGGCCCGATCCCGGCTGGGCCTCGTGATGACAGATAAAAAAAGGAAACACAATGAAAAAAACCGCCCTCATCTTTGCCTTTTTGCTTTGTCTTTCACCCTGTTTTCTTTGGAGCAAAACCATGATTCCCGCTGATCACCCGCTCATTCAATACTCAGGAAGGATCGACTTTTCCAATCCCAAAGCCCCCCGTTTCGATTGGCCGGGAATTTCCATCACCGTCAAATTCAAAAGCACCTTCATCGGATTTTTCCTGGAGGACGGCAATAATAATTTCGAGGTTCAGGTGGACGGAAAGCCAACCACCGTTTGGGTCACCCAACCCGATCAAAACTGCTATGTGGTTAAGGATCTTCCCACGGGCGAACATACCCTTCGGGTGGTCAAACGCACCGAGGCACTTTTCGGGTCCACCCTTTTCAAGGGTTTGTTGCTGGATTCAAAAGGGACCTTGTTGGAACCTCCCGCGAAACCGGTAAGGAAAATCGAGTTCGTGGGCGATTCAATAATCTGCGGTTACGGGAACGAGGCGGCCACTTTGAAGTGCGATACCCTCCGTCCTTACGAGAATGTCGACAAGGCCTTCGGCTCCGACACCGCCAGGGACCTGAACGCCGAGGCTGTTTTTGTCGCCTATTCCGGCAAAGGTGTTGTCCGCAATTGGGGGGACAAAAACACCAGGTCCACCGATCCATTCCCTCCCCTGTATACCCGAACCCTTTGCCACGATCCGGAGAACCAATGGAAATTTTCCCAATGGACTCCCGACGCGGTTGTGGTCCACCTCGGAAGCAATGATTTTTCCAGCGAACCCCACGCCGATCCAAAGAACTACATCAAAAATTATATTTTATTCCTTAAAACAATCCGCGCGAATTATCCCCAGGCTTCACTCTATTGCATTTGTCCCACGGGCTGGCCCAACTTTAGTCCCCACGTTCAAGAGGTGGTCAAAAAGAGAAATGATT
>JAHFCG010000079.1 GCA_023249615.1 candidate division FCPU426 bacterium | reverse complement strand
CTTCACCTGGTAATGGAGGCTCAACAGAACCGCCGCGATACCGCTCATTCCGGCTCCGCCGATGCCGATGAAGTGCACCCGTTTCACGGTACCAAAGGGCTGGGTTAATATTCCGAACTTGGGCTTCACTTAAACTCTCCAAAAAACAAGATTTTTTGTACGCCGATCAAAACCGATAAAAGCCGATGACGATTTAAACCATATCGGAGGTTATCGGTCTTTATCGGCGTACCATTCTTTGTCATTTCGCCAACTCCATCATTTCCTTCACGATGTCAGAGGCCGCGTTGGGTTTTGAAAGCTTGAGGGCCGCCTCTCCCATGGCTTTGAGCCTTTCCCCGTCCGCCAGAAGGGCGATCAGGGCGCTCGTCAGTTTTTCCTCTTCCAGTTCCTTTTCTAAAATCACGACTGCCGATCCAGCCTCCTCCAGCGCCCTCGCGTTCATCTCCTGGTGTCCGGAAGCGTGGGGATAGGGAATAAGAAGGGACGGTAAGCCCCGGCTTAAAACCTCCGCGCAGGTCATGGCCCCGGCCCTGGCCACCACCAGGTCGGCCGCGGCGTAGGCTTCGTGAATGTTGCTGATAAAGGGCCTCAAAACCACTTTTAGGGGGCAATTTTCCAGCTGATCCACCGTCTTCCGGTAATCGTTCCAACCCGTCATCATGATGATCTGGACTGCTTGGTCCCCTTGGCCCAGAAAATGAATGACGTCCGCCATGTGCTGGTTCAAGGCGTGGGCTCCCTGACTCCCGCCCAGCATTAATAGAGTGAGGGTGTCCCGCCGAAGCCCGAAATTTTCCCTCGCCTTCACCTTTTCCATTGTCACGATTTCTTCCCGCACCGGAATTCCCGTCCATCGGACTCTCCTTTTCGAAAAGCGTTTCATGGTCCGCTCAAACCCCACAAAAATCCTTTTGGAAAACAAGGCCAGAAACTTCGCCGCCAATCCCGGGGCCACGTTGGGCTCGAACAAACCCACCGGCACTCCCCTCAAGGCCGCCGTCAACGACACCGGCACCGAAACATATCCGCCGGTCGAAAAAACCGCCGCCGGCTGGTACCGGGTAATCAACCGGTTCGCCCTCAGCAGCCCCGCCGCGAACTGGAACCAGAAGGTAAAAAGCCTCAGCGACAACCCGCGCGGAAACCCGCTGGCCTGGATGCCCTCGAAATTGAAACCCGAATCGGGAACCCACTTGGATTCCGGTCCGTCCTCCTTGCCCACGTAAAGCACATCCACCTCCGGTTGTTTTGACAACTCCCTGGCGATGGCGATCCCGGGGAAAATATGCCCCCCCGTCCCCCCGCCGGTGATAATGATCCGTTTCCTCATTTAAAACCGAAGCAAGCTCCAAGACGCCGAGACGCAAAGAACTTCTTTAGGTTTTTCCTTTCAAAAGCCCAAGTCTTCCTTGGAGTCTTTGTGTCTTGGTGCCGGATGTTGGTTTTCATCCGTTCACCGTCAAAGCCGAAACTTCGCTTCTTGAACCCGCCGACAAGGGCGACGGAATTTTCATGCCGCGGGAAATGTTGAAAAGAATCCCGATCGACACCAGCGTGAAGACCATCGAGGAACCGCCGTAGGATATGAGTGGAAGCGGGATGCCTTTGGTGGGTAGAAGGCCGGTCACAACCCCCAGATTCACCAACGCTTGAAACCCGATGAGGCCGGTAATCCCCGAGGCCAATAGACTCTGAAAAAGCCCCCCTTCCCTTTGGCTGACGATGGAAGCCATTTTGAAACCCCGGAGAATGAAAACCATGAAGAGGAAAACCAGTCCCCCGGCTCCCCACAAACCCAATTCCTCGGAGATTACGGCGAAAATAAAATCGGTATGGGGCGCGGGAAGGTAAAAAAGTTTTTGGGTGCTGTTGCCGAGGCCCACCCCCTTGAACCAGCCGTTGCCAATGGCGATAAGGGACTGGATGAGCTGGAACCCCGCCCCTTGCGGATCGTCCCAGGGGTTCAGGAAAGCCGTGATGCGCTTCATGCGGTAGCTGGCGGACTCCACGAGGAAAATAAAAACGGGAACCAGGACGGAAACCGGAATGAGGAAGTAAACCCATTTGAGGCCCGCCAGGAAAAGAAGGAGGATCGTCACCAAAGCCAGGAGAACCGCCGTCCCAAAGTCGTGCTGTTTTTCCAGGAGCGCCATGACAATTCCCAAAAGCACCATGTAGGGAAGGAGGCCCGAAAAATTAACCAATGCCTGCCGCCGGCGGTCGAGGGAGTCAGCCAGGTAAAAGACCAGGATGATTTTCATGATTTCCGAGGGTTGAAAGGAAAAGGGTCCCAGGCGGAACCATCTCTGGGCGCCACCCACGGTCCGTCCGATGCCGGGAATACAAACCAAAACCATGAGAAAAAGGCCCATCAACAGCGCCGGAATGGCCAAAGCCCTGAGGGACTCCAGATCCACCCGTGAAGCCACCCACATCCCAAAACTTCCCACCAGAATCCAGATCATCTGCCTCATAAAGAAGTAATAAGAGCTCCCGTAGCGGTCATGGGCCAAAATAGCCGAGGCGCTGTAAACCATGATGAGCCCCACCGTCACGAGAATGAGGGTGAGGAGAAACAGAAAAAAGTCCGGTGACGATTCCTTTTGGTTTTTAAAGCTCATTTACTTTTCCTTCCCGAATTAGAAATTAGGAATACGGGATTAGGAGTTGCCAAAAAATTCCTAATTCCCAACTCCTCATTCCTGATTTTTTCGGAGGTTTCATTCTTCCGTTCGGATTCCGAACAGAGCGTAGAAGGTGTTGAAAAGGCGTAGGTGGTGTTGCTGTCAGAATCCGAACGCAAAAATGAGAACCTCCTTTCATAAGAATCAGCTGACCGTTGACAGCTCACAGGTGACAGCGAGAACGTAAACAACTGACAGGTAAATGCCTTTCCTGTCACCTGTGACCCGTGAGCTAAAAACTGCCGTTCAAACATTCACTTTTCCCGACTTGTTGCTCGCGATTTTTTCCACCACTCCCTTGAACTGCCTTCCGCGGTCCTCATAGTTCTTGAACATGTCGAAACTGGCGCATCCTGGGGAAAACAAAACCACCCCGCCCTTTTCCGAAGCCGTAAAGGCCCCGCCAACGGCCTCCTCCAGCGAACCAGCTTCCACTACGGTTACAGTCCCGCCCAATTGCTGGACCACCTTGTTTTTGCATTCACCGAAAGCCACGATCCGGGTCACCTTTTCCTTGACCAGCGGGGCCAGTTTCGTGAAATCGCCAGCCTTGTCCCGCCCACCCAGCATCAGGACTATCGGCCGCTCAAAACTTTCCAGGGCTTTCATGACGGAATCCACGTTGGTCCCCTTGGAGTCGTTCACGAACCTTACCCCGTTCACCTCGCCGGCGGGCTCCAGCCGATGCTCCACACCCGTAAAATCAGCCAGGGTTTTGGCGATGATCCCGTCCGGAATGCCGGCTAGGGAGGCCATCAGGGCCGAGGCACAGGCGTTTTCCAGGTTATGGGGACCGGGAATTTTCAGATCCGAAATGGAAATCAGTTTTCGTCCCAACAGCTCGATTTGGTCCCCCACCACGAAACATCCGGGTTTTTGAACGGACTTTCCACCCGTAAAACCGAAGAGATAAAGCTGGCCCTTGATCAGGTTGGAAAAGATGGGAGTGTACTTATCCATGACGTTCAACAGGGCGGCGTCGCCCGGTTTCTGGTTCTCAAATATCCTGGCCTTGGTTTCCACGTAGCCCTGCATATCCTCATGCCTGTCCAAATGGTCCGGTGTCACGTTCAGGATGGCCGCCACGTTGGCCCGGAATTCCTGAATGGTTTCAAGCTGGAAACTCGAGACTTCCAGAACCGCCCAATCCTCGGTGGACAACTCAAAAACCGTTTCGGAAAACGCCTTGCCGATATTTCCGCAGGCGATGCCTTTCTTCCCCCCGGCCTGGATCATTGCCGCGGTCAGGGTCGTGGTGGTTGTTTTGCCGTTGGTTCCCGTAATGGCGGCGATGGAGGCGGGGCAATAACCGAAAGCCAGTTCCAATTCCCCAATGACGGGAATTCCCTTTTCCCGCGCCCTTTTCAGAACGGGATGATGGAAAGGAACGCCGGGCGAGGTCACCACCAGGTCGGAAGAAAGGACGGTGGAGGCTTCAATCCCGCCGAGCACCAGTTTGGTATTGGCCAGGTCCTTGGACCGCTCGATGAAAGGGGTCAGTTTTTCAGGGGTTTTGTCGTCCAAAACCACCACATGGGCGCCATGAACGGACAAGAGCCGGGCCGCCGAATAACCGGACCTTCCCAACCCTATGACCGCCACTTGTTTGCCGTGTACGTAGATCACTTAAAACCTTTCCATCTTTTTCACCGCAGAGACGCGGAGGTCGCAGAGAAAACCAAAAATATTTTTACTTCTTTTTTCATCCATCTTTTCTTCCTCTGCGCTCTCTGCGCCTCTGCGGTAAATATTCGTTTTAGCGAAGTTTCAGCGTCGACAAGGTCAACAGCGTCAAAATGATGGCGACGATCCAGAACCGGACGATGAGTTTGGATTCCGGAACGCCCGAAAGCTCGAAGTGATGGTGCAGGGGGGCCATCTTGAAAACTCTTTTTCCCCTCATCTTGAAGGACGTCACCTGGATGATGACCGACAGGGCTTCCGCCACGAAGATCCCGCCCACGATGAGAAGCAGCATTTCCTGCTTCACGATGACGGCGATGGTCCCGATCAGTCCGCCCAAAGCCAGGGAACCGGTATCGCCCATGAAAATCTGGGCCGGGTGGGCGTTGAACCAGAGGAATCCCAAACCAGCTCCGACCAGCGCCGCGCAAACCACCGTCATTTCGCCGGCCCCGGGAACATTGATGATTTTCAGGTACTCGCTGAATTTGATGTTGCCCGAGACGTAGGTGACAACGACAAAGGCCATGGCCGCGAATGTGGTGCAGCCGACCGCCAGGCCGTCCAGCCCGTCCGTCAGGTTGACGGCGTTGGAGGCGCTCACGATGACCAGAACGGCGAAGAAGGGATAAAGGACGTCCAGGTTCAGGGGGTATTTGAAGAAAGGAAGCGTGATGGCCGTCTTGGAATGAAAATCATCCGGCAGGATATTGAGATACCAGCCCACGATAATAATCGCGCCGATGGTCTGAAGAACGAACTTGTAGCTTCCCGGGATGCCCCGGCTTTTCAGGATGCCCGTGAGTTTGGAGAAGTCATCCATGAACCCGATGACGCCGAACCAAACGATGGAAAAAAGCGCCAGCCACAGGAACTTGGAATCCCACCTGACCCAGAGAAGAATGCTGATTACCATTGTCATGAGGATCAAGATTCCACCCATGGTCGGAGTCCCCGCCTTCGAGTTATGGCTGGTGGGTCCGTCGTGCCGGATCTTCTCTCCCAATTGTTTGGCCCTCATCCAGGCGATGACCGCCCCGCCCAGGAAAAGGCAGAGGCCGAAAGCCGTGACGGCGGCGTAAACGCTCCGAAAGGTGACATAGCGGAAGACGTTGAAGCCGTAAAAGTATTTCGCCAGCGGATAAAGTAAGTGGTAAAGCATATTAGGACAATCCCCCCATTTTTTTCACCGCGAAGACGCGAAGATCGCGAAGAACATCAAATTCCATTTTCTTTTTTAAACCATTTCCATTCTTCATCTTTGCCTTTCTTTGCGAACTTCGCGTCTTCGCGGTAAATCGGTTTTCTCAAAAACCTTTAATCGCTTTTTCCAGCCCGATGCCCCGGGAAGCCTTCAGCAAAACCGCGTCGCCCTTTTGTAGCGATCTCCTCAAAAAGCTCCCCGCTTCCTCGGCATTTTCAAAACAACGGACCTTGTCCCGATCGGGATGGGATTGGTTTTCAAGCGCCTTCGCCATCCGGCTTCCCACAAGGACCAAACCATCAAGGGAGGAGGTCAGGGCCCTTCGAACCACCCTCTCGTGGGTTTCCCTTGAAAAAACCCCGAGTTCCAACATGTCCCCCAGAACCGCGATCTTGCGCTTGGACCCCTTTAGGCCCTCAAAGGTAACGATGGCGGCTTCCATGGAAGTGGGCGAGGCGTTGTAGGCGTCGTTCAGGATCAAAACCCCTTTGATATTGCGGATTTCCATGCGCATCGGCGCCTGGGACACAAAGCTCCTCAGGCGATCCGCCAGGTTTTTCAGGGGAATTCCCAGAACCAATCCGCTGGAAACCGCCGCCAGTGAATTAAGGACGTTGTGGGTTCCCATCATCCGCAGATGGGTGGAAGCCCTCTCTCCCTGGGCCTCCAGAACGAACCCCGTTCCCAACCCTTCAGGCCTTAAGTCTTTGGCCCTGACTTGTCCCAGCTTTATTCCAAAAGTCATCACGTGTTCGCCTCTTTCTTTTAGTAATGAATCATCGGCGTTCAACACCTTCACGCCGCCTTCCCTCAAACCCGCCGCGATCTTCAGCTTCTCCCGCGCCAGATGGCGCCGGTTTTTAAAAAAACCAAGATGCGCGTCCCCGATAGCCGTGACGACCGCCACATCGGGCCTGGCGACTTCCGACAACCAGTCCATCTCGCCGGGATGGTTGATCCCCAGCTCCACCACCGCCGCCTCGTGCTCCGCTTTCAACCTCAACAAGGTGAGGGGCAATCCCCACTGGTTGTTCAGGTTGCCCTCGGTCTTCAAGGTCTTGAACTTCGCTCCCAGCAAATAGGCGGCCATGTCCTTGACCGTCGTTTTGCCCACGGATCCCGTCACCGCAACCACCGGACCGCCCCACTGAAGCCTTTGGGCCCTTCCCAATTGGCCTAGCGCCCTGGTGGTGTCAGCCACCTTTATCTGCGATAGCGCGGCCCCGGGAATAACCCGGTTTACCAATGCCGCCCTCGCGCCTTTTTGCGCCGCTTCTTTCAAAAAGCGGTGGCCGTCCAACCGGCTTCCCACGATGGCCGCGAAGAGATCTCCCCTTCGAACTTGACGGGTGTCGTGGGAAACACCCGTCACCACAACCTCACGGCTTCCCTTCACCAACCGGCCCCCGACGAGGGCCTCGACTTCTTTTAAGGTCCAAGGCAACATCAACGGCCTCTCTCACCACCAAGGTCACCAAGAGCACCAAGTAAACCCAAAAACATCCTAAGATTTTTTTCTTTCATCCTTTTGCGTTCTTGGTGAACTTGGTGCCCTTGGTGGTAAACATTTCTTTCAGAATGTTCCTTGCTTCTTCCCGGTCATCAAAATGATTCTTCTGGGTCCCGATGATCTGGTAGGTCTCATGCCCCTTACCCGCCAGCAGGACCAGGTCCCCTTTCTTCGCCATGGAGAGGGCCAGGTGAATGGCCTTTCGTCGGTCCTGTTCAATCCAGACCCTTTTGCGCGGTCCGAGGACGAGTTGCTGGGGTATTCCCCTCATGATGTCTTCCTGGATGATCTTTGGATTTTCAGTGCGGGGATTGTCCGAGGTCACCACGGTCATGTCCGCGAGGCGGGAGGAGATTTTTCCCATGAGCGGGCGCTTGGAACGGTCCCTGTCCCCGCCGCAGCCGAAAAGGGAAATCAGTTTGTGATGGCTTTTTTTACCCAGAATGTCCCGCGAAGCGATCAGAGCCTGTTTCAGGGCATCGGCGGTATGGGCGTAATCCACGAGAACGGTGAAATCCTGACCGGCAGTGACTTCCTCGAACCGGCCCGGCACCGCCGGAGCGTATTTCAAACCGTCCCGCAAGGATTCCCAGGAGAGGCCCAATTCCCGGAGTATGGAAATGGCCGCCAACGAGTTATAAACATTGAAAAGACCGGTCAAAGGCGCCTCGAAGGCATGGCCCTGAACCTCGAACCGGATCAACCCCGGCTTGGTTTCAACCTTGGTGGCCTGATAGAAACACTTGGCCTTGATCCCGTAACCCACGGCCTTTTTCTTCAATAAACGCAATAGCTTTTGGCCGTAGGCGTCGTCGGCGTTGACCACCCTCGCCTTGACGGTTTTAAATTCGGTAAAAAGCCGGGTTTTGGCCCTGAAGTAGTTGGTGAAATTCTTGTGGTAGTCCAGGTGGTCCCGGCCAAGGTTGGTGAAAACCGCTCCCGCGAACCCGATGCCCAGGACCCGTTTCATCTCAAGGGCGTGGGAGGAAACCTCCATCACGGCCCATTGGCAATGCTGCCTTTTCATTTCATCCAGCAGTTTCACGATGGTGAGGGAGGAAGGCGTGGTGTTGTTGGCCTCATAGACTTTGGAACCGATTTGATAAGCGATCGTGCCGATGAGACCCGCCGGCTGTCCCGCCCTTTCCAGGATGGCGCGGATGAGGTAGGTCGTGGTGGTCTTACCCTTGGTTCCCGTGACACCGATGGTCTTCACTTGGCGGGAGGGTTCCTCATAAAAAGCATGGGCCAAGCGTGATAAGGCTTCCCGGCTGTCCTTGACCACCAGTTGCGGAACATCCAAACCCTTTACGGGGCTTCCCTGGGCCACCAAAGCCCTGGCCCCAAGATGAACCGCTTCCTCAGCGTAGGCACGCCCATCCTTCTTGGCACCCGGGATGCAGACGAACAATTCGCCAGGCTGGGTGGTTTTGGAATTCTCGGAAATACCCGTCAACTCGGGATTATCCTTGCCCACGTGTTTTACGCCCTTGAGGTTTTTGGATAAGGAGAGAAGCTTCATAAAGAAACCCCCAATCCAGCGCCAAGACGCCAAGACGCCAAGGAAATCAAAAAGGAAAGGCATTTAGCCGCCGATAACGGCCGATTAACGCCGATCGAATAAGAATCCCTTAAAGAATCTTTGCCGTTATCGGCGTGCATCGGATTTGATCGGCGGTTCCAAATGAATTGCCGTTTCATTCGGTTATTTAATTTCAAGAGTTTCCTCCCGTGGCGGCGGCAATTTTGGTCGGGGGCAGGTCACAGCTGATATCGCAAGGGGTATTGATCAGGATCATCCGGCCCGCCGGGGGAAACTGCGCCTTCACCACTCCCTGTCCGCGGAAGTTGACCTTGACCCCCAACGGCGACAAAAGCGCGAGGGCCTGACGCTTCGTCTTTCCCCTTAAATCCGGCATCAATCCCTTGGCGATCGGTTCCACGGGTGTTCCCAGGGTCAAAATAATTTTTTCGGATTTTTGATTCGCGTTGGGAAGAGGGACTCCGGCTTTTTGTGATTGGTCAATGACCCTTTCGCCCTTCCCCTCGAACTTGAGCGACAACCCGTCCCGATTCGCCAGCCATTTGCATTGTTCCTTGGTTAACCCCATAAAGGCGGGAATGGCCCGCCGGTCATCCGCCACCGAGATGGGACCTTCTGGATTAACCGCGGGAACCAATTCATAAGCTAAGGCCCTTTTTGCCACTTCCTTGAACACCGGACCCGCCGTGTAACCGCCCCAGTAGAGGCCCCGGGGGTCATCCAGCGAGATATAAATGACAAACCTGGGATTTTCCGCGGGAACAAAACCCACAAACGATGAAACATAGTTGTATCGGGAATAATGACCGTTCATGAACTTGTACGCGGTTCCCGTTTTACCGGCGATGGGGTAGGTGGGAATACCGACCGCGACCCCCGTTCCCTTTTCCACGACCCATTTCATTAATTCAGTCATTCGTCGGGCCGTCTTGGCCGAACAAACCCGGCGGATTTTCTTGGGACCAAAGGCCTTCACCAAATTACCTTCGGAATTCTCAAGCCGTTTCACCATGTAGGGCTTCATCATGACACCGCCGTTGGCGATGGCGGCGTAGGCTTCGACCACCTGCAGGGGAGACGAGGAAACCTCATAACCATAGGGGATGGAGGTCATGGAAAGCCCGCTCCACTTGTCAACCGTACGGAGCTTTCCGGGCGTTTCGCCGGGCAGGTCAATGCCCGTCAGTTCGCCGAAGCCGAACTTTTTGGAATAGCGGTAGAGGTTGTCCTTGCCCAGCTTGGCCCCAAGCTTCACCATGCCGATGTTGCTGGAATAGCCGAAAACCTCCCTAAAGGTCAGCCAGCCGTGCTTTTCATGGTCGGTGACCACACGGCCGTAATCGGTCTTGTAGGCCCCGTTTTCGCAGAAGAACTTGTCTTCCTCCGTCACCACTCCCTCTTCCAGGGCACCCACGGCTGTAATGAGCTTAAAGGTACTCCCGGGCTCAAACTGGTCGTTCACGACGCGGTTTTTCCAGGTTTGCGCCGGGTAAGCCGCGAAATGGTTGGGATCGAAGGTCGGAAAATTCGCCATGGCCAGAATTTCACCGTTCGAAGGGTTCATCACCACGATGGAGGCGGCCTTGCATCGGTACTTTTCGAAGGCCTTTTCAAGTTCAACCTGGGCCACATGCTGGATGGTCTTGTCGATGGTCGTGACAATATTCAACCCGTCCTTCTCCGCCTTCATTTCCTTGTTGTCGGACAACACCGTCCGCCCTTTCGCGTCGCGTCCAGCCAGCTCCAATCCCTTTTTCCCCGTCAGGAGGTTGTTGTAATAATTCTCCAAACCGTTCAGGCCCTGGTTATCCAAGCCCGTGAACCCCAGGACATGGGCCGCCATGTCGTGGTCGGGGTAAAAACGGCGCTGTTCGCGGGTAGCTTCGATGCCATCCAACTTGAGGCTCTCAACGGCTTTGGATCTTTCATAGGGAACCTGCCTTGCCAGCCAAACGAAACTCCGGGCACCCGTCAGTTTGTTGAGGATGGATCCGTAGGATTCCCCCAGGGCCTGGGAAAGAACCGCCGCCGTGCGGGCCTTGTCGGTAATCAGGTTGGGGTGGGCGCAAACATTGAAGAGGCCGATGTTCATGGCCAAAAGGGAACCCTCGCGGTCCTTGATCATCCCGCGGGAGGCGGATATTTCCTTCGGGGAAAATTGCTGGTGGTTGGCCATCCGGCCGAAGTCGCCGTGTTTGAAAATCTGGAGATAAACCAGCCGGCACTCGACGCAAAGGGCGGAAACCAAAATGACCATCTCCAAAAGAAGGAGGCGCTTTTGCATCTGGGTATAGTTCTTGAACGCGCTCACTTAACCCCCAAAACATCAAATTCAAAACCACGTCCAGCTCCAAGACGCCAAGACTCCAAGGAAAGTAAATTTTTCGAATGATTTCCTATTCTTAAAACCCAAGATTTACTTGGCGTCTTCGTGTCTTGGTGCTGGCTTCGGTTTAGGTTCATTATTTCTTTTCCGTTTTCTTCATGGTGTTCGTCCAAAAAGTAAACCATTTGGGGTAAAAGGTTGAGCCATCCTTCAGGATGACCATCTGATCGGTGCGGGGGGTCGTCATGCCCAGCTGTTCCCGGGCGATTTTTTCAACTTTCGGCAAACTGTAAACGTCGTACATCTTGTACTTGCCGTAATAAAACTCGTTGGTCAGCTGTTGTTGCTCGGCCTTCAGGGCCTGGACCTCATAACCCAGCTTGACCACCTGCATGTGCTGCCAAACGTAAAAGAAAAGGAGGGCGCTTAAGGCCAGGACGCCCCAAAGGGTTCCCTTGAAATCCCTGCGTTGGACCGCCTTGGTCAGGTTGCTCCGCCAGTAAATGCCGGCATCAAGGGCCTGCCCTGCCGTGGTGAAGAATTGATCCTTCATGGAGGAGGCTTGCGTTTCTCTCAAGCCTTCCCTCCTGGAGCGAGTTTCTCGGCAACCCGAAGCTTGGCGCTTCGCGCGCGGGGGTTTTGGGCCAGTTCCTCATCCGAGGCGGTGACCGGCTTCTTGGTCACGAGCTTGAGCGAAGCCTTGTGGCCGCAGACGCATTGGGGAATGTTGGGCGGGCAGAGGCAGTCGGTGCTTTCGGTTTTGAAATATTGTTTGACGATACGGTCTTCAAGGGAATGGAAGGTGATGACGGCGAGGCGCCCGCCGGGTTTAAGGAATCGAACGGCCGACTTCATGCCTTTTTCCAGAACCAACAACTCCCGGTTGACCTCAATACGAAGGGCCTGGAAAAGGCGCGTGGCAGGGTGGATTTCCCCTGGTTTTTTACCCTGTTTGATCACCTGTTTGGCGATATTGGCCAATTCAATGGTGGTCTCAATGTGCTTTTGGTCGCGGGCCTTCACAATGGCATGAGCCAGAGCCCTGGCCTTGCGCTCCTCGCCATTTTCGAAAATGAGTTTGGAAAGTTTTTCTTCGGAGAAGGTGTTGACGATCCAGGCGGCGGTGTGGCCGCTCGCGGTGTCCATGCGCATGTCCAGGGGACCTTCATGACTGAAGGAGAACCCCCGATGAGCGCTATCAAGTTGTAAGGAGGATACGCCGATATCCATCAACACGCTGTTAACCTCGGTGACCGAAAGGTCAGTCAGCACCCACAGGAGGTCGGCGAAGTTAGCCTTGAACAAGGAGACCCGGGGGTCGCCTTTGAGTGCGAGGCGTGCGTGTTGTAAAGCTTCGACATCCTGATCTACACCTATATACCGGCCTCGCGGAATAACCTTTAAAAGTTCTTTCGCGTGGCCAGCCATTCCGACCGTCAGATCCAGCACCACCCCGTCGGGAGGGGGGGACAGCAATTCAACCGCTTCTTTTAATAGGACCGGAACATGTACGCGTTCAACTGTCAAAGCGGGCGACGGCATCATCCTCGTCGGCGGCCACGTCAAAGTGGGAATAGGCTCCCACCAACTTGAAGAGGTTTCCGACATAAGGAATCAAACCGACCAATTTGAGTTCCCCGCCCAGGGCCCTAAAGCGTTGATTTCTTTCGACTAACTTCGAAATAGCATTGAGAGAGACGTGTTTAACTTGGCGGAAATTTAAAACAACCTTGTTTTTATTTTCCAAAACCAGGTCGGTCAAAACCTGGAGCAGCGAATCCATTTCAGCCGGGCTGATGTCGCCCGCGAGGCGGAGAACGGTAACGGTTTCAACGGGTGTGGATATGGCCATGATGGTTCTCCTCTCGTTCGTTCTAATGAGTAATTAGGAATTAGTAGTTCGTAATTTCTCAGCTTTAAATCACTAATTACTCATTACTAATTTCTAATT
>JAHFCG010000078.1 GCA_023249615.1 candidate division FCPU426 bacterium | reverse complement strand
CACGATAATCTCATCAACCATTCTATCGGAATCGGAATTTATGTCGATGACTATCGCCTCTTCCGGCTCTTCCAAATCCCCAAATTGACTCTCCAGCATTTCGGTTTTCATAAAATGATCCTGGCGATTTTCCAGCCTTTGTCGGATAAACGCCATATTCCCCTTCAGGTAAACCCATTGAACGGAATTTTCCTTGGCCAACAAATCCCGGTATTTTTGTTTGAGGGCGGAACAGGCCAAAACGGTTTTTGGATTTGTCGCTTCCCATTTCTTCATTTCTTCCGCGATCGTCCGGAGCCAAGGCAGACGGTCTAAGTCCGTCAAGGGTATTCCCTTTCCCATTTTCTCCTTATTGGCGGCGGGATGAAAATCATCGGCGTCATGGAAAGGACAGGCGAGTTTTTCCGCCAACAGTTTTCCTATTGTTGTTTTACCCGAGCCCGCGACACCCATGATGATCACTATCATTTCGCCTCTTAAAATAAATGGTACGGGCGAACCTCGTGTTCGCCCTGAGTTTAAAATTTTTAAAAACCGGGGCGAACGCAAGGTTCGCCCGTACTATTATTAAATCTTTTCGCTGACGCTCAAATAGTATTCCACTGTTTTCAGTTTCCGCTCAACGGTTCTTTCCAGATATTCAAGGACGGTCAAAAGAATCCCTCTCGAAAAGGCCGGTTTCATTTTGAGGATATGAACCTTTTCCATCGGCAGGGTCCAAAGCTTCTTGAGAACCTCCAGCTCAACAGGGGACACTTTTAGCCGGGATGGACCCGTGGGGCAGCAGTCCTCACACAAGGCCCCTCCCCGGTGGGGAATTAAATAGGCTTTTTTCCTTAACAAGGGAGTCTCGCATTCAACACAGGCTGTCAGCTCCAGGGGATAACCCAGAAGATCCAGAAACTTGAGGCCAAAGGAAGCCAAGAGGGATTCCAACCCGGAGTTATCCCGGTTCATCGCCGAGAGGGTCTCCCGAAGAAGCGAGTAAACCTCTGGGTGGGGTTCCGTGTCATGGAGCGACTGAACCAGGATGTCCGCCAACACCTGGAGGGCGGTAATGGTTTTGAAATCCTTCTTTAATTCGGAATAACTATTTAGAACCTTGGCCTGGCTTAAAACATAAAGATCCGCCGAGGGTTTCTTGTGAAGGGAAAAGCTGGACTCCGTGAAAAGGTCGATAGCGGAGGACAACTTGCTTTTGGGCTTGCGGACCCCCTTGACGATGGCCTTGATACGGCCCAGGGAGAGAGTGTAAAGCTGGACAATCTTGTCCGCCTCGGCGAAGTTGCGGGATTCCAGGACAAATCCGCGGGCTGGTATGAAATTCAAGACTTCAAACCTGAAACAAAAGTCCAAAGCAAAACACTTTTTACCGCAGAGACGCAGAGACGCAGGAAGGATAAATACTTAAAACCAATTTTTGTTTTTGTTTTCATCGAAATTTCTTTCTCTGCGACCTCCGCGCCTCTGCGGTGAAATGGTTTTAGTTTTCTTTTTCCAGCGAGAAGGTCACCGCCAGGGCGGACATATAAACCGAAATGGCGACGGAAAGGAAAATGCTGAACAGGAAATCGGCGATCGAGAATAAAAAGCCGACATAAGGAAGGGACGAAAAAATTGTCGCCACCACCTTAAACGCGATGGCAAAAATAAAATAAAAAGCCCAAAACAAAAGAAAAGCCCAGACAACTCGGCCGTAGTCTTCAAAGCACTTTTGGCCGGCCCGGCCCAGGGCCTTGAATATCCCCTTCCCGTCCACCAGGTAAGCCGTGGCTAGGACCCCAAAGACCACCAGACCCATGAACAAAACCAATCCAACCACCCCGCCGGGAACCGCCATGCAAAGACCGACCCACCAGGGAATTGAGAGGGCCTTCAATAAAATCGAAGCCATCACGAAAAGAAGGCAACCGGCCACGCACGACACGATGTAGATCACGAACCAAAGGATGAGCAACCCAATCATCGGTAGCAAAAACCTCAACCCGTCCTTGATAAATTCCACCAGGGAAAAGGGGGTTCCGTTTTTCTGATAGTCGCTAAACCTCGCCAATAACCCGCCGTTAAACCAGGCCCCCAAAATTAGCCACCAAATGACGAAAAGAATTCCCAACCCAATCGCGAGCAAAATCCCCTGGGCATCGGGCATGAATTGGGAAAAATCGGCGGGTTTGAAGCTTTGAATGAACTTTTGGAATGTCGAGGAACTTGAGTTTCGATAACTATTGATTAGCCCTTGGATAAGGGGCCAGCAGGCCAGGAAAAGGCAGAGAACGAAGGCTCCGATATTCAGGATCACAAAAACCAGCCGAACGAAAAATACCGGCCACAGGGCCACGCAGGATTCCCACGCCGTTCGGTAAACATCAGATAAGGATTGATTGGATTTTTGACTACTCATTTAAATTCCTCCCCATCGTGGACAGATTCAGAAGTTTTGAATTTTACCGATAATTATTAAACTGGATCGGCACTTTAATGTCTTGGGCCGACTTGATGAACTGCATGGCTTCCTGGAGGGCGTCTTTGGACTTGCCGGAAATTCTCACCTTCTCATCCACAATCGAGGCTTGGACTTTGAGCTTGGAATCTTTGATCCGCTTCACAATATCCTTGCAGGCGTCCATGGGCATCCCGCTGATGATCTTGACCTTTTGGTTCACGGTCCCGCTGAAGGCCGCCTCGAACTTCTGAAAATCCAGGGCTTTGGGGGAAATGTTGCGCTTGATGAACTTGGCAATCAGAATTTCCCGAACCGCGTTGAGCCGGGATTCGTCGTCGGAAATGATTTCAAGTTCTTTGGTGGCTTTGGTGAGAGTGACTTTGCTGATGCTGTTCTTGAAGTCGTAGCGCTGGGTGATTTCCTTCATGGCCTGGTTAATGGCGTTGTCGAGTTCTTGAAGATCAACCTCGGAAACCACGTCGAATGAGAACGTGTCTGCCATAAAAAAACTCCCAATAAAAATTTAATCAAAACCTTTTTTACCGCCACGACGCCACGATCGCCAAGAAAGATTTTATTGTTCAAAAATCTTTAAAACAATTTTCATTTTAAGCGTGGCGTCCGTAGCGTCGTGGCGGTAAAAATTCGCCTTTAGTTTGCGCTTTCGATGGTGTTTCCCGGAGCTGGCGGCAGCTGGATTTCCACCACCTGGCCCGCGACACCCAAGATCCCCAGGGGCTTTCCGTTGAATTGAACATCCACCCCGCCGGCGTTCCCCAGCTTCACCTTGAAATTTTTCTCCGCTTTGTAAATCCTAACTTCCCCCTGGTCCATATCGGCCTCGGAACTGGACTGCCCATCATCCATCGTGACCAAAACCCAGGATTTATCCAGCGCCTTCAGCACCAAGTGCTGGTATTTGTCCGCAACCTTCACCGGCTCATAACCCTTCGGAGCGTTTGCGGTTGATTCCCCGTTGGATCCGCCCAACTTAATTTTGGAAATCAGTTTCCATCCGAAATGAAGCCCCGCCGCCAAAATTACCACCGCCATTAAAATTAAAACACCCTGGGCAAACCATTGGGGCATTGTCCCTTTTTTAAAAAATGAACGCTTTGGCCGAACAACCGAGGGAGTCCGTAAATTCGCGTCCGCGAATTCGTCTTCCACTATTTCCAGGTTCAGATCCCCTTCGGTATCCTGACGGCGGAAAACAGGAGGCCGGGAAAGGGTGGGCCGCCAGCCGAGGTTCTTTTCAAGTTCCGCCTCGGCGTTCATGGGCTCGATCTTCACATCTTCCTGCTGGTTCTCGGCGTTGAACTGGCGGGTCAACATGGCGGGGTCGATCCCGACCACCTTGGCGTAGGCCCGAATGAACCCCTTCGCGTAGGTATGGGAGGGGAAAATATCGTACCGGTTTTCCTCAAGGGCCTCCAAATACTTGGCGGGGATCTTGGTTTTCTTGGTGATTTCTTCCAGGGTAATCTTGCGGGCTTCCCTGGCTTCTTTAAGTTCAGAACCTAGGCTCATCCACGACCCCTGTAAATGGTTTAGCTTTGTAGGGCGACCTCCCATGGCCGCCCTTTGGCAGGCACGGGGGCCTGCCCCTACATATTGAATCCACCATAGGGCGAACACAAGGTTCGCCCGTACCATTATTAAAACACTGCCCCATCGACCACCTGCACCCCTTTGGGGGGGACGAACTTGAACAGGCTTTCCTTCAAGCCCTTATTGAAGGAAAAATTGGAAAAAATAGCCTTGGTTTTCATGGAAGGCGTCTCCATCTCAATCCTGTAGGGCCACCAATCCTTCTTATGGATGAACACCCACATCTTGTCAAAGCCGGCTTCCATTTTATCCTTCGGAATAAAATATAAACCCACTTCCTCTTTATTGTCCTTGATGATCTTAACCTTGCTGATCTGAATGTACTTGTTCAACTGTTTTCCCACCCCCAAATAAACCGGGGCGGAATCCTTTCCCGAGCGCTGCTGATACACCATCTTCTCGGCGGGCTGGTACATTTGGGTCAGGGTCTTTCCGATGTAAAGGAACTGCTCGGTAGGCTGGGTGTAGTGGGCAAAAATCTGGTCCGGGGCCTTCATCTTGACCTTGCCCCTTGATTTTTGCTCCTGGCCCGACAGGGTGTCTTTTACTTCCATGTTGAGATCCATTTGGGCGTCAAAGGCCGCGGTTTGGGCCTCCAGGACCCGGCTGGCGACATCGGCCACCGTCAGGTTTTGCTTTTCAACCGGGTGCCCCTGCTGGGCCCAAGCCATCTGCCCCATGATCACCACCAAGACTCCAAGACTCCAAGTAAACCTTTTGAGAAAGAAGATATTCATTTCTTGAAATTTTATAAAATTATGTCTTTTTGATTTTGTCTCAACAGAACAAAGTCTCCCTTGGAGTCTCGTGGTTTTTACTGCCCTCAGCCAAAGGCTGACGGGTGGAGTCTTGGTGGTGAAATGAGTGTTAAGGTTTTTAGTCATTGTTGGCGTCCATTTCTTCCTCGCGCTCTTCAAACGAATTGTCAGCCATTCCTGGTATTTGGACGAGTATCTTCCGGGGTTTGTTTCCGTCGGCGGGACCCACCACACCCCGCATTTCCATGTCATCCAGAAGGCGGGCGGCCCGGCTGTAGCCTACCTTTAATCGCCGTTGAAGAAGGGAGGTGGAGGCCTGCTTGGCGCGAATCACGATTTCCTTTGCTTCGTCGTAAAGCTCGTCCTCGCTGTCCTCGGACACGAGGTCCCTCGACTTGGAGACGGTCATGTCGGCGGAATACTGCGGGGCGCCCTGGGATTTCCAGAAATCCACCAAACGCTCAATTTCTTCCAAGGTAACATAGGCCCCCTGAAGCCGCAAAGGTTTGGGGGCGCCCGAGGCCAGGTAAAGCATATCCCCCCGGCCCAGAAGAGCCTCCGCCCCGTTCATGTCGAGAATGGTCCGCGAGTCCACCTTGGAAAAAACCTGGAAGGCGATGCGCGAGGGAAAGTTGGCCTTGATAATTCCCGTGATGACCTCGACGCTCGGCCGCTGGGTCGCCAGCACGAGATGGATGCCGACCGCGCGGGCCATCTGAGCCAGCCTCGTGATGGAATCCTCCACCTGGTCCTTGGCCACCATCATCAGGTCCGCCAGCTCATCCACCAGCACCACAATGTAATACATGGGAAGGTCTTCGGTTTCTCCCGCCGCCCTTTTCGCGCCAATCTTGGTGTTATAGGAATCTATGTCCCTCGCGCCAACATGAGCCAGCATTTCGTAGCGTTCTTCCATTTCCTTCACAAGCCATTTCAGGGCCAGATGGGCTTCCTTGGAATCGTTCATGACAGGAAGACAAAGATGGGGCAGGCCCTTATAGATGGACATTTCCACCCGCTTGGGATCGACCAGCACCATTCTCATTTCCTCAGGGGTGTATTTGAAAATCAGGCTGGCAATCAGGGTGTTCACGCAAACGCTTTTGCCGGAACCGGTGGAACCCGCGATCAAAACGTGGGGCATTTCCTTCAGGCTGGCGATGCAGGTGGCGCCGGAAATATCCTTACCCAGGGCAACGGACAATTGTTTACTGGCGGCAAGAAAATCCTCCTGGGCAATCAGTTCCTTGAGTGTCACAACCTTGCCCTTGATGTTGGGTACCTCAATGCCGACAGCGGCCTTGCCCGGGATGGGCGCCACCACCCGAAGATGCCCGCATTGAAGGGCCAGGGCCAGGTCGTCCGCGAGGGAGGCGATGCTGGTGATCTTCACGCCGGCGGCGGGCTGGACCTCGTATTGAGTAACCGTGGGCCCGGGATTGACACCCACCACTCTTGCCTCGACCCCGAAGTTTGCCAGGGTTTGAATAAGCGTACGGCTGATGCCCTCAAAATCAGCGACGTTTTTATCCTTGGGTTCCTCAGAGGTTTTAAGAATGTGGACTGTGGGCAATTGCCACTGCCGAACCACGCGGGCGGGCTTTGCGGGCTCCCCCTCCTTTTCTTCCTCCTCGTCCGCCATTTCGATACTGGCGGCTTCCATTTTTTGTTTCAGGGACATGGGGTCGGCATTTCCCTTGGCTTCCGCCAGGGCTGCTGAAACCATGTCTTCCTCGGGAATATCTTTGGAATCGACACTTGGCGAGGATTCATCAAAAGCGTCCCCGGTAAACAAGGCTTTCGATTTGGCCCCCGTCTTGGAGGGCTTAAGGGTTTTCGGCGGTTCCACAACGGGTTTGGCCTTGCCGGGTTTTAATTGGGCGGGTTCCGGTTCGGGCGTGTCCAGCAGTCTGTCTTCGGAGGCCAATTTTTGGCGGGCCTGGTCCGCGACTTTTTTCTCGTGGCTCCGCTCCCTCCAATCGGTGAAAGCCTTCAGGGCCTTTTCATGAAGCAAAACGAAAGCCTCCAGGCCATGCTCGCCAAACCAGCCAGCTCCCTTGGACATTCCCTCCCAGCCGCGCCTGGCCCCTGTAACCAGGTGGTCCTCTTTTTCAAGGAACCAGGCGGAAAGAATCAGGGTCATGACGCAAACCACCACGGTACCAAAGCGGGTGAGGATCGACTCCATGTGGTCGCCCACGAGGGCGCCCAGGCGGCCGCCCCATTCGACGCCCTCCCGCATTTGGGAGGCCGAGAACATTTGGGCGCTGGGAAACAAAACCCGAATGATGGAGCAAAGGGATAAAAGGCCGAGAAGCAAACCGAGGATTTTCAGGCCCGGTTTGTTGAGAGGATCATCCTTGAAACGCGCGACGGCGAACCGAAGAAGAATGAGCGGGAAAATCCACCCGCAAAGACCGAACCCGCTGTAGAGGAAATAGCTCAGATCCGAGCCGACCCTTCCGAGCAAATTGGGTTTTTCACCGGTGGGGATGAGGGAAAGCGCGATGAGTATCCCTATACTTCCGGTAAGGAAAACGATTAGGAAATGGTGGCGGTCATTTTTGGGCATTAAAGCACCCGCCAAAAGGGCCGTAAAAGGCCTGACAAATCAGTTTTTGGGTTGAGGGTCATTCTGGAAATAAATTATAGCGGATTACATTGATAAATTAAACAATTCACCTCCAAGACACCAAGACTCCAAGAAACCTTTGGAAGACCTAAAGAATGTTTTCCCACCATAAATTTTTTCTTGGTGTCTTGATGTCTTGGTGGTTAAATCGTTGAAAATACTTTCAAGGATCAGCCACTTGTTCTTCTTTTTCATCGCCGTCAACGTCATCCTCCCCATCTTTATCGTCATGAGCCTGGGCTATCTTCTCTCCAAGTATTTCACCATCGATCTCCCCTCCCTCTCGAAATTAAACTTTTATGTCTTTATCCCCGTCTTCATGTTTTACAGCCTTTTGATCTTCAAACCCGGCGACAGGGAAATCGCCATGACGGTCTTGTTTAATATTCTCCTGGCCGTTTTCACTTTTCTGGCCATGTACGGGATCACCCGCTGGTTAAAGTTCGAACCCAACCTGGCGGCGGCCTCCACCCTCGCCGTCATGATCTTTAACTCCGCCAATTACGGCATCCCCGTGGTCGAGCTGGCTTACAGGGGGGAAGGTGTGGCTATCCAGGTCATTACCATCACGGCCATGAACATTCTCACTTACACGCTGGGCATCCTGATTTCCGGGGGCTGGAGCGAATGGCGCCGTGGCGCTGTCACCATCCTGAAGTTGCCGATTCTTTACGCCCTTGCCCTCGCCTGGATCCTTCGGGCCATTAACTTCGATATGCCCGACTATTTCATGACTCCCCTCAAATGGGTGGCGGATGGAATGATGCCCATCGCCCTTTTAACCCTTGGCGCCCAGCTGGGCCATGGCGGGATTTCCTTTAGACACCCCAAGGAACTTTGGATCACCATCGGCGCGAGGCTTCTTTTGGCTCCCGTTATCGCCTATCTGCTGATTACTGTTATGAGTTTCCACGGCCTTTTGGCCAGGGTCCTTTTTGTTTCCAGTGCCTTCCCCACCGCCGTGGCCACCGTTTTATTCGGCATTGAGTACGACAAGGAACCCACCTTCGCCGCGGACGTGGTCTTCATCACCACCCTGCTTTCGGCGGTGACGGTCACGGGAGCCATCAGCCTGACCACCGTTCTTTGGCCATGAGGTTTTTGGTTGGTTTTTGTGGGGGTGACATTCATGGCGCCCGCAAAACAAACCAATTAGAACCCCCGACAGGGCGGGATAAATCCCGCCCCTACAACCGCAAAGGCGCAAACAGTTGAAAAAGAAACCCCGCAAACCCCAAAAAAACGCCTCAAAGCAAAAAGACCTTTGGAAGAATCCCTCTTACAAGAACATGCTGAATCCCTACGAGAGTAAATACCCCCAGCCCAAGAAGAAGTCCTGACTCCAAATGATCTATCCCCAAGCCAATTCATACCGTGGGACAAAAAACCTTTCCGGCCCATGGGATTTCAAATGGGATCCCCAAAATCTTGGAATTAAAAAAAAGTGGAAGAAGGGCCTCAAGGGCTCAAAAAGGATTACCGTTCCTGCTAGCTGGAATGAACAGTTCAAGGAAACCCGTGATTATCTGGGGCCAGCCTGGTACCAAACCCATTTCAACCGCGATTCAAACTCAATTGGCCGAAAGGTTTTCCTGCGATTCGGTTCCGTTAATTACATGGCCGAGGTCTGGTTAAACGGAGTCCGGTTGGGAAGTCACGAAGGCGGGCACCTACCCTTTGTTTTCGAAGTCACAAAACATTTAAAGAAAAAGAACAACTTAGTCGTAAGGGTGGAAGGCTATTTAAAACCCGACAGGGTGCCCCCCGGCAATGTGCCGCCAGGACCATTGGATTCCTTTAACAACAACTTTAATCCCCCGGCTTCATTCGACTTCTTTCCCTTCTGCGGTATTCAAAGACCCGTGCTTTTATTCACCACCCCTAATGAACGAATCGAGGATCTCACCGTCACCACCGACATCTCTGGAAAGAATGGACAGGTTCGTGTGGATATTGCCGCAAGTGTTTCCCTTCCCTCGACTCTGAAGGTTTCTCTGGAAGGCTTCGGCTGGAAAATGGTTTCGGAGGCACCCCTTAAAAATGGGAAAGCGGCCTATTTATTGCCTGTTCCAAACGCAAAACTCTGGGGGCCTGGTTCCCCGAACCTTTACCAGTTAAAGGTGGAATTGAAGCTGGCTGGTAAGACCATTGACCAAGTCGGTCTGCCAGTTGGAATTCGAACCATTCGGGTGAAAGGCAGCCAGCTCCTGTTGAACAACAAACCGATATTCCTGAAGGGCTTTGGCCGTCATGAGGATTACCCCGGCACCGGCCGTTATCTTCCGCCTGCCGCCCTGAAAAAAGATTACGCCAACATGCAATGGATCGGGGCCAATTCGTTCCGCACGACCCACTACCCTTACTCCGACGAGGACATGGTGATGGCAGACCGGCTGGGTTTTCTGGTGATTGACGAGACACCTGCCGTGGGACTTTTCTTCAAGAAAGACGGGTTGGCCAGGCGCCTGAAGCTTTGCCGTCAATTCACCCGTGACATGATTGCGAGGGATAAGAACCATCCCTGTGTGGCGATGTGGAGCCTGGCCAATGAACCGCATTCCAATCGTCCGGCGGCAGTTCCTTTCTTCAAAAATCTCGCCCAACTGGCCCGAAACATGGACAAGAGCCGTCCTGTTACCCTGGTTAGTTATCTAGGAACGCCTGAGAAGTCATTCAAGTTTTTGGATTTAGTCTGCGTAAACCGTTACTTCGGTTGGTACTCGGAACCTTGTGACCTGAATAAAGCCATCCCCCGACTGTCGAAAGATTTGGACGCGATTTACCGGAGGTTTAAAAAACCGCTACTGGTCACCGAGTTCGGAGCGGACGCCCTGCCGGGGAGCCATGCCCAACCACCCGCGATGTTCAGTGAGGAATATCAGAGGGAGATGATTTCCAGGTACCTGGGTGTGATAAAACAAAAACCATTCGTGGTTGGCGCCCATGTCTGGAACTTGTCGGACTTCAAGACGGCCCAGGCCACTCACCGGCCCAATGGAATGAACTACAAGGGAGTCTTTACCCGCCAGCGCAAACCGAAACTGGCGGCGTTTGCGTTGAGGAAGTTGTGGAATAAAAATACTTGAACCACTAAGGCACAGAGGTACAGGGAGACCTATATAAGCGGTTAAGTATCAGCCCCTCTCCCTCGAGGGGAGAGGGCAGGGTGAGGGTGCCTTAGAGTTGGCGGAATCACCCTCATCCCAACCTTCTCCCCTCAAGGGAGAAGGGGCAAACAAAATAAAATGGCAAGCGGCAGGATTCCTCGTGTTGTAGGGGCGCCCCCCCGTGGGCGCCCAAAACCGGGCAGGCGAGGGGGCCTGCCCCTACAAAAATGAGAAAAGGAAATAAATGCGCCAACTCAAAATCATCCTCATCCCCTTGGTACTTGCCTACCTTTCCATCGTCGGGGGTTATTACCTCCTGCAGGGAAAAATGATTTTCCACCCCGTTCCCCGCACCGAGATCACCCCCAAAAACTACGGCGTGAAATACCAGGAGGTATCCTTCCCTTCCTTTGACGGTGTAACCCTGACCGGCTGGTGGATTGAGCATCCCCAAAAGGATTCCAAACGCCCCGTCCTAGTCTATTGCCACGGCAACGCGGATTGTGTTTCCCAGCTGTCGGAAGTCTCCAGGATTTTTTATGACCTCGGAGTGGATGTCCTGATTTTTGATTACCGGAGCTATGGCACTAGTGAAAAGGGCACTTTAAGCGAGGAAGCTGTGGATCGGGACGCCTTTTCCGCTTACCGCTGGGTTCAGGCGAAGGGCATCAAGGAAAACCGGATGTTAATCTGGGGCCATTCGCTGGGTTCATCCATCGCCGCGCAACTGGCGACCCAAACCCATCCAGCGGGACTAATCCTGGAAGGGGCCTTCCCCTCCATTTACGCGGTAAGCCGGGTGCGAAACCCGTGGCTTTTCTTTCCGCCCGACATGATCCACGACAAGTTCGAGACGGGAAAATATATCACCCAGAAAACCTGCCCACTTTTGATGATTCACGCCGAAAAGGACACCATTATTCCAATCGAATTGGGAAAGAGGGTTTTTGAAGGAGCGGCACAGCCGAAGGTTTGGCTGATCGCGGCGGGGATTAACCATAACGACTTTCCAAGCGTGGCCTACCAATACAAGGAACCGATACAACAATTCATCCAGATATGCCTTAGCCACCGATGAACACCGATTAATTCCGATAAATATTTTTTTATCCGTCATTGCGAGAAGGCGAGGGTTTCGCCGACGAAGCAATCAGAATCCAACCAAAAACTGCAGTTTTTTGTTTGATTTGGATTGCCACGCTCAGCCAAATTTAGGCTTCGCTCGCAATGACACCTAGAACACCTTATCTCTTCTGATACTTCTGCCTTTTCATCTTGTCCATTTCCTCCAGCAACGGAATCATTTTCCTTCCCATGAAGGACGGAAGAACAAAATCCCCCTTCGGGCAACCCTCCATCGTTACGCAGAACAATTCCGCGCCTTTGGCGGCGTCGATACCCTCTTGGGAGGTCTCCAAGGCTATGGCCTTGATTGGGCGTATCCCCAGAGTTTCCAAGACATTGATGTAGAGTTCGGGACTCGGTTTAAAAGCGGGCAGTTCCTCGGCGCAACGGATGCAGTCAAAATCATTGGCCAACCCAAGGTTGGATAAGGCTGGCACCACCACCTTTTGGCTTTGGTTGGAAGTTAGCGCCAAGCGGATTTCATAACTGCGTAGGGTTTGAAAGGTTTCCTTGAGTCCAAGAGCGGAGGTGGCGGAATCCTGGTGGTCCGGCATGACGGGGTTTTTGAAAGCGGCTTCGCGGATAATCCAATCAAAATCAAACAGAAGCGCCTTGGTCATCCAGTAGCTTTCCGGCACCATACCGGCAAAGGGTGTTCCGCGGGGGTTGTTGATGTCGGAGGGGCCATAATTAACGGGGCTCAACTATTTCTTCTCCCGCAATTCTTTGACATAAGCCCGCAACACTTTCATTCCCTCTTCATTAACAAATAATCCCTCTTTACCTGGAACAGGAAATTCTTTCTCAATTTCCGAACATCGTCTTCGGATTTTTTCTAACAGGGGGTCACGCAATCTAACACTCACAAAATCATCCCATTCATAGAACTTCAAAACATCTTCTCCGTTGATAAAACGTTCGATTAATTCCGCAATTTCTTCTTTTGTTGGTTTGTAAAAAAAGTAAGAAATGAAATTTAAAAACATGAAAAAAAAATAATACCTAAAATTGCGTAAATTATTATCATCTCAATACCTATTAAAAAAATTCTATCTATCAAAAAAAATTTAAGAATCGAGTTTTTTCTTGAGAATCTCATTCACCAACTTAGGATTCGCCTTGCCTTGGGTGGCCTGCATGACCTTGCCAACCAGGAACCCGATGACTCCCTGCTTGCCGCCCTTGTAGTCAGCGACCACGTTGGGGTTTTCGGAAAGAACCTTTTCAACAGCGGTTTCAATGGCCTTCGGATCGGAGACCTGGGCCAT
>JAHFCG010000202.1 GCA_023249615.1 candidate division FCPU426 bacterium | reverse complement strand
GACCGGAGTTGAAAGTTTTGCCCTTAAGAGGAAATGTGGATATCCGCATTAGGAAATTACGGGATGGGGTGGTGGATGCCTTGGTGATTGCCGCGGCGGGTATTAAACGTTTAGGCCGTGAAAAGGAAGTGACTGAGTATCTCGATCCCGAAGTGATCCTTCCGGCCCCGGCCCAAGGCATTTTGGGTTTTACCCTTCGACAAGAAGACAGGGAATTTATTGAAATTTTAAAATCACTTAATGATCCGCCCACACAGGTTTGCGCCGAGGCTGAAAGGTCTTTTTTAAAAACCCTTCAGGGCGGCTGCCGAATTCCAGTGGGTGCCCTCGCAAAGGTTGAAGGGGAATCACTTTCCCTTTCCGGGGTCATTGCCCACCCCAATGGGGAAAAAGTAATGCGTCAAAGCCAAAGAGGTCTAACCGCGAGGCCGGTGGAATTAGGCGAAAAACTTGCTAAAGAGTTCCTGGACAACGGAGCCCAGGAAATATTAAAAGCTTTTGGGCGGTCCACCTGGTAGGAGAGATAAATGTCAAAGGGTAAGGTTTATATAGTTGGTGCCGGCCCGGGGGACCCAGGTCTTTTAACCCTCCGCGCCCAAAAGGTTTTATCGGAGGCGGATGTCGTCATTTATGATGCCTTGATTCATTCCCGCGTCCTGGGGTTCATTCCCGAAAAAGCGAAAAAGATTTTTCGCGGGAACCGAAACAAAAAAGGAGCCTTGAGTCAATTTCAAATCAACACGCTGTTGGTAAGCCTCGCCAGGATGGGCAAAAACATCGTCCGTCTCAAAGGCGGAGACCCTTTTGTTTTTGGCCGGGGAGCCGAGGAGGCGTTGGAACTCAGACGCCATAAAATTGATTTTGAAATTGTTCCTGGCGTAAGTTCGGCGATCGCGGTTCCGGCTTATGCCGGCATCCCGGTAACCCACCGAGCTCTTAATTCCTCGTTTACAGTTGTGACAGGCCATGAGGATCCGACTAAACCAGAGGCCCAAATTGACTGGGAGAGCCTGGCTTTAAACGAGGGAACGCTGGTTTTTCTAATGGGACTTCATACCCTGAAGGGTGTTTGTGAAAGGTTGATTCAAGAAGGCAAATCGGTGGAAACTCCGGTAGCCGTGATTCAATCGGGAACAACCCCTCAACAAAAGGTGGTTGTTGCCTCCTTGGCTGATATTTCTGAAAGAGTGAAGCGGGAAAAATTAAAGGCCCCCGCCACAGTGATTGTTGGAAAGGTTGTTCGTTTAATGGACAAACTTCAATGGCTGAAACCGGATCCTTTGACGGGGGTCCGCGTTCTTTTGACCAGGACAAGGGACCAGTCCAGTTATTTATCGGGACTTTTGGGCGATCGTGGAGCCGAAGTTATTGAATTGCCGACTATTGAGATAGCGCCTCTGCCAATAAGTTCAAAAGCCAGGGGCTGGCTTCTGAAAATTCAAGAATACGATTGGGTCATTTTTTCCAGTGTGAACACGGTGGAAATATTCATGAAAAATTTGTTTGATCTTAAAAAAGATGTCCGTGATTTAAGTGGCGTCAAGATCGCCTGTGTGGGCGGGACCACGGCCAAACGCCTGAAAGACTTCGGTGTTTCCGCGGATTTGGTCCCCGCTGACTATAAACAAGAGGGGTTGGTTAAAAGTTTCGGGAGAATTTCCTGCAAAGGGAAGAGGGTCCTCTTCGCGAGGGCAAAAGAAGGAAGGAATGTTCTGGTTGATTTTTTGAAAAAAGAAAAAGCGTTAGTGGATTTTTGGCCGTTGTATGAAAACCGGATTCCCTCCGGCCTTAAAAAGAAAGCCCTGGGGTTGTTTGCGAACGAGGGCGGTGTTGATCTGTTGACCTTCGCCTCCAGTTCGTCTGTGGATCACTTTTTCGCCCTTTTTTCCGCCGCCCAAAGAAGGAAATGGCTCTTGTCCCTTCCTGTCGCAGTGATAGGGCCCGTAACGGGCGCTTCCGCCCGAAAATGGGGCTGTCGTGTCATTCTTCAACCCCGAAAATACACCATGCCGGATCTTGTTTCCGCCATTGTAAAATGGGGGAAAAAACACAAGGGATTAAAATCCTGACGAAGCATCGTCCAAAGGGTTAAAATATCGCCCTTAAGGGAGAACGACACCATGGGATTTCCTATCCACCGTATGCGACGCCTGAGAAAAACCAAAGCCCTTCGGAACCTGTTTCAGGAAACAAGGCTTGGGCCTGGGGATTTTATCCTCCCCCTTTTTGTGGCAGAAGGAATCAAGTCGCCCGTAAGCATATCCTCAATGCCCGGTGTTCAACGTCATACCCTAATTTCCATTACCCGTGAGGCTTCTTCCGCGGCGAAACTGGGGATACCAGCGGTCCTTTTGTTCGGCCTTCCGCTTAAAAAGGATTCCCAAGCAAAGGAAGCCTTTTCGAAAAACGGGGTCATTCAAAAAGCGGTCAGAATTCTGAAAAAAGAAACGCCAAACCTGGTGATCATCACCGATGTTTGCGCCTGTGAATATACCTCCCACGGCCATTGCGGCATCATTCAAAATGGGGATGTGGCAAACGAACCCACACTGAACCTTCTTCAAAAAATCGCCCTTTCCCATGTCCGGGCCGGGGCGGATATGGTGGCCCCGTCGGACATGATGGACGGCAGGGTTCGGGCAATCCGCGGGATTTTGGATCAAAAAGGGTTCAAGGAGACCCCGATCCTGAGTTACGCGGCGAAATTCTCAACGGCTTTTTACGGTCCTTTCCGCGACGCCGCTGATTCGGCGCCCGCGTTTGGGGATCGAAAAACCTACCAAATGCCGGCCGCAAACACGAGAGAGGCCCTTCGTGAAATCGAGTTGGACATTGAAGAGGGCGCGGATGTGGTCATGGTGAAACCGGCCTTGACCGCCTTGGACGTCATCGCCAAGGCCCGGCAAAAATTCACGGTCCCTCTTTGGGCCTATCATGTGTCGGGGGAATATTCGATGGTGAAAGCCGCCGAAAAATTGGATTGGTTGGCCAAGGATACCGCCATGGTGGAAAGCCTTCTGGCCATCAAAAGGGCGGGAGCCGACCGAATCATCACCTATTGGGCGAAAGAAGCCGCTAAATTTTTCAAATGAGAGACATTTGCCTCGACCCTTAAAACTAAATCGATCCAAAAAACTTTTTGAGCAAGCCGGGGAAAATCTGGCGGGCGGGGTGAATAGCCCCGTGCGGGCCTTCAAGGGCGTAGGGGGCACACCTATTTTTTTTAACCGTGGAAAAGGCCCTTTTTTATTTGATGTGGATGGGAACCGTTATCTCGATCTGGTGGGATCCTGGGGTCCACTGATTCTTGGCCACGCACATCGGGACGTAGTGAATCTGGTCAAGAAAACCCTTAAGAAGGGTTTTTCGTTCGGCGCCCCCTCCCCGCTGGAAACCGATTTGGCCGTACTCGTAAAAAGGGCATTTCCATCGATTGAAAAGGTCCGGTTTGTTAGTTCAGGTACCGAGGCCACTTTCAGCGCCATTCGACTCGCGAGGGCGGCGACGGGTAAAAAAAGGATCATTAAATTTGATGGCTGTTACCATGGACACGGGGACAGTCTTTTGGTGGCCGCCGGAAGCGGACCTGCCACCCTGGGGTTGCCTGACAGTCCCGGCGTGCCGGAAGAAATCGCCTCCCTGACCCTGAGTCTTCCCTATAACGATTTGGAGGCTGTCGCCGAAGCGTTCAAGCAATTCAATGATATCGCGGGTGTCATCGTGGAACCCATCGCCGGGAATATTGGGTTGGTTCCGCCCAAACCAGGGTTTCTACACGGACTACGGGATTTAACGAAACAAAAACAAGCTCTTCTCATTTTTGATGAGGTCATGACCGGTTTCAGGGTGGCTTTTGGCGGAGCCCAGGAACTATACGGCATCAAGCCGGATTTGACTACGCTTGGAAAGATTTTAGGCGGTGGTATGCCGGTGGGGGCTTACGGTGGTGGAAATGAGCTGATGGGACAAATCGCCCCCGAGGGACCGGTCTACCAGGCGGGGACCCTTTCGGGAAACCCGGTGGCGATGGCCGCAGGCATGGCGACTCTTAAAAATTTAACCAATCCAAAATTCTACCGGACACTCGAGGAATCCTCTGGGT
>JAHFCG010000007.1 GCA_023249615.1 candidate division FCPU426 bacterium | reverse complement strand
TCGCCGGCGTTCTCATCGCCTTGACGCCCTGTGGTTTTTGCCCAAAATCCCAAATGACAGCTTCTTCCAAAATGCATTGCTCCATGGGCCAAGGTTCGGGCCATAACTGTTGTCACTCCAAATCCCGTAGTCCTTTCTGTCAGGTGATGGATCAATCTTCCCTCTCGGTTGCTTCAGTTCATGTTGACGCTCCCGCTATTCAAGCGGCCCCGGTTGTGTTTTCGGCGTACCCCGTCCTTCGGACGGCGGCCGCTCCTTTGTTTGTTTCCTCAAGCTGTTCCTCTCCGCCAGGTTTTCTTCCTCTAAGAATCTAATTCACCCCTTTTAATGTTGTGGGAGCTGGTTCAAACGAACCGGTTCGTTGTTATTTTGCGTCCTCCAGCGCCATCTACCTACGCCAAGGCTACGGTAGACAAGGGGCTTCGGGGGAAAAATCCACACCAAAAGGAGTGATGACCGTGAAAAGACTTAAAATATATTTTTTACCACAGAGGCACAGAGGAACAATTAAGAACTTTTTCCTCTGTTTTTTAACCTTTTTTTTACTAAACGGAATATCCCAAAAGGGGTTTGCCCAAACGGCTGATTCCGCCCCGACGACCATTAACTTGACCCTTCAAAAGGCCGAGGAACTGGCGCTCGCCGGAAACCCCCACATCCACGCCGCGGACGACCGCGCGAAGGCTGCGGACAAGCAGGTCCTTCCATCCTTATTCCCGGATGATCCCATGGTCATGGTTGATACCACCAACCCCGGGATGCAAATGTGGATGGTGGAGGAAAAACTGGGTTTCCCCGGTAAAGGAATCGCCAAGGCCGACATGAACGGCGCGGAAGCCAAGAAGATGCGGGCGATGGCGCTGGAAACCCGCCGTTCCATCGTCCTTCAGGCCAAACAAGCCTATTGGAATTTTTACTACCGCCAACGGGTGGATTCCATCCTGCAGGAAGTCCAGATGAAATGGAAAAGCCTGGCGCCGATTCTTCAAGCCAAGGAATTGAGCGGCCAATGGCTCTCCGTCAAAGCTGTCCGCATGCAAATGGAAACGGCCAAGGCCATCAATGAAATGGTCGCCAACAGCCGGGCTCTAAGGGTTTCCCAGTTCAACCTGAACCACCTCTTTAGCCTGCCTCATTTCACGATTTATCATTTGGCGGAAGAGATGGTCTTGCCCCCTTTTGCCGGAAAAGAGGAGGATTTGGTGAGGGACGCCTTAAGGCAAAATTCCGAAATTGCCACCTACCGCCGGGCCATCGAGGCCAATGACGCAAAACAGCATATGGCATCCCTGGATTATCTGCCAGATTTTGATCTTTGGCTTTCCGGCGTAAGAGATCCCAGCAACGGAAGTTTTTCCGATTACGGTTTCCGTTTGGGGGTCAGCGTCCCCCTGTTTTTCCCGGCCAAACAAGTCCAAGCCTCAGGGGCGGCCTCCGACGAATTGTCCGCGGCCAAGTACGACCTTCAGGGAAAACAAAACGAGGTCATCCACATGACGGAAGAAGCCTTCGTCAATGCCGAGTCCGCCTGGCGGATCCTGCGGCTTTATGAGGAAGGGGGACTTTTAAAACAGGTCCAACGGGCCTGGCAGTCCAGCCAGACTGCCTATCGAAACGAGGAGATGTCCCTGACGGATTACGTGGAAACCTATAAAACTTACGTGGAAACCATCACCAACTATTACCAGGCCAAAGCTGATTACGGCAAGGCCCTCGCCGAACTGGATTACCAGACCGGTAATTCAACCGGCAAAGAAAAGGAGAAGAATCATGAAAACTAAATCAGGAATGAGGAGTGAGTGGTTAAGAGTTGGGAGTGTTGTCTTCCCGTTGTTCCTTTTATTGGCGGGAGCAGTTCCGTTGGGTATCGCCGGATGTTCCAAACAAGGGGGGCAGGCGCAGGTTGAGGCCAAGAAAACCACCTATACCTGCGTTATGCACCACCAAATTCGGAGGGACAAACCCGGGGATTGCCCCATTTGCGGGATGACTTTGGTTCCCCTTGAACAAAACGAGGGGACGCCGAAGGCCGCCCCTCCCGGGGCGGGACAAACAGCGCCTAAAGTGGAAAAGAAAATTAAATTTTGGGCTAATCCCATGAACCTCGGGCAACATAGTGATAAACCGAAAAAGGACGAGATGGGGATGGATTACGTTCCAGTTTATGAGGAAACCGTCCCGACTTCCGGTGTGATGGGTTCTGGAACGCCTGAAGAAATTCAAGGGCTTGCTCCCGTCCAAATAAGCCACTACAAGGAACAGCTGATTGACGTGAAATATGCCATGGCACAGATTGCGCCCATTACCCGCGTGATCCGCACCACGGGAAGGTTTGCGGGGGGAAACGGCGATTTTGCCTCTTTGGCAGGGGATTTTGCCGCGCGTAAACCCTTGCGGGCCACGGGGCGGTACGTGGTGGCGGATGTCTATGCTCTCGACCAGCCACTGGTAAAGACCGGAGAAAAGGCCTATGTAACGACCCTAAGCGGTTCCGGTCCCCGGTTGGAGGGACGGGTGTCTTTGATTTACCCTTACGACGAGACCCAGTCCCGGGTCACCAGGGTGAAAATTACGCTTTCCCAGGCCCCGCCGTTGGAAATCTTCGCCAACGTTGAAATCGAGGCGGTCACAAATCCCAAGCTGGCGGTTCCCCCAACCTCCGTCATGGATACGGGCACCCACCGGTACGTCTTCGTCCAAACGGCTCCTGGGGTCTTAAATCCCCGCCCCATCACGACGGGTTTCGAGGGGGACAACCTTTGGGAAGTCACTTCCGGCCTTAAAGAAGGGGAAAAAGTCGTCAATGGCGCCAATTTTCTTATCGACGCGGATTCAAAATTGAAGGCCGCTTTCGCGGACACGAAATAAAGGAGCCTCTCATGATCGCCAAAATAATTGAATGGTGCGGAAAGAACAAATTCTTGGTTTCCTTGGGCACGGTGGCCCTTATCGCCTGGGGAATTTGGGCATTGAAAAACATCCCCTTGGATGCCATCCCCGATATCTCGGATACCCAGGTCGTCATTTACGCTAAGTGGATGAAAAGCCCGGACATCTTAGAAGACCAAGTGGCCTATCCTATTGTCCGGGCCATGCTGGGAGCCCCGAAGGTTAAGACGATTCGTGCCTTCTCCGATTATGGTTTTGCCTACGTTTACATTATTTTTGAGGACGGAACCGACGTTTATTGGGCCAGGAGCCGTGTGCTGGAATATCTTTCCAAGGTTCAAGGGGCCTTGCCTCAGGGTGTGAGCGTGGAAATGGGGCCAGATGCCACGGGCGTGGGCTGGGTGTACCAATACGCGCTGGTGGACAAGACCGGCAAACATGACCTGGCAGATTTAAAAGCCCTGCAGGATTGGAATCTCAGGTACCAGCTTCAAAGCCTTCCAGGGGTCGCGGAAGTTTCCACGGTGGGGGGAATGACGAAACAATACCAGGTGGAGGTAAATCCCAACGCGCTGGCGGCCTACGACCTGGCGTTTGGTGATGTTATGGACGCCATCCGGTCTTCCAACCGGCAGGTGGGAGGGCGTCTTTTGGACATCAACGGCACCGAGTATATGGTTCGGGGTTTGGGTTATTTAAAGGGAGCGGAAGATATTGAAAAAATCGCCGTGGGAAGGGACAAACAGGGAACGCCCATTCTAGTGAAGGATATCGGGCATGTCCAAATCGGACCCGATGTGCGCCGGGGGGTAGCCGAATTGGACGGCCTTGGCGAGGTTGTCGGGGGAATCGTAACCGCGCGTTACGGCGAGAACGCCCTCAAGGTTATTGAGAGGGTAAAACAAAAAATTGAGGAGCTGAAACCTTCCTTGCCGGAAGGTGTTGAGATCATCCCGGTTTATGACCGGTCCGACCTGATTGGGGAATCCATCAAGACCCTGACTCACGAATTGATCAAGTTGGCCATTGCTGTTTCCGTGGTTTGCCTGGTTTTTCTTTGGAACCTGCCATCGGCGCTGGTCATTATCCTGACCCTTCCAGTGGCGATCCTCATGTCCTTCATCACCATGAAATACATGGGGGTGTCTTCCAACATCATGAGCCTGGGGGGTATTGCCATCGCCATCGGGGCCATGGTGGACGCTTCCATTATCATGGTGGAAAACGCCTGCAAACGTCTTGAGGAATGGGAGATAGGGGGGCGGCAAGGGGATAGGACTCAAGTGGTTCTGAAAGCGGCTATGGAAGTGGGGCCCTCCCTTTTCTTCACCCTTCTTGTCATCACGGTTGGATTCCTACCTGTTTTTGCCCTGCAGGGGCAGGACGGAAAACTTTTCTCGCCCTTGGCCTACACCAAAACCTTCTCCATGTTTTTCTCGGCCTTTCTGGCAGTGACATTGACACCGGTCCTGATGGTGTTGCTTTTGAAAGGAAAAATGCTGCCGGAAGAACAACATCCACTCAACCGGTTCCTGGGCCGTTTTTACGGAGGACCCGCCCGGTGGGTCCTTAATCATCGACTCAAGGTAATTCTTGCCGCGGGAATTTTGATGTTGGTGACGCTTTTTCCCTTTTCGCGGCTTGGAAGCGAATATATGCCGCCTCTTTGGGAAGGTACGTTGCTTTATATGCCCACCACCCTGCCGGGTCTTTCGGTGACGGAGGCTGCTAGAGTTCTGCAGGCCCAAGACAGGGTATTAAAAGGCTTTCCTGAGGTGGAAAGGGTTTTCGGCAAAGCGGGGCGGGCTGAAACTTCCCTTGATCCAGCGCCGTTTTCCATGGTGGAAACGACCATTTGGCTCAAACCGAAGGGTCAATGGCGGAAAGGAATGACCCAGGAAAAACTTCTTCATGATATGAACGCGGCCTTGCAGTTCACCGGTTGGGCCAACGCCATGACCATGCCCATCATCAACCGGATCAACATGCTCACGAGCGGAGTCAAGACTCCCATCGGAATTAAGGTGGTGGGTGGTGATCTCAAAACCATCGAAAGTGTGGGAATTGAAATTGAGAATCTCCTGAAGAATTTGAAAGGAACCAGCAGTGCCTACGCCGAAAGGGTGACGGGCGGATACTATATTGATATCGTTCCGAAAAGGGACCAGATCGCCCGGCATGGTTTGAAGCTTGAGGATATCAATGAGATCATCGAAATGGCCATCGGCGGGGACAGCATAACCACCGCGGTGGAAGGGCGCGGCCGCTACCCGGTCAACGTCCGTTTCGCCAAGGATTTTCGTGATGATGTGGCCAAACTGCGCAGGGTTCTGGTAACCACGCGATCCGGAAGCAAGGTACAACTATCCCAACTGGCCGACTTGAAGCTTTCCTTGGGCCCCAGCATGATCCGTGACGAGAATGGACTGCTTTCCGGGTATATCTATGTGGATACGGAAGGCGTGGATCTCGGCGGCTATGTGGATTCGGCAAAGAAACTGCTGGCCCAAAAGGTGAAACTGCCAGCGGGCACCAGCGTGATTTGGAGCGGACAATACGAGAACATGGCCAAGGCTGTCGCCCGGTTCAAGGTCATGATTCCCCTCACCCTGCTTTTGGTGTTCCTGTTGATCCACCTGAACACCAAGTCCATTATTGAAACCATCATCGTCCTTTTGGCGGTGCCTTTTTCCCTCGTTGGGGCCATCTGGCTTTTGTGGGTCCTGGGGTACAACACTTCGGTGCCGGTTTGGATCGGAGTCATCGCATTGGCGGGGTTGGACGCGGAAACCGGCGTGGTCATGCTTCTTTACCTCAATATTTCCCTCAAGGAATTCAAGGAAAAGGGACGGATGAATTCCAAGGTGGACCTGGAAGAGGCCGTTCTCCATGGGGCCGTCAAGCGGTTGAGGCCCAAACTGATGACGGTTTCCGCCGCTTGGTTCGGTTTGGTTCCCATTCTTTTTTCAACGGGTGTGGGGAGCGATGTGATGAAACGAATCGCGGCGCCGATGGTGGGAGGGGTTTTTACCTCTTTCATTCTGGAGTTGTTGGTTTATCCGGTGTTGTTTACGGCCTGGAAATGGAACACCGAGGTAAATCCCCAAAAAGCGGAAGGTTTTTGGAGATGGATTCAGAAGATGGGTTAGTGGATGAAAAGAAGAAGGTTTTAATAAAAAAAGGAGAAGGCCATGAATAAAATTTTAAGTTGGTTGATGGGGTTGGTGTTGATGTTGCCGGTTCAAACGGTCTTGGCAGATGACATGGGCAAGATGGAAGGGATGTCGGCTCCGGTTGCCCATTCCACGCCTGCGGGGAAACACAAGGCCAAGAAAACCTCCAAGAAAAAAGCGGTTAAGGATGTTTATGCCTGTCCAATGGGCCACTACACAGGGGACAAGCCGGGTAAATGTCCGAAATGCGGGATGGACCTGGTAAAGCAAGAAAAGGTGGAAAAGAAACCGGAGAAAAAGGCCCCGGCTGAATCCAAAATGGATATGTCGGGAAACAAGTTTAAAACCGTCAGCGCCGAAAAATTCGGGGTGGGGGAAAATGCGAAGATTTGCCCCGTTTCGGGGGACGAAATTGAACCCGGAAAAGGAACCGAGGCGACCCTTTCCAACGGCAAGAAGATCATGATGTGCTGTCCCCGATGCCAAAAGGCCATTGAAAAAAACCTGAAGAAGTATTCAAGCCTGATGTACTAGCGGTGTTAACCGGAGGGGAAACGAATGAAAAGCGACAAATCACAAAATCCTGATCCCCTTTATATTTGCCCCATGCACGCCGGGGAAAGGTCGAACGAACCGGGGAAATGCGGTATTTGCTGGATGCCCTTGGAGTTGGTTCACGGCATTTCCCTGGATTCGCCCACTTGGTATTACTGCCCTGATCACCCCGAGCCTCAATTTACCGATCCGGCCAGATGTCCCAAATGCGGGAAAGATCTTCAACGCCTTGATTCATAAAAATAAAAAAACCATGGTTGAGGTTTAAAATTATTAAACGATGTTTGTTGGAAAAAACATACCAATTAAAACAACGGAAATCGCCACGAAATAAAAAGGGCCATCGGGATATTCCGGCGGCCCTTTTACCTGAATTTGTTAAAAAACCATTCTGTTTATTTCACCCCTTCTTTTGCCATCAGCTTGCAAAAAGCCGCGAATGATTCGTAGTCCGCTTTCAATTTTTTCGCGTCCTTGATGATGGCGTTGCAATGCTTGTTCATCTTATCGTTCTCCGAAAGCCCGGGTTTTCCAGGGTGCTGTTTCGCCTTGCTGACCTTCATCCCCTCGTGTTCGGCGATAACCGCGTCCTGTTCCGCGGCCAACTTTTCGTATTTGGACGCCAAGGCGGCGTAATCTTTTCCTTTCTTCGCTTCCTCGGCCTTAACCACGGGGGTAATCCCAAATGAAACCAGCAGGGCAAAGGCCGGAATCAACAACCAATTATTTTTCATGTTTCAATCTCCCTTGTCTGTTTTTAGGGGGAACCTAATGAAATTCCAATGACTTTTAAAAACGTCATTTGTCACGGGTATCCCTCTTGGGTTTTACCTTAGACTTTGGCATTCAGAATCGAAATGACTGGGGTCATAAAGGGCGGTGCGGATCAGGAATCCCGTTTCAACAAATTTGTAGGAAAGGCTAAATAAACGAGAAGATTATCTGGTAAAGGACAAAACATGGCTTTCTGACGCAGGTCATAAAGGAACGGCAACCAAAGAGTTATTTTAAAATCATAAACAAAGAAGTTTTCCCAGGGGATGGTTTCAGGGGAAGGCGGTGTCCCATGAAAAAGGTAATTTTGAACTTTTTCGTTATCCTGACGGCGGTTTTGTTCGGCGCCGCGCCGTTCTTTCTGTGGAATTGCCCAGGGGACGGGACCCTGGATCCCGGCCTGAAGGTTCGGGCCGCGACCTGCTGTGATACCCATCAATGCTGTGCCCATCGAACCCACAAACATTGCTCCGGTTTAAAAACGGCCCCGACCGCGGTTTTTGCCATTTCAAAATCAGCAAAGCAAGCGATGGGTCATCCCTTGGGGGTCTTTTTAGGGTTTAACCCCGCCCCGTTTCTTAAAGTTGCTCTGGTTCTCAAACCCAACCATCCATTGTTTTATCCGCCTGGTTTTTCAATCGCCCTTCGTATTTGAGATTATCCAAAACCAGGGGTGTGCCCTGTGGAAAGGCCAACCCCGTTTTTGCGGTTCCGGAAAAGGGACCGAAGAATTTGGAATTTCCGCCTTTGGAAAAAACCGGCTTTCAAAAGCCCCGTCACATTGAATTTTAAAAAGGAGGATGTCATGAAAACCTTAATTTTCACATTTGCTTTGTTGCTGGCTACGACGGCCTTTAGCTTCGCGGGAAACCACCCGGCCCTGACTTATCCAGCCGGCCATTTCGCGACGGCGGAGGAATCCGCGCAGGTTGTTCAACCGAGTCTTTGGGCGAAAAACGTAATTCGCTATCCGTCGGGTTTTATCGGCGGGGGTGTATGGTACAGCTATTGCCCCGCCGCCGGCCTCGCCCACCAAATCAACTCCAAAACCCAGGTGGAGGTGATGTTGACCAACGGCAAAAGAATCATGCTTTGCTGCAAACCCTGCAAGGCGGACGTGGAGAAGGATTTGGGGAAATTTAAAACCTTTATGTATTAACAGAACCTGGTAAATCAGGTTCATTTTTCAGGAGGGCGTCCCCAGCGGGCGCCCTCTTTTTATTTTTACCATGTTCGACCATCAACTATAC
This sequence comes from candidate division FCPU426 bacterium, assembly GCA_023249615.1. Taxonomy (GTDB): domain Bacteria; phylum Oederibacteriota; class Muellerivitia; order Muellerivitales; family Muellerivitaceae; genus PALSA-1180. The sequence continues at coordinate 30,432 of JAHFCG010000007.1, read as the reverse complement.
TCTGGGTTAATTTCACACCCCCTGGAGGAAAAGTTGGGCGGGATTATTTCAAAACCACTGTTGATTGGACCGGGCCTCCTGAAAAAATCCATGGCGGAAGCCATCGGCACTTTCACGATTGTCTTCGCCGGATGCGGTAGCGTCATGGTGGCCGAAAGGTTTCCCGGTTCCATTTCCCCTGCCGAGATAGCGGTGATTTTCGGGTTGGCGGTGGCCGTCATGGTTTACGCTCTCGGTCATATTTCGGGGGCCCACTTTAACCCCGCGGTCACCCTGGCTTTCGCCGCCGCGAGGCATTTTCCGGCCAGGGAGGTCATGGTCTATTGGATTTTCCAAATTGCCGGTTCTTTCGGGGCCATCGGAGTTTTAACCGCGATTCTTCCTCCGGGTAAATTTTACGGGGCCACCACACCCTCTGTTTTCCCACTACAGGCTTTGGGCTGGGAATTTATCCTTACCTTTTTCTTGATGTTCGTCATCGTGGCGGTTGCAACGGATACCAGGGCGGTAGGAACTATGGCAGGGGCGGCCATCGGCGCGGTTGTCATGCTGGGGGCATTCGTGGGAGGGCCCGTCACGGGGGCTTCCATGAATCCTGCCCGCTCTCTGGCTCCCGCTGTTTTTGAGGGTCGGATGGATGTGATCTGGATTTATCTGTTGGGCCCCATGATGGGGGCCTTGGGCGCGGCTCTTCTTTATGAATATCTCCGCCATAGCGATCCGGTCAAGGATCCCGGAAAAAAGATCCTTTTTCTTTGCGTTGCCAACTCCGCCCGAAGCCAGATGGCGGAGGGGTTGGCCAAGAAATTTTTTAGCGCCGGGGCTCTTATTCAAAGCGCGGGTTCAAGGCCTTCCCGGGTGAATCCCTTGGCGGTCAGAGCCCTCGCGGAAATCGATATTGATATTTCCCGGCAAAGATCAAAGTCGGTCAGCAGGATTGATCCCTCCACGGTAAAAACCGTCATTACCCTTTGCGCCGAGGAAGTTTGCCCCGTTTATTTGGGAAAATTCGAAAGAATTCATTGGCCCCTCCCCGATCCCGCGGGACAATCCGGCACCGAAGAGGAACAGCTTCAAAAATTCCGCGAGGTCCGCGATGAGATAAGCCGGAGACTTAAAACTTTAACGGCCTGAAGATTCCATCGGCTGTCACTTTTCTTTCTATTTCATAAAACTTTTTTATATATTTTTTAATAATCGAGTGGATAATATCGAAGCAATTACCTCCTTAATTATGGAACCAGGGGCATGACCGAATTCATCGACGATTCAAAGTATTCCAAGGGAACGGGAATGTTCTCCATTTATGACAATGTGGACTTCCCGGCGGACATTAAAAAACGGTGTCTGGCCCTGCTGGAGCTTGGAAATAAAACCCTCCTGGACAATGATTTTATCATCCTGGATTTCGTGCCCTACCCAGGATTTGGAAACGTCGGGCTGAACGATGTGTTGATGTATTCCTGGATCCTTTCGGAATCCCACCGAATCCTGATTTACGACCCGAAAACCAGGCGCCTCATCGACGAACTCTACACCTGTAGTCCCGAAAAGGACGGGCGGATCATGTTTGAAAAAACCAACAAGCTGATCGGGAATCCGGTCAAGAACATCACCCTCAAGGAAATCGTCAACAAGGAGATGGCGTCAAAGGAAGAGCCGGATAAATTATTCCACTCGGTCAAGGATGCCTCCGCCCAATTGAAAATGTCCCCCAACGCGAACTACTGCGTCTCCACGGTTTTCTTTGACATGCCGGAACGAAAACTGGACGAGGACAGCCTTGAGGTGATGTTGACCAAGGCCCTGAACAAGGACGACCAGAAACCCGTGATTGAATCGGCCTGCCGCTATGACCCGCAGGGTTATACCTATATTCACCAGTCGCCCAAACATTTCGCGGGGCTTCACAGCTACCCGGGAAAGCTCAAATCCGCCCACCTGAGCCTGATCGGAACCGGAGGGGCCATTCTTTCCGTTCTTGAGGATGTGGAGGAGGCCGTTTACCGGACCAAGAAGAAAGAACCCACGATCAGCATCAAGGTTGTCGCGGAAAAATTCTAATGCCCAAGCAACGCTTGGAAACCGTGGAGCCGAGGGGTTTTCCCGGGGCTCCGCCCATTGTTTCCGTTCATTCCCGGTATTGAACGACCCAAGGAATCAACCCCCCGGTTCTATTGTTGACCCGCGACCAGCTTTAACCTTTTGGAGGCTTTGTTATCAGCACACCGCTTTGGAATAAAAAACTGAAATGCCCCTTTTGCGGGGGCGAGTTTGAAACCACCCGCATGCGTTCCTCGGCCATGAAGGTAAGGGAAAAGGAAAGCGACTTTGGGAATATTTACGACGGCGAGTGCGCTTATTTTTACGCGGTTACCGTCTGCCCCCATTGCACCTTCGCGGCGCTCAACAAGGATTTTGATTCAATCCGCGCCGGCGCCGAACCGAAGATCCTGGAAGCTTGTAAAAAGATCAAACAAGCCGGAAAAAAGAAACCCGACCTTTTCGCCCTCGGAACCAGCACTCCCGAGGTCGCGGCCAAACGACATGAACTCGCCATCGCCTTCATGAAGTTGAGGGCCTATAAGGAATTGGGAATTCTTGCCGGCCTCACGCTCCATCTGGTCTGGATCAACCGTTTAATGAAAAACACCGAGAAGGAAAAGGCGGCCCTTTCGGAGGCCGCGAAGGCCTACGAGGAATTTCTTTCCACGGGTTATGACATGCCGGAATATTTGGGGGAGCCGGGGGTGCTTTACCTGATCGGTGAACTTCACCGCCGTCAAGGACTTCTCAAGGAAGCCCGCCGCTATTTTGAGAGGGCGCTGGCCAGCAAGGAAATCAAAAGCTTTCCCCGTGTCGCGGAAATGACCCGGGACATGATGCTTTCGGCGAAGGAACAGATGTCGGCGGACGGACAGGACGGGTAGGTTTCAATTTAAGGCGGACGGGGGTATAAAATACAGGCGGTTTGACCGGAGATCAGAAAAAACAAGGAGGGTTGGATGAAAAAATTTTATCGTGTTTTAATGGCGGGAATGGCGGCATGGATGGTGTCCGTGAATTTTGTGATGGCGGAGGAAACGGCCGCGAACACCGCGTCGGCCTCCGTCCAGACAACCCCACCGGTTAAGGTCAAAAAAGCCAGCATGACCAAAAAAAAGAACAAGGCCGCGAAAGAAACCAAGGCCGCCGAAAAATCTGTTTATGTTTGCCCGATGTGCCACATCAAGGCGGACAAACCGGGGAATTGCCCCGAGTGCGGCATGGCGATGGTAAAAGAAACCAAGGAATTGAAGGAAAAGGCCGGCAAGCAAAAGAAGATGTAATGGAGCGGTTTTTCAGCTTTGTTGGTTTCTTGGGTTTTAAATGGAGGGAGGCTCCGTGCCTCCCTTTTTCATTTCCCTTGTGCCGGAAATTTTATAGTTTTTGCGGGAACAGGGCTCGGCTGGTTCCCCTCTTCAAGGATTTTGTTATGATTTAGTAACCCTGTGGGTTATTGTTGAGGAAGGGTTCCGCTAAAAGGGCGGATCTTTCGTATAAACGAGGATTTATGGATTGCAGGCAAATACATCAGGCTTACAGCGTTTATCTCCAGGGTAAACTTCCTCCAACCCAAATGGAATGGGTCGCCCAGCATATCCAGAATTGTCCCGATTGCTTTCTTTTGGATCAAAATGTCCGGAAGGCTTTTTTGGATGAAATGACGCAGGATTCGAATAAATCCACTCCCAAATAAATTTTCGCGTCCCATTCCAAAAGAATTTTACCCCTAAAATATTTTCAAATCCGTTCCTGTTTCAACTCCCGCAAGCCATCCCGCGAATTTGAAGCCGCCAACAAAGTGGGGTTAATTGGTCTGTTTTTACTGAATCTCTTTCCATTTTCCCCAACCTGGAATAAAGTAAAGCCAAGACTTTTCCGTTAAACCTGTTTGGGGGGAACCCATGAAAATTCGCAAACCATTTAAAAAACTTACCCTTTCATTGGCCCTCGTTTTTCTGGGTTTCCCGCCCCTGGCCTCCTACGCGGCAACCCCCAGCCAGGATTTCGACGCCCAGGCCAAAATCGATTTCCAATCCATATCCGATTACATCAACGGGCAATTCGCGCGAACCATGGGCTTTTATTCCACCCTTGGATGGAATAACCCTCCGGGGGTTTATGACCTGATGGCCGGGCCCAGGGTTGAGGTCGGGGTGGGGGCCGGGGCCGATTTGGTTTCCCTTTCCAGTTTGGCGGGACTTCCCATGGGGGCCCTTTTGGTTTCTTCAAATATTAGCGTGCCCTCGGTTTTTCCCATTCCATACCCCATCGGCACCCTGCGGGTCGGCCTGATGAACGGTCTGGACGCCGGACTTCGTCTCTCCATTATCCCCAACATCAACCTTCCTGATTTTGGTTTCGCGGCCAACGTCACGGGGTGGGGACTGGATCTGCGTTTTAAAATCCTGGACGGCAGTTATTTACCCACCCTCACAGGGGTGGTGAGCTGGGATGTCATGAACGGGGGTTTTTCCATTTCCAGCAAGGTTCAGCAAACCTCCAACTATAACGACCCCAACGCCGGCTCGGTTCCCGTCACCATGACGGGTACCGACGCCTACGCGCAGAATTGGAATGTTAAAAGCTTCGGGGCGAAGATCATGGTCGGCAAGGATTTGGGGATGATTTTTCCCTTTGGGGCTGTGGGGTTTCAAAGACATTCGGGAACCGTTTCCTCGGCATTTTCCGTGAGCGGAACACAGGACGTCAACGGTTCCGGGGCGGCGGCTTTCAGCTATTTAATTACCAGTTCCTCCTCGCCGGTGGTTTTTGAACCGAAGTTTGTGGTTGGCTTTGACATGGGGGAAGGGTTTCATTGGGGCGTGGTGGGGGAATCCAACGGCATTGATATCGCGGGAAGCACCAGCTTCCGCCTGGAGTTTTAAAAAGGCCGTCGTTCGCTCTCCGCCGTCCGAAGGACAAAAGGCGAAAAAGGGAAAGAAGCCAATTGGGGCAGACCAAAAAGATAAACCGGATTTCCTATGTCGATCAAAATGAGTGCACGGGCTGCGAGGCCTGCGTGGTGGAAACGCCCCAGGTGTTTCGGATGACACCGGACGGCCTGGCCGAGGTTTTTAATCCCCAGGGGGATACGGAAGAAAAGATCGAATCGGCCATGAACAGCTGTCCGGTTAATTGTATTCATTGGAAGAAGTGAAAGGCAGATAACAGGTCACGGGTGATAGGTCACTACAAGGACCTCGAAGCCAAACCGTGAACTGTGAGCTGTCAACTGGTTTGAGGAGTTGAGGATGGGGCCGCTTCATACAGGTTGGATGGAAAAAAGGCAGTTCGAGCGTATTGACGCCTCGGTCAAGGTAACCTATTGCCTGATCCCCAAAGCCGACCTAGTGAATACCCTTTCCAACCCCGCCTACCGGGAATCCACCACCGATAAATTGCCGGAACTTTCCAAAAAATCCGCCATAGTCCACGCCGTCACGCGGGATATTTCGATGGGGGGCATGTCGCTGGTGGGCCAGGTGGAGTTCCCTGAGGATATGGCATTGGAAATTCATCTTTACCTTCCCAATTACCCCGCTCCTATTACGATGATTTCCGAGGTAATTCGGGCAACCGCGGAGGCGGGTGGAAGCAATGGGTCCACCTTTCGGGCGGGGCTTAAAATCCTGGCCATCAACAAGCAGGACGTCATCCGCCTGGATAAATTTCTCCTTGCCGAGAAAATCCGTCTGCACAGCGGCGGTAAGAAAGCCTAAAAATCTTCACCGCAGAGGCGCGGAGCCCGCAGAGAAAGTCTTGATCTTGATATAAAAAAAATTACAGGATTTTTCATGTAGGATTTTTTTGTGTTTGGAATAACGAAACAGCTTTTCGCATTTTCTTCTGAAGAAACAAACTCTGCGTTCTCTGCGTCTCTGCGGTGAAATGGGATTTTGATGGTTTCTAACCTTAAGATTCTCTCCACTTCCAAGGCCGGGCAGTACGACATTTCCGGCCATCCCGAACAGCCGGCCCGGGTTTTGGCCTCCCTCCAACATTTAAAAACCCTTTGGCCTGCCGGTGTTTTTGAGGAGCCAACACCCGCGCCGCTTGAAAAAATAAAAGCCGTGCACGGGGATTCACTGGTCCATCTCGTTCAGGAGGAAGGTTACTTTGACCCCGATACCCCGGGGGCGCCCGGCATTTACGCCTGCAGTCTTCTTTCCGCGGGAGCGTCGCTGCAGGCGGCCTTGGAAAGCCAGAAGGGAACTCCCGTTTTTTCACTGATGCGGCCTCCCGGCCACCACGCGACTCCCCAGCAGGCGATGGGTTTTTGCTATTTTAATTCCATGGCGGTGGCCATTCAGGATACCGTAAGCCGGGGGGCGGCCAAAAGAATCGCGGTTTTGGACCTGGATTGCCACCACGGCAACGGCACGGAGGATTTTTGCCTGGGCAAAGGGGAATTTCTTTATGTTTCCCTGCATCAGTTTCCGGCTTATCCGGGGACGGGACGGCAATCCCGGGCCAACTGCCTGAATTACCCTCTGGCCCCCGGGACCGAGGCGCCCGATTATTTTCCGGCGCTGGAGGACGCGATGAAAAAAATCCGCGATTTCAAACCGGACCTGGTGGGAATTTCCATGGGTTTTGATACTTACGAGAAGGATCCGCTGACCCAGTTTGGTTTGACAAGGCAGGATTACCGAAAAATCGGGGCGGCTTTAAAAGGTTTGGGTGTGCCGGTATTTTCCTTGCTTGAGGGCGGCTACCATGACGACCTGCCTTTTTTGGTGGAGGAGTTTTTGGCGGGATGGACAGCGTAAAGGCGATTGAACCACGAAGGGCGCCAAGAAGGAATTTTTGGATTGTTTGTTAGGTTGTCATTGCGAGGAGGCCATGTTTTTGGCCGAGGTGGCAATCAGAAGAAAACAAAAAGCTAATTTTTGGTTTGTGTTTGGATTGCTTCGACGCAAGCTTTGCGCCCTTGTCTGGCGTAGCTTTAGCGAAGCCAGATCGCAATGACAAATAAAACAGGACACAAATGAAAACCAAAAAACCGTGCATCTCCCTCTCGAACCAGATCGTCCTGGTGCTGGCCCCCTTGCTTGCCCTGCAATGGCCGGTGCTTCACCTGCTTTATCCCCAACTTCCCATTCCCTGGGAACCGCTGTTGCCCGGCGTCGCCATCTTCGCTTCGGCTTATCTTTTGTCCTGGGCCGCGGAGGTGGCGGAAGTGGATATTCCACCGGCTTTGGCTTTGGGGATTTTGTCGCTGGCGGCTGTGGCGCCGGAGTACGCCGTGGATATTTACTTTGCCTGGCAGGGAGGCCAAGACCCTTCCTATATACCTTATGCCGTGGCCAATATGACCGGCGGGAACCGGCTTCTCATTGGGTTGGGGTGGGCCTTGATTGTTTTGGTTTACGCCTGGAAGTTCCGAAAACAGGAAGTGAGGCTGGAGCCTCGTTTGAAGCTGGAAACGGCGGTGCTTTTGGCCGCCACCGTTTATTCCTTCGTGCTTTCGTTTAAAAAAACTCTTTCCCTAATTGATACCGTTTTTTTCTTCAGTTTCTTCCTATTCTACTTTTTTCGCCTGCTGAAAAGCGGGGCCCATGAGCCGGAGGCTGAAGGCCCGGTGGCGGTTATCCAGCGCTGGCCAGCCTTGCCCCGAAGAATGTTTGTTCTGGGTTTTTTCTTTTTAGCGGCTTGGACCATTTACGCGGCGTCTCATCCTTTCGCGGAAGGGTTGCTGACCCTGGGAAGGCATTGGGGTGTGGAGGAATTTATTCTGGTGCAATGGCTGGCGCCCATCGCCTCTGAATCTCCTGAATTTATTGTCGCCGTTTTGTTCGCTTTGAAAGCCAAACCCACAGCAAGTTTTAACACCATTATTTCCTCGACGGTTAACCAATGGACCCTGCTTGTAGGAGCCTTGCCCCTGGCTTTCGCCCTTTCCAAAGGGGTTATTTGCTCCATGCCGATGGATGACCGCCAGGTTCAGGAAGTATTCCTAACTTCCGCCCAGTCTCTTTTTGGTGTGGTGGTCCTTTCCAATCTTCGTTTTTCCCTGCGGGAAGCAGGGGTATTGTTTTTTCTCTTTATCACACAAGCCTTTTATCCGCTTTTGGAACCCTGGATTCACGTTCCCTCGATGGATGTCCGCCGGGGTTACGCTTGGATCTATTTGGGGGTCACGGTTGGAATTCTGATCGCCTCCTCCACCGTCCGGAAAGACTTTAGGAATTTAATTGGGGTGTTTTGGGCAGGCGGAAAGAGACATTAGTCTGTCGAACCTTTTGAGTCCATGATGGAGAGAAATAAGTTTATGAAAAAAACACTATTTACCTTTTGTATTTTAATGATTTCGAGTTCTTTAAAAGCGGAAAGTTTTTTTATCAAACCAGGCGCTGGATTTACCTTGGGGAGCAATCCCGTCCAATACACTACATCGGTTGGAGGTGGGGTAGAATATTCGGATGGATTTTCATTTTTTCCGAGCATAGAAGTTAATTTATTAGATGGTAGCACCACGCTTCAAGTGATTACTTTAAATGCGGAATATAAAGTATTGAAATTTAATTTTTTAAAACCGTATTTTTTTGCAGGGATTGGTTTTGATTACTTTAAAAACACAATCGGACACGGGTTTCAAGTTGGGCTTGGTCTGGAGTTTGAAATAAACAGGAGATTTGATTTATTTTTTGAAACAAAATATTTCGATGCAGGCAATTATTGGTGGTTGTTTTTAACCAACCCCCAATATTCTTACTGGGCCCTTCCCATCATTAGTGGCGGGTTGAAATTTAATCTTTAAAATGCGATTTTTAAAAACCTGAAATCACACTTTGGCTGCGTTCCTCTTCGCCGAATGGCCTCAAATTTGGTATCCGGCAAATCGGCCGAAAAAAAGCTGCTTGTGATTATTTTGAATGATGGTGGTTTGCCCATTTTTTTTCGTCTTTTCCACTTTTCAAAATCCTAAACATCTTCTTATGAATCTTCCCGTTGCTGGCCAGTGCGTTTTCAGCGAAGAGATTAAAGGGCTTTCCTGAAATATCGGTGACTTTGCCCCCTGCTTCCTGAACCAGCAAGACTCCCGCCGCCATGTCCCAGGCCTGGATGCCTCTTTCCCAAAAGCCTTCAAAGCGACCTGCGGCAACATAGGAAAGGTTCAGGGCGGCGGAGCCATCCCGCCTGACCCCTTGGGACTTCAAAACAAAATTACGGAAGTTTTGGAAATTGTAGTTGGTGCTCAAGACCTGGTAAGCGAAGCCTGTGCAGACCATGCTTTGTTTGAGGTCGGAAGTCTTCGTGACCTGCATTCTTTTTCCGTTGAGGAATGCTCCTTGGCCCTTTTCAGCGGAGAAACATTCGTCACTCAGGGGGTCATAAACCACGGCGGCGATGATTTCCTGAGCCTCTGAATGGTTGGTTTTTAAAATTTCCCTCGCCCCTTGGGGGAGAGGGTTAGGGTGAGGGGTGGTGAAATGGTTAAAGTTACCCTCACCCGGGCTCCGCCCGCCCTCTCCCCTCGAGGGAGAGGGGGAAAGGTTGAGACTTGCGGATTGAGGTTTTCGTAGGGGCAAGGCATGCCTTGCCCCTACAGAGGCATTTGTCGGCAAAGAAACCTGTTTAATGAGCGCGATGGAACAACAAAAGAAGGGATAGGAATGGGCGTAATTGGTGGTGCCGTCCAGGGGGTCCACCAGCCATGTATATGGAGAAGTCCCGGAACCCCGGCCGCTTTCCTCGCCCCAAAAATTATGTGAAGGGAACTGTTTTTTTAGAATGGTAAGGACCGTTTTTTCGCAAAGGGTATCCACCTCTGTCACGAGGTTTAGCTTGTTATTTCCCTTGAACCGGATGTTACGAACCTTCCCGTAATACTTTTTCTGGATTTTTCCGGCGGCTTTGCCCGCTTTAATGGCTGTTTTTAAGAAAAGACTCACAGTTTTTCCTCCGTGGAATGCGTTGGATTTTATCCTGTCTGGTAAAATAGGGACAATGAAATTTAAGACCCTGGCTTCTCCGAAAGCGCTTTTCCTATTTTCCGCCTCCTTGGCGCTGTTCGCGTTTACTTCCGCCTACGCCCAAACATGGCTGAACAGTCCTGGCACCAATGATTGGAACACGGGCGCTAATTGGGATACCAGTTCGGTTCCCAATTCAAGCTCAGCGGTCGCCACCCTGGGGGCCACGACCTCCCCCAGCATCGCCCTAAGCGCGGACGTCACCCTGGACGGAATCCTTTTTGACACGGGAGCGCCTTCCTACCTCGTGGGTACAGGAACAAAATTCATGTTTCTCCAGGGCGCGGGCATCACGAACAATTCGGGAGCCGCCCAGACCCTGCTCATCAATGGGTCCCTCAAGTTTTTCAACAGCGCCACCGCCGCCAACGCTTCCGTTACAAATAACGGGATTTTGTTTTTTCAGGACAATTCCACCTCGGCAACCGCCTCCATCGACAACCTGGGTTCCTTGACCTTTATCAATACCTCCGGGGCCGGGGGAGCGAGTATTACCAACAATGGGTCCATGGGCTTTTCGGATACCTCCACGGCCGGAGGCGCCGTCATCAACAGCACCTCCTTTCTTTCATTCAATGACAATTCCTCCGCGGGCTCAGCCGTCATTTCCAACAGCGGTTTTTTGGGGGTTTATGACGGCGCGACCCTCAGTTCTGCGGTTTTCGTGAACGATAATAATTTCTATTTATACAACAACTCCACCGCGGGCACCGCGTCGGTTACCAATAACAGCAATCTTTCGTTCAATGACGCCTCGACGGCCGGAGCTTCCACTATTACCAACAACAACGGCGGGGTGATTTCCCTTAATAACGCTTCAACCGGAGGGACTGTCCGCCTGATCCTTGCCGGGGGCAGTACCGCGGACATTAGTTCCCACACGGGGGCTGTTACGGTTGGTTCCCTGGAGGGAGCGGGAACTTTTTCCATCGGGGCGAATGGTTTGGCGGCAGGTTCCAATGGGTTGAGCACCACTTTTTCGGGGGTCATTGACGATGGAATCGCCGCCGGCTCCTTCACCAAAGTGGGCGGCGGGATAATGACCATTTCAGGAAACAATACCTATGACGGCGGGACTACTGTCGCGGGCGGCTCCCTGTTGGTGGATACGGGAGGCCAATTGGGATCAGGAACCGTGGTCAATAACGCGACCCTGGATTACATCAATTCCGGTGATGCGGGGGGACTCACCATCATCAACAACCTGACCATGGATTTCCGGGACAATTCGACGGCCAACGGCTCAAGGATTACGAACATCTCCAACCTTTCTTTTTGGGACAATTCAACGGCGGGGAACGCCGTTTTGACAAGCACCGGGGCTCTAAGTTTTAACAATAATTCAACCGCGGGAAATTCCACCCTTATTGCCAATTCGGGCGGTTCCATATCCTTTAATGATACTTCCCTGGCGGGTACCGCCCGGTTTTACATCAATAGCGGCGGCTCATTTGATATCAGCGGCCACACGGGCGGAGTAACGGTGGAATCCATCGAGGGGGCGGGGAACCTTAATTTTGGTTCCAACAATTTGGCTGAGGGAACCAACAATTTAAGCACGACCCTTTCCGGGGTCCTCAGCGGGACAGGAGGTTCCCTGACCAAACTCGGTACCGGTACCCTGACCCTGTCCGGAACCAATACCTATTCAGGAGGGACTTCCGTCAATGGGGGAACCCTTCAAATCAGCAACGACAATAACCTGGGGGACGCCACCGGGGGGCTGAGCTTTAACGGCACCACGCTCCGAACCCTGGGGGCGGTAACCTCCAACCGGGCAGTGACCATCAATTCCGGAGGCGGGGTTCTTTGGGACAGCGGCGGGTTTAACTCAACCTTGAACGGCGTGGTTTCGGGCACGGGGGTCATGACCAAAACGGGCACCGGCATTTTAACCCTGAACGGTTCCAACACCTACACCGGCGGGACAGCGGTAAACAACGGGGCGCTGGTGATCGGCAACAGCAACGGTTTGGGAGCGGGGTCTGTTTCCCTCGGCGCGGGTACCCTTGGCACAGGCGCGGGACCCCTTACGATAAATGTGGGAGGGGATTACACCCAGAGCGGTGCTGGAATTTTAAGCCTGGGGGTGAGCACCGTCGGAACCATGGATATGTTGAATGTCACCGGCGTGGCGAACCTGAACGGGACTTTGGGAATTTTTTCCTACAATAGTTTTCAACCCCAGGTCGGCGACGCGGTCACCCTGGTGGCCGCGAACAATGGAATCTCCGGCCAGTTCAGCCAATGGATCAACCCGGCGGGGGTCCGGTGGTTTCCGGTTTACCAAACCTACGACGTTTTGGCGGTTTGCCTTCAACCTTCCTTTTCGGCACTGGGGTTAACCCCGAACCAGACGGCCGTGGGATCCTGGATGGATAATAATTTCAAGATCAAGGCATTTGAAAACCTGGTCCTCGCGGCCGGAGTACAGTCCTCATCCGCCCTTCCCGCCATTTATGATTTAATCGCCCCCGATGAACTGACACAGCTTTACCAGCTCGGCTTCGCCCTCGCCCAGGGCCATTCCGCCCTGGTGGAGCGCCGCCTTGCCAAGATCAGGATCGGGGAGGGGCCGAGGGAATCCCGCGCCGCGGCCTGGGGCGGGGAAACAAGATTCGCGGCTGATCTTCCCAACGCGCAGTTACGGGAAATGGCGGAAGGGGCGCCCAACGAGGAACCCTGGGGGGTTTTCCTCAACGGCAGCCAAAATATCGGGAATATAACCGGAGACGGAAACGGGGCCGGTTACCCGCTTTCCGCCACGGGGATGACGGCGGGCGTCGATTATCAATTTGGAAAATTGTTCGCGGGAGGGGTTTTGGTGGGCTATGGACAGGCGGGCAAAACAGGCGGGGCGCTGGAAATAACCGGGGGCCAACTTGGACTTTTTGGTGATTTGCATCCCGGAAATTTTCACCTGGAGGCCCTTGGCGAGGCGGGAATGAACACCTATAAAATCCATCGGCCTGGTTATGGCGGAACCGCCGCGGGTACGACCCAGGGCCAGCAATTTTCAGGATGGGTGGAAATGGGGTTTGAGTGGACCATGGGCCATATGAAATTCGGGCCCTTTGCTTCCGGACAATACACCCTGGTTCAATTTGACGGGTTCTCCGAGCAGGGGTCCCTCGCGCCGCTCACCTACGGTTCCCAAAATCAGGCTTCCCTGCGAAGCGAGGTCGGGGCAAGGGTGGTTTGGAATATGAATCTGGGGTTCATGTATCTTCTTCCCCATTTAAGCGCCGGCTGGGAGCACCCATTTCAAGGAACGTTGGATACCCTGACCGGCGGGTTCCCGAGCGGTGAAACCTTCGTGGTTCAGGGGTCCGCGACGGGAGGGGAAACGGTGGCGGTTGGCGGCGGGTTGACTTTTCAAATGGGACGGGGTTTGTCAGTGGTCCTAAGCTACAAGGGAAAATTCGGGCGCGCCAATTACGATTCCCAAAGTTTTTCAGGGGGAGTTAACGTTGGTTTCTAAGAGAAATACGCCCAACCACGGGGAATTTCTTTTTTAATTGGTGGTTGGGTCTTGGATGGTTTATCATAAAGTTTCGCCGTCCTTTCGGGTTAAAACCCAGGGCGGATTTTTTGCTTTTTCATGTCCCTTTTGTCCAAGAGCCTTTTAAAGGAAAAGGGACGGTCCCACTTTCCCCCTTTGAAAAATTTCAAAGGAATAATTGTAAAGTGGGATGAAAGCGCTTTGAAAGCGGGGATTGTGGGAGCAACCATGGTGAATTCTTTAATCTACAGCGGAATTGTAATGGTGGCGGGATGGTTCGGCGCCGCTCTCCCGATGTATTTTCACAAGCCGCAAAAAGACTCCCGCTATCTTCGTCTTTTCATCAGCCTGGGGGCGGGGGTTCTTTTGGGCGCGGCTTTTCTGCATTTAATTCCCGATGCCATTGACGCGACGGGAAAGTCCATGGGTTTCTGGCTCCTGGGCGGGTTTCTTTTTTTATTTCTCCTGGAAATGTTCACCTTTTCCCACCCCTGCGAAGAGGATCATTGCGATTACCATAAAATAGGCTGGGTCGCCTTCGCGGGGCTGAGCCTTCATAACCTGGTGAACGGAGTGGCCCTGGGTTCCGCCCTTTCGATTCCAGCCCTGGGAATTATCGTGTTTCTGGCGACATTGGGGCACAAAGCCCCGGAGTTTTTTTCCCTGTCGAGCCTTCTGATCGCGGGAAAGAGATCCAAGAGGCAGGCGGCTTTTTTAATCATCATTGTTTCCATCATGATTCCCCTTGGCGCCGTACTCTCGCAGGTTTTTTTGGCCCAAAAAACAGCCTCGGTTCTCGGGGCGGCCCTGGCTTTTTCGGCGGGGACATTTATCCATATCGCGGTGGTGGACCTGGTGCCGGAAATTCACCAGGCAAAAAACTGGCGGAATTATCATTTCGCCGCGTTTATGGCCGGACTCTTTTTAATGGGTCTCGCTACCCAATGGGAGTAAGGTAAACCATGGCCATTACCATTTATGACGTCGCGCAGAAATCAGGCTTCTCCATCTCGACCGTATCGAGGGTGTTGAACAACAACCCCAACGTCCTGGAGGAAACACGCGTCAAGGTCCAGAAGGCCATCGCCGAGCTGAATTTCAAGCCCAATCCCATCGCCCGGGGCCTGGTGGTCAAGCAAACCAACCTGATCGAGGTTTTCTTTTCCTGGCCGGGGCGGCAATTCAACATCCAGAGCGACTGGTACATGAAGCTGTTAAACGGCATCAACGACGTGGTTCAGGAGGAGAAGTACGGGCTGCTGATCAATACCATCGCCGGGGTCTTTGCCCCGCATGTGGTTTACCAGAAGGTATTCCATAACGTGGTCGACGGCATCCTGATGGTTTCCCCTTATCTGGAGGAGGAGGAGGTCATCAAAATAATGAACGGGCGGTCCCCGATGGTTTTGGTGGGTTACCGGACCGAAGACAAGACCGTGGACTTCGTCGACAGCGACAACCGGGAGGCGGTGTTCCAGGTGGTGGACCACCTGGTGAAACTGGGCCACAAAAAAATCGCCTGTGTATCGGGCAACGTGGGGACTTCCCGAAACGCCGCGGACCGGCTGGAAGGTTTCAAGGCGGCCATGAAAAAGAACGCCCTTCCCATTCCCGAGGAATACATCGTGGACGGGAATTTCCTGCGGGATCAGGGGGGCGAGGCCATGAAAAAATTGCTGGAACTTCCCAACCGCCCGACAGCCGTTTTCGCGGCCAATGATTTGATGGCCCTGGGAGCCTGGGACGTCATCGAAAAAGCCGGATTTACCGTGGGTGCTGACATCGCCCTGGTTGGGTTTGACGACATCACCGAAGCCTTTACCCCCCCTTATTCCCTGACGACCATCCGGCAGGATTACCGGTCCATCAGCGTGGAAGCGACGAAACTTCTAATCAAGAAAATCCAGAGCACCGAAAACTGGAAACCCCAGCAGATTTTAATCCCCACCGAGCTGGTGGTCCGCCAATCCTGCGGGTCCAAGAAAAAGTGGGTTTAGGCCGGACGTTAGGTTTTCAAAACCCGCGTTTAAATTCCAACCCTTAATTCATGGAACAGACGGGTTTAACCGGAAAACAAATTTAGGAAAACCCCGAGTTTTGCAATAAAACCCCCTGGTTGAAGCCTCCCCCCGGGTCCCGTTTGCTTCTCCGCCAAAGTTGCAGGAGCCTTCGACGGCTGATACAATGCAACCCGGTCATTTTTCTTTTCAGAAAAATGACAGAGCAAATTGACAATTGAGAAGTTGAAAATAAAAGGTCATTTGCGGTCGATTGCTCAATTTTCCATTGTTCGAGTTTTAACCTAAGTTCAATTCCTTATAAGTCAGGAAACGGCGCCATGCGAAGAGTAATGCAAGTCCTGGGCATCCTCCTGGTTATTTCTCTCCTTTACGCCATCGTCGCGGGCCTTGGTTTAACCCGGGTTTTCAAACACCGCAAGGACGTAAAAAAGACACAGGTTCTGAATGATTTCGAGTACCTCCGGGATGATTTTGACTGGACCACCGGCGGTTACGCGAAAATCGAGCCCTCCACGGAAAACCAGACCCACGGGAAAAAAAGCGCCAAGGTTTCCTTTTTCGCGACCCGCCAGTTTTTCGTGACCCCTGTTCCCGGCAACCCCCCCACCAATTCCTCCCAGGTTTTATACAGCGAGGCGGGGAGGGATAAATGGCGTCCCGAGATCCTGATCGACACCCATTCCGTCACCAAATTATCCGCCTTTGAATGGCAGGAGTTCGGAAGCTTTAAGATGGACGTTTACAACGACCAGGCCCAGCCGGTGACCTACCATATCCAGATTGTGGATTCCCGTTCCTTCGTGTTTGAGAACTCCGGACCCCTTACACCCAAAAAAGTCACCAACATTTCGGTTCCCCTTGATGACCTCATCAGGGAAAGAATGGACCTGACCAACATCCGTTCCTTGAAATTCTCCGTTGATATGGCCGGTCAGCCGGACCCCCTGGTGGTTTTCATCGATAACCTCCGCCTGGAAGGCGACGCGACCCCCATCGGGTCCGGCGCGAAAAAAGGCGTCGTTGTCATGACCCCCACGCCCAAGCCTTAAAACAAAACCACTTCCAGCTCCACCCATCAGCCTTCGGCTGAGGGCGTAAACGAGACGCCAAGACACCAAGTTTCAATCTAACCTCGGAAAAATCTTTTGGGTTGTCCTCCCTTTCCCGCAACAACTGTCTTGAAAGGTTTCCAAAAACAGATTTTTCACATTGGGAAAAACTTGACGTCTTGGAGGCTTGGCGCTGGATTTGGTTTTTGTGTTTTTATAGTTTAAAGAAAAATCGTGGTGGAGAGCTGGGCGCCCAAAACACCGGCCGTATTGTTGGAATTTCCCATGTCGATGGTTTGGCCCAATGACAAGCGCAGATCGATCCGGCCGAAAACACGTTCCAGGCCCGACCCAACGTTAATCGTGGTGGTCAGGGTGTTTAAATTTCCGGGGTTGAAAATATCCTGCTGAAGGGTTAATCCCAGGCGCAAGGCCCAGGCCGCGGACATCCATTTTTCCCCGCCGAGGGAAAGTTGATATAAATCATGGTCCCGGTTGAGGGGGCTACCCCCCCCGGTTATCAACTGGCTTCCGGGAAGGTAACTCCTGCTTTTCCACTGGACCCCCATCGTGTATTCCTTGCCTTCCTCCAAGCCGATTCCGAAAACCGAATTTAATTGCTGTTGATTGAATGGATTGGGCGCTGAACCGGGAGCCGTGAATAAATTGGTATTGTCCAAAACCAGGCCGAGGCTTCCCCCGAGTTTGAGGTTTTCATCCTCCCGAAAAAAGAGGGAATAGCGGAAGGATCCCTCAAGTGACAGGGATTGGACATCGGTGGAATGAAACCTCGCTTGGTTATTGAAATAAACCGATGGCGCGGGAACCGTTTGTTCAAAATCCGAGGACGTATTTTCAAGGGAGGCTGAAAAACGAATTTTAAGGCTGGCCGGAACCTCGTACAAAAGCTCCACCTGGGACAAATTAAAATGGGTCAGGGTAATGGTTTGGGTGACGGGATAGGAAGCCCCGCCTCCGTCCATAAAATTCATCCCTTGGTTTTGCAGATTCACCCCCAAAGGAAAGACAAAAAAAGCTCCGGCCTGCCAGCGGGGGTCATCCGCGGGGGCGGGACTCGGGAAAGTGGCGGCGACTCCGGCCTTCGCCAACATTTGATTTTCGACGGAGGAACCCGAGGATAAATTTAATAAAGGAGTGTAGGCGCCGGGGTCGAATTTTTGATCCCTTTGGGTGTTCATCATCTCAAGCCCAAAGGATCCGAACGAAAGGGCGTAAGCCGCGCGGAGGAGCCCGCGGTATTGGGATGCCGTTTTGTTGTCATTTAAAAAATTCGCGTCCGGTTCTCCCCGCAGGGAGGAAATGTCGCCGGAAATTTGAAAACCCCATTGCGAGGAAGGGAAAAACATCAGACCCTCATAGCGAACCGGGGAATCCCCGGGACTGGAAAGGGAATTAAAACCCTGCTGGCGGTTGACGCCCCAGGGGCCTTCGAGGTCGAAGTTAAACCAATGGGCGGAAAGATCCACCCGGCTTCGACTATTTAAAAGGGGGAGACCAGCCGGGTTTCCGTCCAGGAAGAGACTTAAATCGTTTGTTTCGTCCGTCAGGATGGTCCCGAGTCCGCCGGCGGCGTCCACGCGCGTTTCGGACGCTTGACTGATGGTAGAAAGTCCGCCAAACCCCACCAAGAGTAGTAGGGAAATGCTTATCCTTGAAAAGGTTTTCATGGACCCTCGGTTTCGGAGAAATTTCAGGCAGTATAACACGCCGGTGTGTTTCGGCGAGGAGGGTTGCTCTGCCATCGAAAATCGTTAAAATAAGAACCGCTTCAAGGTTAAGGGGGGGGCAAACCCCCTTTCGTTTTCTTCACCGTGGGGTTAAAGGGATTTTAAAAATTTAATCTTCCGACGACTTTCAGTCTTTCGTAGGCGGCTGACAGCGGTTTTTTTATCAGGGATTTCATGACGACCAACGCTTTAATACCCGTTCACTTCGGGGATCAAATTGAATTTGAAATAACGTCACTTGCCTTTGGCGGGGATTCGGTCGGACGATACCAGGATTTCGCGGTATTCGTCGCGGGGGGGCTTCCCGGCGAAAAAGTCCGCGTCAAAATCACCCAGGTCAAGGATCATTTCGCGACGGGGGAGATTGTTTCTGTCCTGAGACCTTCCCCCGACCGCGTGACGCCGGTTTGTCCCATCTTTGAGGAATGCGGCGGCTGCCAGTGGCAGCATTTCAATTACCCCAAACAATTGCAAACCAAACGCCAGTTTGTCGTGGATTCCCTCCAACGCATCGGACACCTGCCCAACGCCACGGTCCAGCCCTGTCTTCCTTCCCCCAGCCCCTATGCCTACCGCAACAAGGCCATGCCGGTTTTATCCATGAGGGACGGCCATTTTATTTCGGGCATATATGAGCCCCGTTCCCACCGGCTGGTTCCCTACCACAGCTGTCCCATCCAGGGCGACGCCATCAACGAATTGATCCAAAAGGTTTTGCAAAAAATCGACCGGTCGGGCTTAACCCCCTACCAGGAAAAGAAACACACGGGTTTTTTACGGCACCTGACGGTCAGGCAGGGGGTCAAGACGGGAGAGCTTCTCCTGGCTTTTGTCACGAGATCCGAGGTTCCTGATGACCGTCTTCAGAAACCCAGCGTCATGCCCGAGGAATTGGACCAGATTCTTCCCCGCGTCGCGAGGGAATTGATGGATGAAAACCCCGGCCTCGCCGGGGTTTTGCAAAACATCAACCCCTCCCGGACCAACATCGTTTTTGGGCCCACCACACGGGTTTTGGCCGGACGCGACCATTATTTTGAGGTAATCGACGGTTTGAAATTAAAAGTATCCTTGAAGTCCTTTCTCCAGGTGAATACCCATCAGGCGGACATGCTTCATACCATTGTCCGTGAAGCCCTGGGGGAACCCTCGAACAAAAAAAAATGGGGAACGGTCCTGGATCTTTACAGCGGGATCGGGACCCTGGCCATGGCGGTCGCGGATAAAGCGGATTATGTCGTGGGAGTGGAGGAGGTGGGGCCCGCGGTTGAGGACGCGAAAATAAACGCGGAGCTGAACAAAAAAAATAATATTGATTATCTCGAGGGGGATGTCGCCCAAATCCTGATCGGTTTAAAGGATAAGGGACTCACGCAGATGGACGCTGCCATTTTGGATCCTCCCCGCAAGGGAGTTTTGCCCGAAGTCCTGGCCCGCATCACGGCCTTTCATCCGGAAAGGCTCGTTTATGTTTCCTGCGACCCCGCGACACTCGCGCGGGACCTGGCCCTTTTGGTCAAACACGGGTTCAAGGTGGACTGGGTCCAGCCTTTGGACATGTTTCCCCAAACCTATCACGTGGAGACGGTGGTCCGGCTGACCCGGGAGACGCCGGTGCCCCATGAGGTTTTGGTTCAGGCGGGTAAAATGGAGTTGGAACCGTTTCGTTTGCCGAAGCCCCCCGAACCAGTCTCCCTCAACATTTCAGCCAACTTCCGGGTTTTCAGGGAAAGGACCTCCTCGCTCGCGGAGGCTTTGGGCCAGCAGGCCTCCGCGGCTTTCAGTCTTTTGGGATCCCTTTTCCTCGCGTTGTTTCAAGGACTTAAAAAAGGTTTTCTTCTGGCCGGCCATATTTTCCGTTCTTTGTTTCGTTTTACACAAAACACTTCCCTTCGGGCCGGTGAATCGATCAGGGAAATCTCAAGGGGAACCACCGAGGGTCTCGGCCGGGCCGCCAAAACCAGCGCCGAAACAAGCCAAAACTTTGTCATGTTTTTCAAGGGGAGGACGGTTTATTTAAAAAACAAAATCACTTCAACGCTTAAAAGCAAACCCCACGGGGAAAATTCCCCCTCGGACCCCCTTGAGGAGGGGAATTTTTTGGAGGGCGAAAACCGGAATTCCCTTTCCCTCGCGGAAACCCTGAACACGGAGGAACAGGAGGCCTTTTCTTCCGAAACCTCTATGGAAACCGAGGAAACCTTTGTTTCCTCCTTTCTCTCCCCTAAAACCGGAATTTCCAATGAGGACCCTTCCGGTCCTTCCGCCTTTCCGGGGTTCCCAAAAACCGAAAAGAGCCCCTTTTGGCCCAAAGTTCCCAAACCCTCGTTTAACCGTGAATTTTGGTTTACGCCGCTTCCCATGGAAAGATTTTTCGAGAGGGTGGGGGGCAAAACCCTGGGTTGGATTTTGGCCGCCGTCTTCCTGGCGGGGGGCGGAATGATCGCCATGGCCACCATTTCCCCCTTGGCCAAAAAATCCCCTCTTTTAGTGCCGACCGTTTCCCAGATGATTCCCGATGTCATCGCGGTCATGCCGACCAAAAACTTTTTGCGCTATGAAATGGTTCCTTTCGAGGTCCGGGTAAACGCCCGCGAACTTCCCTATTTTTCCCAAATGCACGCGGCGGTTCAGATTTACCGGGGAGGGAATCCCGTGACCATGGTGGATGGAAGAACCAGGCTGAATTTGAAGAAGGACACGAACAACGGAAAATTTATCGGTAATTGGCCCATTCCCTATAATCCCTCTCCCGGAACCTATCTCGCGGAGGTCATTGTTTCAGCCCCTCAATGGACACAGGCCAAAACCTTCGAATCCGCCTTTACCATTTCTCCCCTGAAACCCAGCGGGCTGTACCCCGGTTACGCGGCCCTGACCATGGAGGGCGGGAAACAACTGATCAAGGGGATTGTGCCGGCCCTGGACGGAAGCGATTCCTTCCGCGCGAGAAACGCGATCGATTGGGCCGGTTTCATGGGCGCCAACCTTTTTTGCTACCTGATGGGGCAAACCTCCATCTGGGACCACCTGACCTCCGCCGATTTTCCCTTCGCCAAGGGCGAACTGGAAACCGGACGCAAGTATGGCAAGGCGGCGCATGAGGCCGGAATGAAATTCGCGGGATACCTGACCACTTTCAAGGTGGTCGGGGACGCCTGGAACCAGGCGCCCTATGAATTTTCACTCGGGTATGATCCGGATACGGACGAGGTGGTCCAAACCAGGTTTATTTCCCTCAACGACTCCAAACGTAGAAAGGATGTTGTCGAGTTTCTCAAGGAACTCGATAAAGACCCGTTGGTGGACATGGTGGGTATGGATTACGTGAGAACCGGATTCGCGGGGTTTGAATTGGTGGACGAGTTCGTGAAGGATTTAAGCGTGCCGGGACCCGCCGACTATTGGACCATGACCAAACAGGAACGCATTCACTGGCTGGCGAAAACCGTGGAGCTAAAAGAAAACCGGGAAGTGGTTTCGCTCTTCGAATGGTGGAGGGCCCACAAGGTGGCCCTGGCTTTGAAGGAAATCCTGGACGCTGCCCAAATGTCAAAGCCTGTTTTTACCTTTACCCTCGGGTGGCAAATGGGGCATCAGCACGGGCAGGATCCCGCGATGTTCGTGGACGCGGGAGTCAATTTCAACCACATCATGCTTTATGAGGGGGACCGCAACACCCTGGAGTCCATGAAACGCCAATGGCCCGATTACCTTTCCCGGGGCAATGGAATGTACGCCATGGGGGAAATGGTGGATTTTAACTGGGTTCAAAAATCCGTCGACCCTCCCGGACCCGAGGAACTTTACAACCGGGAGATTGAAACCTTCCACAACTGGTTTCCCGCGAACGCGGGGGTTGGAATGTTCTGGCATGACCTCTACCGGATGATTTATGGAATTCGCGGTCCCTATAGCACCATGGAGTGGCTGGTTTCGGGAGGAAAGGCATTCTCCACCATGCAGCAGGCCCAAGGCCTTTCCCCGATCGAGGTGGCGGTGGTCGCTCCCAAGGAAATTCCGGGAGGGGTGCCGGTTCCCATCAGCGTCATGGTGCGCAATCACTCGCCGGAAAATTTAAAGGGAGTGGTCCTCCACCAGATCGATACCACCAAGGATTATTATGTCGACCTCGCCACCGTGGGGCCTTTTGATCTTCCGGCCGGAAACATGGTGAAAATCAAGAGCCTGTACGTGAACATTCCCAAGGAGGACCATTCGGACAGGGACAACCGCTACATGGCGGCCGTGATGGTTGAAAAACCGGGGAAGGCCATGCGCGCTTTTGATTTTATGTACATGAAGAAAATTTCGGGCGAGGCCGTCGCCAGGCAGCCGGATTCATCCTCCGACCCGGACCTTTCAACCGACATCCGCAATAAATCCTCCGAAAATTAAGGGGACCCTGTAACCGGTTACCCTTCCCTTTGGTTTACCTTGAAAATTTGCAAAAACGGTTTTCTAAAGGGAAAAGCCCTTCCTTTTTATTGGTTTCAGGTTTCACCCGGCCAAAAAAACATTCCCGCTTTTTTGAACCTTTCTAGTAAAATACCGAGGCTTTCTGGCACCAGTCTTCCTTACTAAAGGGGTGGGTATGACCTCCGCGAGAACTTTTTTATGGTTAACCGTTCTGGGAATTTCATTTTTGACAGGTTGCGGCGCGGTGTTCGTGAATGAGGGGTCCAAAAACGCCTCCCTGGCCGAGGGTTTGGCGAATCCCAACGCGAACCAGCCGAAAAAAGTCAGCGTTCCCAAGGAAGCCCGTCTTTTAGGAAACTTTGATGACGGATCCAAAACCATGAATTCCAAACTGGCGGGGGGTTCCGGGGGCCAATGGCTGGCCATCACCTTCGGCGGAAACACCATTAGTTCGGATTTCGGCGCGGCGGGGGGGGCGAGCGGTTCTCCCAAGGCGGCCCATATTTTTGGGACCCTTATCGACAAGGGTGACAAGGTTTATCCGGCTTTCCAACTCCAGGGAAAATTAAGGGACAGCGGTCTTTTCGATGCCAGCTCCTTCACGGGAATCAGGTTTTACTACAAGTGCCCTTCCACCGACGCGGCCATGAAACGCCGGTTCGCCATCGGCACCGCCCCCACCCTGCCCGCGGCCCAGGGCGGAATTTGTAACGGCGCCTGCTACAACAATTTTGGCGCGGATCTCTCCGTGACCCCCGAATGGGCCCTCAAAAGCTACGCCTTCGCCGATTTGAAGCGCGAATCCGGTTGGGGCGATCCGGTCACCCCCCCGGATTTGGTCGACCACCTGAAGGAATTCATTGATTTCGAGTGGGCGCATTCCGCGAACAACGCCGCCGGTTCCTACAATATTGATTTCTGGCTTGATGAAGTGGAGTTTTTCTAAGCCGGGTTTTGGTTTTCAGCCGAAAAATGTTTGAATTTTAAGGTCGGGTTTTAACTTGGTGCCCTTGGTGTCCCTGGTGGTTCAATCCATTTCGTCTCGAGGTTTCTTTTGAGCTTTCGGTTTAAAACCTTTATCGCCGGACTTTCCCTTTTTGCCCTGATCGCGTCCATCACCGGACCCCTTCTTTCCGCGCACCCCTACGAGGAACTTACCCCCGACCAAACCCTTTACCAACGGGTTAAAAAATTGGGGGACTACGGGCTCCTGGACCCCCGGGACAAGGCCGTTTTGGACCAGGGAAAAGTTGTCACCCGTTTGGAACTTGCTTTTTACACCGAAAAGGCCAAGGCCCGTATCTCGGCTCCTTCCTTGCCCCTGCCGCAGGCCGCTCCGGCCCAGCCCACCGCGACCCCCCCGCCCGTTTTGATGCCGGATTTAATGACCCTTCCACCCTCCCTGGCCGCGACGCCGACAACTGTTCCGGCCCCGGCACTCCCGCCGGTGTCCGCCGGTGTCCGGAATGAAATAGATGAACTTTTGAAAGAACTAAAACAGGAGTCCGCCCTTCTCAAAACCCGTTTGAACCTCAATGACCAGAGAATCAAGGAACAGGAAAAGGAACTGGAGGCGCTCCAGTCGGCCCAGGATGAGGTTAATGCTGTTTGGAAAAAAGCGAATAAAAGCTCCGGGTCACCCAATTTCAGTTCCAAGGCGAGATTCCGTTTTGAAAACATGCATATGTCCGGTGTCACCGTTCTTAGCGCCACCCGCTCCGCCAACACGATGGATGTCGGAATGTGGAGCGACCTGGGCGGGAAGGGAGCGATTTCCCTCGGCTTGACCGGCGGGCTTTCCGATTCCAACGCCAACTCGGGGCCGACCTCGCTAGGAATTTACAACCCTGATGTTACTTTCGCCCTGGACGGCCCCGCCGGCCATTGGGACACGCATTTCATGGTGGAAGCTTATCCCGGCGCCGGAACCCTGGGTGATTTTACCCGGGGAGTCGCCCCCTCATCCCTCAAGCGGTTTGTCAATCCCGTCGACATCAAACACTTTTCCGACGATAAGGACATCAAGACCTGGGATGATTACATCAGCAACATCAGCCTGGTTCCCCCCACCACCGCGGGCGGCGCCATTGTTTCCGGCTTTGACCGGGTGTTTGACGGCATCATGGGAATCGGGACTAATCTTCCTTTATTAGGGGAAGACGCCCGCGTCATCCTCATGGCGGGCCGTTATGGCGGGGATACCCCCCAACGCTGGGAGGAAGCCCTCAAAATCAGTAAACCCTTGGGGCCCGTTCAAGCCGAGTTTTCAACCGAATGGGTCAATGACAATTTCGGGGTCAACCAAGCTACTCAATTAGATCTGAAAAGTTACGAAGGCAACTTCGCCCTGAACCTCAAGCCCGTGGTCATCGGTCTGGAGGTCGGTTTATCCTCCCTTTATTCCGGCACCAATTTCGGTGCCCCCACCAACACGGCCCTCGAGGGCGGGGCGGGCCAGGCCTCCATCGCCTTTTATCCCCTCACGGCCTATTACACGGCCATCAGCGATAGTTTCGCGAATTTTTCAAGCAAGGTGGCCATGTCAGGCGTCAATTTCAGCCAGTACGGTGTTTATCCAGCCTCCAAACAAAACGCCAGTGATTTTGTGGACGCCTACGGTCTGGTGGGGGAAGTGGATAATCTCGTCAGCAACCGTTACGGATGGCGGGTGAACCTGGGATGGGAAGGCCGTAAACAGGATTTCATGAAAAACTGGCCGGGAATTCTGGATGATTTTATTGTCAATTTTGACGTCAGCTCAAAAAAAGAATACCGTGCCGCCACCACCACCTTCTCCTCAGGCATGGATAACCCTGTCACCGCCTTTTTTTGGCCCAACAATCCGGTTCAAGGCGGCTATAACGTTATCGAGGCTTTTAACATCATCGGCCCCTATTACCCGGATGATGAGGGTATCTGGGGCTTGGATCTTTGGGGCGGATACGCGGCGGCGCCCTGGCTTCCGGCCAGGCAGGCCTATACCTCCAACATTCAGGCCCTCCGAAATGATGGGAACGGAACGGGCGACACGACCCGCTACCAGTTTATTTTAACTTCCGAAAGAATTCCCCTGATCATGCCGGTGTTGGACGTGAACGGAAATCCGGTGACCAACGCCCCCGCCCCCGGGGTGGTGGCCGGCCAAAATACCTATCTCAAGCTTTCCCATCTAAAAACCTACAATTACATTACGCTGACCACCAAATGGAAGATCAGCCAAACCCTGGGGTTATCAAGCCCCTTTTACGCCTCCTTTTTCTTTACGGATAATTCCGTTTCGGGACAGGCTTCCGATCCCACCCCGCCCGGGGTTCCGGCCAATATTCCCAACCTATTCGACCAATCGGTTTATGACGTTTCAGGTTTTCTTCAGGTTTTTCGAAACGTCAACCTGATGGCCGATTACGGGTGGGAAGTCTGGAAATCCAATTACACCTGGCCGCTGATCAACTACCGCACCGACGCCATCGGCGCCGGCCTGGCCTACGACATTCCCTGGGGCGGTTCCAAATTTGAGATCCGCTATAAACATGTCACCTTTAACGACCAATACGTTCCCGCGAATAATTACCAAACGGATCAATTTATTTCGGAGCTGTTTTTTCTGTTTTAAGCCTTGTGGTTTCGTGGCCCCTGAAGTTTAGAAGTTTAAAGGAATGAAAGAATTGAAAAAGTTGTTATCCCAAATCCTAATCCTGACGGCTTGCATCGCGACAACGACTCCGCTTTTCGCGGGTCATGGAACCCTTTCGTCCATTGAACGGGACGGTTGGATAAACCTGAGTGTCAACCAGCTGGTAACCGAAGGAGTTTTGGAGGCGCCCTCAAAGCCCGTGAAGGATTTAACCAATTTGGAGGTTGCCCAGCTTACTTCCAAGGCCGGGGAAGTTCTGATGGCCCAGGCGGATTTGACCCTGCCCCCCACGCTTGATATGCCGTTGCCGGAGCCTTCTCTTCCCTCCCCGGGACTGCCTAGCGCCAATTCCACCCTTCCGGGTTTGACCCCGGCGGCCACGGGCAATATGAGCCAGTTGATCCAGGAATTCCGTGAGGAACTTTCCGGAATGGGAACCGATGTGGCGAAATTGGAGGACCGGATTTACGCCCTGGAACACCGGAACGAATCCCTTGCCGAACTTCAAAAGCGATATTTAAAACGAACTGGCGCGGAAGGCTCGGGCTATTCCCGGGGTTATATCAATGATTTCCGCGGGTTTGGCGCGAACCCGGCCTACGGACCCATGGTTTACAACGCGATGATTTTTATGGATATGCGGTTAAAAAGTATCCCGGTACCCTTTATCCTTTTTGAAACGGATTTCCGGTTCTGGAGAACCATTGGTTACTATTACGCTGAACCCCATAACATCACCAATAAAATCGACCTGAGATGGATGTCTCTGACCAGTTTTAATGAAATCGCCACCGTGACAGGCGGGGATTTTTTCAAGCATTACACCCCCCTTACCCTGTGGAATTCCGAGGTTCCGGTTTTTACCTTTATTGAACCCGCCTCCTATTATAGAACCCGGAAAGACGTCGAAGAGTTGGCCATGATGAACCGCGGGCCGGATTGGTACCTAAGGGGTTTCCAGATTTCCTCGAAGGTCGCCTGGCCCGAAAGCGACTTTCTTAGTTATTTAAAATTTCACACCATGGTGGGCCCCTTGAAACAGGCGACCCAGTTTCGTTTCGGTGATTATTTCGCGGGTTCCCAGGTTTCCACCAGTTTCCTAAACGACAACCTGGAATTCATGGGAACGGGCCTCTATATATGGGATGACACGGCGACCGCCAGCGGCCCCTATAACCCGAATTTCCCCCTCACCTTCGCCCGGAAATATCACATCGGCAGTCTTTCCGCCCGGGTCAAGGTTCCATTCGCCGATGACGTCAATGTTACCGGGTCCACCGAATACGCGGCCACCCGTTTTGAGGACGATTTAAACAACCCGCTTCGGGTTTTCGAGGATTGGGCCGTATTGGGAACAGGCTCGCTTAACATTTCCGGTTTTCACCTGACAGGAAAATATTTAAACAACGGTCCCTATTTTTATTCGCCCGGAGCCCAAACCAACCGGTTCACCCCCGGGAACGGCTCCAACGGTTATTTGACGACCAATAATTTGGGTGAGGATGAGTTCCTCATCGGCTACCTGAACCGCTACGGCCTTCAGGGCGCCAACCGTCCCTCCTTCGCTCCCTTTGACCGGATGGTGGAGAACATGCTTCCTTACGGAGACGCCACCCCGAACCGCCTGGGAGTCATCGGCGGTATTTCCGTTGATATCGGAAAAAAAGGCTGGCTCAAGCCCCAGGCTTCCTGGGTATTGCCCCTGGGCTCGCTTCAAATGCATGAGATTCAGGCGAATTATGTTTTGAACGGACCCGGGGACGGGGCCGTTGACGTGGACAGCACCACCAACACGGGAAACGCCCGAACCTTCGGCGGATGGGAGGCGGCGGTCAGCGCCGACCTGGCCAAGGCTTTCGACCTGGCCAATAAAACCTATCATGTGGCTTTTGATTACAAAAACCAAACCACGGACCTTGGAACGGGAGCGGCCCCCTTTGCCGTGAATACCCTGATCGGGGCGGTTGATTTTACGGTTCCCATTTCCGGGTTTGATTCGGTGGTTCTTTCCGCGGCCTTTGAACAGGCGACCGCCGCTGGCAATGAGTATGTTCTCACGGGCGTGGGCAATCCGGGAACCATCGCCAACTATCCCTTTTACCTGGACAGCTCAACCCTGGGACAATATGTCTATACCCCCCTCAATATCACAAGGACCTCCTGGGCTTTCGGGTTTAAATACCCCCTAAGCCAGACGATCGCTTTCCGCGCCGATTACTTTATCAACCAGTATCTTTGGAGTGATTTGCCGAACTACGAACGCCGTGACCAAATTTGGAGATTTACTTATGAAGCTTCTTTCTAAAACCAACCTTTTACCGCCAAGCCGCCGAGCCTCCAAGGGAGGATGGTTGGGGAAAAACACGCTGTTTTTAATTTTAGCCTGCTTCGCGGTGGGCACCGTTTTCGCCTCGTCCCGCGCCGATTTATTTACCATCGTTCCTGAGGGGGACGCCGCCTATACCCAACTAAACCAGCTTGAGCTTGCCGGGTTGTTGCCGTCTGGAAAATCCAACGCGCCTTTGACCCGTTTTGAGGTGGCCAAGAGAATCGTCGCGGCCGAGAAAAAATACAAGGAAATGATCGTGGCCCAGGCCGACATGGATTTGCCGCCTCCGCCGCCCGATGACAACGGAGGGGCGTCCTCAAGCTCATCTTCTTCCACTTCCGCCACCACCGAGGCGCCCGCTGCCAAGGCCGCTTCTTCTCTTTGGAACGATCCGCAGAAAATAACCGAAGCGGAAAAGAACCTTAAATCCCTGAAAGAAGCCTATGATTTTGAATTGGGCCTGGTGAAGGATCAAAAGGGGGATGTTCAGGACCAGATCACCAAGGCTGAGGAAACCCAATTTGACCTTTGGAAAAGCGTCAAGGGAATTGTCGAGTACCCCAGCGTGTCTTTCCACGGCGTGGGAAGGGCGATCGGGATTTCCCAGGAATATTATGGAACCTATTCGGGACTTGTTTTTTCAAATCCCGCTTCCCGGAATTTTACCGGCTACCTGGATTTGGAACCGACCGGCAGTATCTCCAAGGAAGCCCGATGGAAAGCCATCCTTCGTTTCACGACCGGGGGCCTGCCCATAGCCGGGACCGACGCCTTCGCCGCCAGATGGATCGGCGCGGAATTCAACCCGGATTTCATGTCCGCTTCCCTCGGTGATTTTTATGAAACCTACACCCCCCTGACCCTTTGGAACCGTAATGAATTGGACATGTTCTATAAGCCGGAAATGATTTCGCGCGCCGATCAAATCCGCAAATACGAGAGCTTTTTCGACCAGGAACCCGCCTTGCCCTTCCGGGGTTTGCGCCTGGGCACCGCCATCGGCTGGCCCGATTCCAATTTGGTTGAACTTTTCAAGGTTTCCGCTTTTGCGCACATGATTAAAAACGGTTTTGCCGATCCCTCGGGCTGGTTCCGGGATCCTCCGGTTTTCACGGACTGGATTTTCGCGGGAAGCGCCGAACTAAAAACCAAAAAATGGTATTCAGGAAACACTTCCATTCAGGTCATTACCGACGCCTACGGCATCGTGCTGGATGAGCCTGGCGATACCATTAAACCCGGGGCGCCCTATGATCCCTTTAATTCCAGCACCTGGGCGCACCAATATGTCATTACCAGCATTGCCCCTACTCTTAAGGTTGGCTTTGGGGGGGATGTTTACGCCGGTATAAATTATGAAGGTTCCTTTTCGGCCTATCAGGATGACAAATGGAACACCCGAAGTGTGACAAGCGACTACGCCATGATGATCGGAGCCTTCTTTCAGGCGGGTGATTCCAAAATTTCCCTCAAAACCCTCAACATCGGGCCAAACTTCTATTCCCCCCTTGCCCAAACCCGTCAGGACAATCTTTCCTTCACGCCAGGTTACGTTCCGGGACCCGGCCTCTTTACCCCGCCCCTCCACAGCCAGTTTGTTCTTTCGACTGTTCCCAGGGCCAGCGCCATTTTCGGATACTACAACCGGTTGCTTGATAACACCCTCCCGTATGGATTGGCGACCCCCAACCGCCAGGGTTTTGGGTTT
>JAHFCG010000201.1 GCA_023249615.1 candidate division FCPU426 bacterium | reverse complement strand
ACCAGCGAAAACAAAACCAATTTCATTCTCCGGAAAAGGCATCTTTCCCTCCGGGAGTTGTCCGCCCAAACGGGTCTAACCGAGGAAGAAGTCTCGGAAGTTTTAAAAGGGAAGGGATCACTTCTCCACACCGCCCCCCCGGTCATTTCCCTTGAGGGTCGAGGCGTCTTTTGGTTTGGCTCGGGTTTGCTGGTTTTTCTGGTGGGCCTGTTTTACCTTCCCGTGTGGGGCAACGATTTCGTGAATTGGGATGACAAGGGGGCCATCCTTGAAAATGTCGAAATCAGAAGCCTGAACGCCTCAAATATAAAATGGATGTTTACGACCTTTGCCACAGGCAACTGGATGCCGCTCACCTGGCTGTCCTTCGCCCTTGATTACCATATGGGGGGACTTAATCCGCGGGTATTCCACGCGACGAATCTCCTTTTTCACGCCATAAATACCCTGCTCGTTTTTTGGCTTTGCGTAAGGTTCCTGAAAAGAATTCCGGGGCGGGGCGACATTCCCTTTTCCCGCCACGCGGGGGCCTTTGTCCTTCCCATAGCCTTTTTAACCGCCGTTTTTTTCGGGCTTCATCCCATCCATGTGGAATCGGTTGCCTGGGCCACGGAACGCAAGGATGTCCTGTACTCCTTTTTTTATTTGTGGGGGATTTATCTTTATCTGGATTACTCGAAAGATCCCTTGGGAAAAAAGGGAAAACTTTGGGCGTGTTTCGGCCTATATATCCTTTCCATGATCTCGAAACCCATGGCGGTGACGCTTCCCTTTGTTTTTTTAATTCTGGATTTTTGGCCCCTGGAAAGATTTCAACGGGGATACCAGGTTCTCCTCAGGGAAAAAATCCCCTTTTTCTTCCTGGCTTTTCTTTCGGTCCTGGTGACGATGGCCTCCCACGCCAAAACCATGTCCTACGAGCAAAACGGGGTTGAATTTTATTGGGCCCTGAACGCCGTCCGGACCCCCGCTTTTTATCTTTGGAAGATGATTTTTCCCGTGGGGCTTTCCGCCTACTATCCCTTTCCCCCCGAGATTACCCCTTTCTACCTCATCCAAAATTTCCTGGGCGGGGGGCTGGTGATAGCCTTATCGGTTTTATGTTTCCGCCTTCAAAAAAAGGCCCCCTATCTTTTGGCCTCCTGGTTTTTTTTCCTCGTTGCCCTTCTGCCGGTATTGGGGTTTATCCAGACGGGAACCCAGGCCGCGGCGGACCGTTACACTTATCTTCCCAGTCTTGGTATTTTTCTCCTTCTTTCGGCGGGGGCCGCCAGGTTGGTTTCCCATAACCTGCTACGTTTCGGGGGGGTATCCCTCGCGGCGGCGGCCGGGTTGGGTTTTTTAACGATGGGACAAATCGGAACCTGGAAAAATACCGAGGTGCTTTGGGAAAATGTGACCCGGAATTATCCGGATGAAAATTCCGACGCTTACGCCAGGCTGGGCGCGGCCTATTTAAAATCCCGGCGGTTTGACGACGCCTTGACCGCCTTCAGCCGGGCGGTTTCGATTCCTCCCGCCATGGGCCGGACTTATCACGGGTTGGGAACCGCGTTGATGTACAAGGACAGGATACCCGAGGCCATCCAGGTCCTGGATTACGCCCTCACACTGGATCCGAAAATGACCGGACCCCGCCTCAACCTTTGGAATGTTTTTGAACGCCAGGGCAAACACGGGGAAGCCATTCAACAAATGATGGAGGCGCTCAAGGTGGAACCCAACTCGGCGGTTTTTTACAACAACCTGGGCGTGAGCTGGGGTTTCCTGAAAAAGAACCAAGAAGCCTGGAAGGCGTTTGATCGGGCCCACCGCCTGGATCCTGATAATTCCGAGTATCTTGTCAATCTCGCCACGGTCGATTTATGGGAGGGCCGCTGGGAAAAATCCCTGGCCTGGTATGAAAAGGGCATCGCGCGGCAGCCCCGGGAGCCGGTTTATTTTTTGAAGATGGCGGATATTTACATCGCGCGGGGAAAAAAAGTGATGGCTTTGGATAAGCTCCGGAAGGGATGGGGCCTGAATCCCCAAAACACCAAGGTGATCCAGCAAATGGGAGAGGATTTTGAAGCCATTGGTCAAACCGCCTTGGCCCAGGAATGTTTCGCGAAGTTGAAGACCCTGTCCGCGGGGAAAAACACTTCCCATTAAAATTCGTATCGGAATCGGAAATAAAAATTTAACGGGGGTAAATGCGGGGGAGGAGTTTGGTTTTATGAAAGATGTTTTCATTTCCGGGTTTAACGAGAAAACCAAAACTGAAAATATTTGGCAAAACAGAATTTTTTTCCTGGGTTGAATCGGGCATTAATTACGAAATTTATGGGATAATATCAGGGTCAGTGATCCCTTTTTGGTACACTTGAAAACGTTTTTAGCGGTAAGTTGAACCGGTTTCAACGCTTGGGTGAAACAACTCCTTTCAACATTTTTTCATTCGGTCTGAATCATTTTTGAAATTAATGGTTCCTAAATTACAACTATAAGAAAAGAATGAATATGTATTTAACCGGTTCAACCAAATTAGCCCGAAAATTTCTGGTTCCCTATTTGCTGATGGGTTTTTTGGTTTTAGCCTTTTCCCCCGCGCGGGTTCATGCCGCGGCCTGCACCCCGACCTCCGCCCAAATTTGTGTTTCGGGCGACGACATTTCCCAGGTCTGGATTGGCGGCACATCTATAGGAACTTTCAACTATGCCGGCGCTCCGGGAACCGGCGGGGCCGGCCCCATTCCCTGTATGTCGGTCCCCACGGCTCTTTTGACCGGGGCCCAGGTTTGTTTGGCCATCTACACCCAAAACACCGCTCCCCAGGATACTTTTTCCTCCTGGGACCTGGATATCACCTGTTCGGGCGGCCAGCATTCGGAAATCACCAGCCAAAGCGGGGGAACCCAGGTTGACTATGTCGCGGGTTGTAATCCCTGTACAGCGCCGGCTAATGATGGAAGCGGAAACCCCTGGTACGCTACCAACTACACCGGAAGCGGCTTTTCAGGGTCCTTTTGCTCCAGCGGCGTGACGGCCTCCGTTTGGGCTTCCCAGATGTATAACCCCGTTACGGGCCAGCCTCTCCCTTTTATTTCCAATAATTGCTCGGGTAACTATGGAACCGGCAACGGCGCTCTTTTCTGGCGCCAGTGCGTGACAGTGCCAACCCCCGCGCCCACCATCGGCCCTCCCAACTTCACCATCACCAAGGCCCAGGCCAGCGCGATCACGAACCTCGGCGCCAATACCGTGTCGATCAATGATACGGTCGTCGTTTGTAATACGGGAGGTCCCGTTACGAATGGGGGCACCACGATTACGGATAATATTATTACCAACACCTCAACTTGTAACACCTTCCAGTTTGGGTGTTTTGGCTATGGGGATTCACTGGTGCCCTACACCATCTGCTATTACTCGGCGGGTGGGTTGCCGAACGAACCCACGGCCAATAGCAACGCGCTGGTTTTCCCCAGTTTTGGAAACGGCTGTGTCACCATCACCGTCGCGTCGATGGATTATTATGACCCCATTTCCGGTGTGGGCTGCGGCCTCACTTTCGTGGACAACGCCACTGTCGCCTGGCCGGGGGGAACCAAAACCACCGGCAACGTCACCTATGTCCAGTTGATGCCCACCAATACCTTTACACCCACCAACACCAGGACTCCCACGCCCACCAATACCAACACCAACACCCCCACGAGAACCAATACTCCCACCAATACCTTCACCTTCACCGTTATTCCGACCAATACCTTTACCCCGACCCGAACCAACACCCCAACCTTTACCAATACTCCCACGCCCACACCGACCCGCACGAACACCCCCACTAACACCAATACGAATACGAACACCAACACAAACACCCCGACCCGGACCAATACTCCCACGAATACCAATACCAATACGAATACCAACACCAATACGCCGACCCGAACGAATACCCCCACCAACACCAATACAAATACCAACACCAATACCAACACGCCTACGCGAACCAACACCCCCACCAACACCAATACAAATACCAATACCCCGACGAACACCAACACGAACACCAATACCCCCACCAGGACCAATACCAACACCAATACCCCGACAAACACCAATACGAACACGAACACCAACACGAATACCCCCACCCGAACCAACAC
>JAHFCG010000077.1:3698-13125 GCA_023249615.1 candidate division FCPU426 bacterium | reverse complement strand
CAGCCTTGCGGAGGAGCGGGAGATTCACTTTGGTTTTCATAGCGTTTAAATAAAAGGGGAGCCAATCAGCCTTGAGAAGCTTGGCGCCTTTAACAGCCTCCACCGGCTTCGAGGGAATGAATTTTTCTACCTGTTTCGTGAAGGAAGACGGCGCGGAAACCCCGGGGGGTAGTTTAATCTTGAAACCGTTATAGGCCCCGTTATTGTGGCTGGCGGTGATCATCACGCCCGCGTCAGCCTTTTTTTCCTTGATGGCCAGCGACAGGGCGGGAGTCGGTAAAAGACGGGTGGCCAAAGTTACCCGGTGCCCCAGTGAGGCGAGGACCTCAGCGGCGGCCAGGGCGAACCTGTCGGAGAAAAATCGGGTGTCGTAACCCACAAAAACCGCGCAGGACTTTTTCTTTTTTCGGAGGGTGAGGGCTAACCCATAGGCGGCTCGGCGGACATTGGGAAAGGTATAGGTCTCGGCGACCTTCGCCCTCCACCCGTCTGTACCAAACCGAATAATATCCAAAACACCCTCCTCATTTTTGAACCACTAAGACACTAAGGGCACTAAGAAAATATTTTTGACATTTCCCCGTAATCATCTTTCGGTTTTAAAACCTTCAGCCTCACTTAGTGCCCTTTGTGCCTTTGTGGTTTAAAACATCTCTCTTAATAAAGAATAATTCCCGTCGCGCTATTCGCCTGAATCGGCAATTGAAGCGGCTTGTCCGTCTTAAAGGACCCACGGTAAGGCTTGATTGGGTCGATCGGGAAAGGTCCTCCCCCGCCCAAGGGGCCGTTTTCGCCGTTCCAGGAAACCTGCTTTTCATTGAGAGTCTTACCTGTCAAGACCCAGCCCATCAGTTTGCCCTGGGGTTTAAAACCCGCCAGGTCAAAGGTCACCGTTTGGTTCTTGTCATTTTCATTCACGATAATCAGGCCAACCTCGCCGCTAGAAAATTTACTGGCATAGACTTTCACCGTCGGCTCGGAGCTTTCGGAGGAGATCATCTTGTCCCCAAACGCGCGGGAAAAAAGAGCGTAAGAGTAATAGGTAGGCCGGGGAGTCGCGTCGGGCGTCGAATTATCGCCGGAAGCCAACATCGCCATATCCCCGTGCAATTTGCCGTCCAGTCCATTTTTCCAATCCCAGATATTGGAGGCAACGTAACCCGCCTTGATATGTTCCCCCAGAACCTCGCAGGTAAAGAGGCCGTTGATCAATTGGATCGTCGGTTCAGGCGAGGCGTTCACCAAATTGAACTCGGTCAGGGCGATGGGCAAGCCCTTCTCGGTGGCCGCGTATTTTTCATACATTAGATTGGCGGACTTAAAAGCATCGCCCACTTTGTGAAGGTTTCCAAAGAAAGTCTCGTTGGTGGGGTTCGTATAGGTGTCGCCGTTAAAGGGCCACATAAAATACTGGTGAAGAATCAGGTAATCAGCCTTGCCCTTAAGCTCGGGAAGCAAACCCCTCATCCACCAGAAAAAGCCCGTCCATTCCCCGCCATCATCGGTATCCACTCCAACGGCTCCGACATATATATCCGGATCCACTTTTTTCATGGCGTCAATAATAACCCTCATGTCCTTGCCGTAAACGTCGCCGGTTAATTGGGCCTTCCCCGCCTGTTTGTTTCCCTCTTCCCAATTTCCATAAACCTCATTGCCGACTTCCCAATAGCGGACTTTGTATTTCATGTCGATATTGCAATGCTTCACCCAACGGGCCGCCATATCCGCCGCTTCGTTCACGTTTGCGTAACGGGACGCGCCGTAATTCACTGTGAAGATGGCTTCGGAATTCGTCTTCCGGCAAAAGTCGATAAAGTCGTCGGTCAAAACAGCCCAGGGTTTTGTCATGTTGGTAGGATCGCCGCCTTCATGATCCTTCAGGTGGCTGCCATAATTCCCGTCCCAATGATAATTGTCCGAGGAACTCCCACCCGGCCAGCGCCAGAACTTGATACCCGATTGCTTGGCCTTTTCGATACGATCCGGATCCATGAACCAGGCCTTGGAACTCCACCAGGAAGCGTTATTCCCAAATTGATAAGGAGTTACCTGGTGGATGACCTGTGCCGGATCAATCTTGATAGTTACCTTTTGCCCGTGTTTAAAGTTCCAGGGTTTTCCGTCGGCCTGAAAGGCCGGGGCGGCCCTGGTGTAGGTGGTCGGAGCCGCGTCGTTGGTCGCGG
The DNA here is from genome assembly GCA_023249615.1 of candidate division FCPU426 bacterium. Taxonomy (GTDB): domain Bacteria; phylum Oederibacteriota; class Muellerivitia; order Muellerivitales; family Muellerivitaceae; genus PALSA-1180. The sequence continues at coordinate 10,939 of JAHFCG010000077.1, read as the reverse complement.
GGTAAAGATCAAAAGCCTTGGCCCGGGGCGCTGCCGCCGCCAGGACATGGGACGAAACGGTCAAAATGATCGAAGCCAAAAACAGACGAGAAATGTTGCGCACTGGGATTCCTTTCAAATTTAAGTTGCGAGATTCTACCACCAAAAACAAACCTTTTTGACTACCAAGGACACCAAGTTCACCAAGTAAGTCTTTAAAACGAAGACAATAATATTACTTGGCTTTAACACATCAAATCTTTTGCCGTTCTTGGTGAACTTGGTGCCCTTGGTGGTTCAATCGCCTTGTCATCTGGTTTAAAACATTTTCACCCAAACCACCCCATCCTCAATGACGGTCGGGAAGTTGTTCAATTTCAAATCCGGCTCGTTCAGGCAAACGCCGGTCTTGATATTGGACCTGTACCCGTGGGCTTTGCAGATAATCAAATCCCCATCGCAGTTCCGGGGATCCAACCGGACTTCCGCGTGAGGGCAATAAACCCCCGTCGCGAAAACCTGATCGCCGCGGCGGTGAAGCAGCAACGCCATGTTCTCAATCTCTGTTTCGACGCTTTGATTGTCCGGAAGGTTGCTTAAGGCGAGGGATTTCTTAAAACCAGGCTGATCCATGGTTGGGGCCGGTTAAACGCGGGCGCGGTCGCCCAACACGCTTCCCGCACCCACTCGGGAATGGCTGGAGATACTGCAATGGCGGCCAAGAACCACCTCATCCAGGTTCACATGTTCACCCACTTGAACGCCCTCCCAAAGAACACTGCGGGAGACGATACTTTTCCTGCCAATCACGCAGTTTTTTCCCAACACGGCATAGGGCAAAATGCGGGCGTCTTCATGAATCACACAACCATCCTCAATGATGACGGGGCCTTTGATCAAGACTCCCTTGCCCAGCTTGATATTTTTTCCCATGTAAATATGGTTATGTTTTTGTTCCAGCTTGGCATGAACCGGGAAAACCCCATTCAAAACATCCCAATGGCTGGTCAGGTATTTTTTGGGAGTGCCGATATCCTGCCAATAACCTTCCCAAACATAACCGCCGAAGGGATGGTGGTCCTTTAACAAGTGGGGGAAAAGAGCTCGTTCAGCGGAGTAATTCACGCCTTCTGGAATCAAATCAAACACCTGCGGTTCAAACACATAGACACCGGCGTTGATCGTGTCGGTTACCACTTCCTCAGCGGCGGGCTTTTCCAGGAACTTGGTGATGTTGTTTTTCGCGTCCAGCAAAACCAACCCGTAGGCCATGGGGTCTTCCACCCGAACCAATCCCAAAGTGGCCCAATGTTTCTTTTTCTTGTGGAGTTTGATCATGGTCGACAAGGGGATATCGGTAAGGATATCGCCGTTGAAAACAACCGTGGACGAGCCCTTCACGAATTTTTCGGCGTTCTTGATGGCCCCTGCCGTCCCAAGTGGATGGCTTTCCAGGGCGTAATGGATTTTCACCCCGAGATGCGACCCGCTTCGGAATACCTTCTTAATATCCTGGGGGCGGTACCCGATGGAAAAAACGATCTCGCGGATACCGGCCTTGCGAAGAGCTTCCACCTGGTAGGTCAGGAAAGGAACACCGCAGAGGGGAACGATGTTTTTGGGGATATGGTTGGTCAGGGGCCGCATTCGGATTCCCTGGCCGCCGACGAGAATGATTGCTTTCATTCTAGCGGCTATGCGCCATTTGAGTTTTAGCGAGCTTGATCAAAGAGCGAAGGGCTTCGTTTACGGATTTATCACTTTCAAACACCTTGGCCACATCCGGGTCCAGGTGAATCAAATTGTTCCCGGCCTTATAACGAATGGTGTATTTTCCACGAACTCCACCCTTCAAACGGGTTAGGTCATATTCATGGCGTAAAGTGGATTCATTTTTTTTCATATTTCCTCTAACGAAAAAGTTTCCCCAAAACGATGAATCTATTCAAAGGATACACCATTTTTAATGGGTTTGTAACCTTTGAAAAACTCCTCTAGTAACCAGCCCTTGTAGGGGCAAGGCATGCCTTGCCCCTACGAAACCTGGTATCAAGATTGATACCAAAGCATAAACAATCTCGCCAATTATTTTGATGAGTTTACTGTTTCTTATAGAAAGCGATAGTTTCTTTGATGCCGTCCGCGAGATTAAACTTCGGTTCCCATTTTAAAAGCTTTTTCGCCTTGGAGTTATCCAAAACGCTTTTTTTCAGATCACCTAGCCGTGGCACACCGTGCTTTGCCGATTTTTGGTACCCAGTGGCCTTGGCCAATGTCTCATAAAGCTGGTTGGTGGTAATACTGACGCCCGTTCCGATGTTGAAGTAATCGTTGTGAGGGTAATCCAGCGCCAGCAAATTTGCCCTGGCCAGGTCCTTAACGTAAACGTAATCCCGGACGTTGTAACCGTCGCCATGGATTTGGAAGTCCCCCCCGTGAAGCATGTTATTTGTGAAGATGGCGACCACTCCCCCTTCGCCTGAAGCGTCCTGCCGTGGACCATAAACATTGGCATAACGCAGGGTCACGTATTCCAGCCCAAAGTTCTGGGCGAAAACATCCAGGTAAAGTTCAACGGAAACCTTACTGGCTCCATAGACCGAGAAGGGACGGGCTGTGTGGGTTTCCGGAAAAGGGCCAGCCTCGGCTTCGCCGTACATAGCCCCGCCGGAGGAGGCGAAGATGAATTTCTTGACGTCCGCCCTGCGACAAAGGTCCAGAAGCAGAACCGAACCAAGGACGTTGACCTTCACGTCAAAATAAGGGTCCTCGAGGGAGGCTTTGACTTTGATCTGCGCGGCGTGGTGGTTAACGGCCTCAATCCCCTCGCCCTTCATCAAATCCTGGAGTTTTTCATCAAGGATGTCCATTTGGTAGAACTTGGCCTTGGGATTCAGGTTTTCTTTTTTTCCCGTGGACAGGTCATCAACAATGACAACGGAATGCCCCGCCTCTATATAGGCGTCCACCACGTGACTCGCGATAAACCCAGCGCCGCCAGTAACTAGAATTTTCATTTAAATCCGCTCCCAGCTCAGAATGTCCGAATACTACCTTTTATTCAAAGCCTCCAGAGCTATAAATGTAATTCGGTTGCACAAATTCCACTTTTTCATTTTTTCTTAAACGCTCAACCATTTTCAAAACGGGATTTTTTTTGTCAAAGCTTACAACAAATACCCTTTTTCCCCGCATAAAAGTTTTCGCCTTTTTTGCTTCAACAATTTCAAGAAACACTTTAGGGACATCCTTTTCCGAGAGATCATCCCGGAATGTAACCAGCGCTTCTCCCGGCACACAATTGGATTCCCCCCCTTGGGTCGAATAAACTGAAGGAGTATCCAATGAAACGCACCCGCTTAGAAAATTAACCAAAAGCAAAAAAAATAAAATTTTACTTTTGGGCACGAACAAGCCCTTTCTACGCATTAAACCTTTGTCCGCCTCAATAAGCATGTTCATGCTCCAAAATATCCAACACCGTCCTCAGGATGATCTTGATATCAAACAACAGACTCCAATTCTCGATGTAATAGATATCGTATTTCACCCGCTCGGAAAGGGACGTGTTGCCCCGAAAACCATTCACCTGGGCCCAGCCAGTAATGCCTGACTTCACTTGATGGCGCTCAAAGTAACGGGGGATTTCTTTTTCAAACTTCTCCACCAATCCCGGTACTTCAGGGCGGGGCCCCACAAGGCTCATACGGCCTGTCACCACATTTAAAAGCTGGGGCACCTCGTCCAAGCTAGTCTTTCGGATAAAGGCTCCAAACTTCGTCACTCTCGGGTCATTCTTGGCGGTAAAAGCCACCGTCTCAGCCCCCGCACTCATCGAGCGGAACTTCCTCATATGGAAAATCCTGCCATCACGCCCCACCCGCTTCTGATGAAAGAGAACAGGCCCAGAGGAAGACAACTTCACTCCTATCGCCACCAAGATCCAAACCGGACTTAACAAAATGATTCCCACCAAGGCCAAAACAAAATCAAAGGTCCTTTTGATGGCACGGTTATGCCAGGCACTTAAGGGCGCTTCCTTCATTTCAAAAATGGGAATATCGAGAAGAACATCATTTTCCAGGGGGTTGGTAATAAGCCCGAACAAATCGGAGACAATCTTGTACTTCACTTTGGTGTCCTGAAGGGATACCAGCATGGAAATGAGTTTTCCGTGAGCGGAGGTAGGCAAAGCAAAAATGATTTCGTGCGGGTCGTGCTTTTCAACCAACTGGGAAAATTTCGGCAGGGTTCCCAGAATTTTATGACCCTCCACATTACCGGAGGCCTTTCCCTCGGAAACTATCCCAATTACCCGGTAACCCAAGCCCGGGTTTTGTTTGATTCGTTGAAGCAATACCTTGGCCGTTTCACCCGTGCCCACCACAAAAATGCGGGTAATGCCCACTCCCCCACGGCGAAGAAAGATCTGGGCGCGTCTTAAAAGGATTCGTTCAAGCCAAACGCTGATAACCACAAACAAAGCCGAGAGGCCGATGACCAAACGGGAAAAGGTAAAAAACTTGAACAGAAAGGTGGAGGCGGCGATCAAAACCGCCGAAATGAAAACGCTCTGGATTACTTTGGACAACTCATCAACCCCGGAAATACCCCGGCGCTTTCGATACAAGCCCACATACTTGAAAACCACCCAGTGAACGACTACGACCAGAAAAAGGAAGGCTCGATAGTTGGCGTATTGCGTGACCCCCTCGTTCACCGGCAGCCAGCCCGAGTTGAACCTTACCCAATGGGCCGCGGCAAATGACCCGGCCACAAGGATTCCATCCAGGCAAAAGCTGATGGCTGAGAATATCGACGGGACTCTGAATTTCATTCGATTCCATTCGGAAAGGTGTTTGCGCCTATAGTTTAACCACGGTTCTTCAGAGGGGCAAATGGGAACAAATCACGGCAGAAACTTAGCAACGTTGGAATCTCGGGTTGTAGGGGCGTCCCCCCGTGGGCGCCCAAAAGGGCAGGCACAGGGGCCTGCCCCTACAGGATTGCCAAGGATCAAACCCTTCAACTTCCTTTGGTCGCTCAGGGCAGGCCTCCCGACCCGTGGTGAGCGAATGAAATGAGTCGAACCATCGGGGCTGATCCTCCCAATGACGGAAAATCTAAAGAGCTACATCGTTCCAATTATTAAATCTTAAGATTTTCCTCTTGAACAGTAACCCCATACAATTTGCGGAAATAAACTTGGGCTTTGAAGAGAAAGCGCGCCTTGGAGAAGGGCATCGCTTTTTTTCGCAGTTCGGCGGGATCAAAGGTCATTGTCTCAAACTTCTCAAGCGCCGCCTCAAGGGCCTTTTCCGTTTGCTCGTAAAAAAGCACTCCCGTTTCCCCATCCTTCAGTGTGTCCTTGACGCCGCCCTCGCCAAAAGCAATCACGGGACAACCGGAAGCAAGGGCCTCCACGGGAACGATTCCAAAATCTTCCTTGCCCGGAAATAAAAGCGCCTTAGCGTTCGCGTAATAGGCGGGAAGATCATCATCCGAAGCCCAGCCTTTAAAAGTCACGGTAGAGCCGGCCATTTTCTTTAAATGCCTTTCCTCACTCCCCTGCCCTACCACCACCAGCGGCCAATTACGCGCCGTGCAAACCTTCACGGCCAATTCCACTTTCTTGTAGGGAACCAAAGCGGAGATGACCAAATAATATTCGCCCTTCCCTGTCTTCGCCTTGAAACGTTCAACATCCACCGGCGGGTGAAATACGTCCGCCTCCCTACCGTAAAGTCGTTTGATTCGTTCCTTCACTTCCATCGAGTTGGCCAGGAAGTGGGTGACCCCTTCATTTGATTTCAGGTCGCACCTTTGCAAATAACCGCGGAACAACTTTGCGGCCAATCTCACGGGAGCGGGGGCTGATGGCCCAAAGTAATCGTCAAACAGGTCCCAGATGTACCTCATGGGGGTGTGGCAGTAGCAAACATGTATGGCCTCTTTGGGAACCCTCACCCATTTGGCGCAGGCGGAACTGGAGGAAACAATGAGGTCGTATCCCGTGAGGTCCAGCCCCTTCATGAGTTCCCAATAAAGGGGAAGGTAGTATTGGTAGCGGGTTTTTCCAAAGGGAAGGCGCTGAAGGAAGGAGGTGGTAATTTTTCTTTTGTGGAAAACAGGGTCAACCTGATTGGGCCGGTAGACCAGGGTAAAGATATCCGCCCCGGGAAAAAGCTCCATCAGGGACAAGAGAACCTTTTCCCCGCCCCTCATTCCCGTCAACCAGTCATGGACTAACGCGATACGCATAAATAAATTCCCTCAAAAAAATAACCAAATCCAGCGCCAAGACGCAAAAACTCCAAAAAATAATTTTTATCCTGAACAACAAGTCGATTTTTAAACCATTGTTTAACTTGGCGTCTTGGAGTCTTGGCGCTTGAAGTTGCTTTGATTTGATCTTGGAAATTAAACAAAAAGATAAAAAAGGTACCAGATGGAACCGGCGGCGAGAAGGGTAAGTACGGTGATAAAAATGGCCTTATGCCAATCCAATTGGAGGTTACGGCTTTTGTCGGTCATGGGCGACATGGCCATTCCGTCGTTTTCAGACATGTGGGCGCAAGCCTCGGCGGTGAAGGCCTTGGTCGGCCAAACCCCCGCCCAACATTGACGGCAAACACTGTGTTGGCAATGGGGGCAGGAAGCGAAATCCTTGGGGTAAAGGGTCAGGTTGGTATTACAAATCGCGCAGCGTTTCGCGTCATCGATGAGGGGATTTTTCTTGTCGCCTTTTGCCACTTCAAAACCTCCGAATTTTTCACCAAAGGGTCCCTTCGGGACCACAGAGTTCACAGTTAAGATTTTTGAATCAATGAATTTTATTGCAAGGCCCAGAGTTTACTCTTTCAAAAAGCCTTTTCCAAGGTTAATTAAACCCATTCAAAGAAACTTAATATGGAAAATCAAGAAGCTCCTTATTCGAATCACCCTCACCCCTCCCTCTCCCCTCGATGGAGAGGGGGAAATGCTCAAGTAAAACCCTCGCCCCTTGCGGGAGAGGGCAGGGTGAGGGGAAATTTGGCGGTGAAATCGGTTTTTACTTTTCCTCAGGGAACTCCATCACTTCCAGTCCCACGATGAGGCAATAGGTCAGGGAAAGGAAATTCACCCAACGGGAAAGAAATCCCCCGTCCCGAACCACCCTTCCGCTCAAGTACCGCAGGATTTCCCTGTCCTTCACCTTTCGCTTTTCCTGGACGGCCTTTCGTTTCCGGTAAATGGCCATCGGGTGGGTTAGTATCCAAACG
>JAHFCG010000077.1:0-3688 GCA_023249615.1 candidate division FCPU426 bacterium | reverse complement strand
AAAAAGGTACCCATGAAGGAACTCACCCCCGCGCCCAAGCTTTTGAACTGGCGCGCGGCCGCGTCCAGGAACATCCAGGGCATTATTTTAAACAGGTTGGGCGTCGAATAAAAAACCAGCAGGTTCAGCCAGCGGTTTCTTGTTTTGTAATAAACGGTTTTCCATTTTTGAAAACGGGACATGGTGCCGCCCGGCTCATGAAAAACCTTCGCGTCGGGTGTTTTTCGGATTTGCCGGTTGCTAAGGCGTATTTTCCAGCCCAGAAAAACATCCTCCTGGTAAATGAAATAATCCGGGTCAAAGGGCCCATCGGGCGCGAGAAACCTCGCGTAGATCAGGGCGCACCCCTCGGGATAAAAAACGGTTTGCGGGTCCTCAAAGTACCCTTCCACCTGGCTTCCAAGAAAATTCAGCGTCCAGTGATCCTCGGGGCGCCTTTCCGTGATGCCCTGGTTGGACTTCACCGTCGCGGCAAGAACCCCCACCTTGGGCCACTGGTCCCTGAAATCCAGCACCATTCGGTAAAGCCAATCGGGAGTTACCACCGTATCGTTGTTTAAAAGAGCGACGATTTCCCCGGTGGCGATCTTGGCGCCCAGGTTGGACCCCAGGGCGAACCCGAAATTTTCCTGGCACTCCATCACCTTCACCTGGGGGTAATTGGTCTTCACGAAGGAAACACTGGCGTCCTCGGACGCGTTGTCCACCAGGATTATTTCGGAGGGCGGGTAAGTTTGGGTCTTCAGCGCGAAGAGGCAGTGCCATAGAAAATCCACGCCGTCATGATTGACGATGACCACCGAAACCCTGGGATGGTCCAGCGCGTCCTCGAACTCCTCCTCCATTCGGCGCAAAAGCGAAACCGTGGGGGGATGTCCGGAAGGCAGGGGGAGATAAGACTGTTCCGGAACCAAAGGCGCTTCCGCGAGAAGCGGCCGGAGGGGACGTGGTTTTCTTTTTGTCCGAGGCCTTTTTCGAACGGGAGCCTTAGTTTTTTTTCTGGATTTTGACGGAAGGGCTTTCCGGATTTTTTTTGGTTTTTTTGGCATTAGAATTTTTCCAAAATGAGAAGCGAATAAAATTTATATTAGTGAGTGATAACGAGTAGTTGTAGGGGCAAGGCATGCCTTGCCCCTACGAAAACGATGATCAACACCTCAAACCAATTGAAAAACCGTTCAATGCGTTTGCGGGGCCATTTTAAGGGCGGCGAGGGTTTGTTTGGCGGTGGTTTCCATTTGGAAAAGGCTGACCCGGGCATGGCCCTTTTCACGAAGTAAATCCTTGAAGGACGGTTCGATCACGATCCTCCCCATGGCTTTGGCCCATTCCCCCACGTTGGTGGGATCCACCATCCATGCCCCGTCACCGACGACCTCCGGAATCGCCGTGCTGTTGGAACATATGACCGGGGTCCCGGACCCCATGGCTTCCAGAAGCGGCATCCCAAAACCTTCCTTTAGCGCGGGGAAAAGAAAAGCGTCGGCTCCCGTATAAAGCCCGCCGAGATCCTCTTCCTTGATGTAGTCCAGCCAACGGACCTTATCCACCAATTGGGGGGAAAGGATAAAGTGCATGAAATCATCGCCTATCCAGCCCTTGGGTCCCGCGAGAATCAGTTCGTGGTCGGTTTGAACCTGTTGTTTGAACAAAAGGAATGAGTGGACGAGACGCAAAAGATTTTTGCGCGGTTCCAGGGTTCCCAGAAAAAGAAAATAGGGTTTGGTCAGCTTGTATTTTTCCTTCACGGACTGGACCTTGTCATGGGAGGCCGGGTGTCGGAATTTATCCGGCAGGCCGTGCGGGATGACCCTTATTTTGTTTTCGGGCAGATGCTTGAAATACTTCAGCATCTCATGGCGGTTGTATTCGGAACAGGTCAGGATCAAATCAGCCTTCTCTTCCTGTTTTTCCAGATGCTGGCTCAGGCTCTTGAGCAATTCCTGGGAGGTCAGTTCGGGGCTTGAGAGAAAAGTCAGGTCGTGGACAAAAAGGATTTTTTTTCCCTGTTTTTGGGGAAGAGGAAGGTAGTTGGGGTAAAAATAAACATCGGCCGGCCGGCCGATCAGGCTGTCCATGGCGGGGGTTCCGAGGGTGTTCCAGGTCAATTTGAGGGCGGCCAGGGGGTAATGGGTGGCGTTGACCGTCACGAAACGGTTTTCAAAAACCCTGTCCCTTTCCTCGGGAGTCGGATTGTTCATCCAGACGTAGACCTTGTCCTCCTCCAGGATGTGGGACATGGCTTCCAGGAGGTTGGTCAGGTACCAACCCACGCCCGTGCGGGTGCCCTGAAGACAGGTACCGTCAATGCCGATGATCACTCAAAAACTCCGGGAAAAGATTATTAACAGCGTGCCGAACGTTTTGTAGTATACATGGGCCAAGAGTGTTTTTTCACCTCTAATAGGGACCAGATGGAACTCCGAAAAACATTCCACCAAAATAGCGTAAGCCTCGCGGGAAGCCTCTTCCTTGCCGCGATTTTCTTTCTCAGTGCGGCCGACCAAACTTTCACCACAAGATTTATGGGATTCAATTTCCGCTGGGGTCAGCTTTTACTCCTGATTTGCGCGCTCCCGGGCTTGTGGGATTTGAAAATAAAATCCCGGGAAAACGCCGGCCTCCGGGAATTTCTCCGAAAACTTTTCCCGGCCTGGGCATTTTTTTTCCTGGTTTATTTTTTGGCCGCGGCATTCTCGCCCGAATTCAAACTCACTTTCATCAAAGGGATCTGGGGAATTTTCAACCTGACCTGCGCGGCGGCCGTTTGTTTAGGCCCAAGGTTTAAAAAAAACCTTGAGACAGGATTCCTGCTGGGGATACTCCTCATTTCCCTGCTCATTTGGGCCCAGGCCCTGGCGATTCATTGGCTGGAGTGGCCCATCGCGCATAACTTCGGCAAGCTGGATTGCCCCATCACCTATTCATTCCTGCCCTTTTCAATCCCCCTCGGTTACGCGCAATGGTCATTAAATTTTGAGAATTTCCTGATGTTCCGGCCGAACGCCTTTTATTATGAACCTTCCTACGCGGGGGCCGCCTTGAGCTTCGCCTTTCCCTTGATTCTATTTTTGGAAAAGAAAAAGAGCTTCGGGTTTCCACCCGTTTCGCCCCTGGTGGCCGGCGCTATTGTCCTGATCGGATCCCGCCTCGGGATTCTTAATTTAATTCTAATTTTTTTAACCGTTTTCATCGGGTTCTGGATCAAACAAGAAAGGGATTGGAACCGGCATTTATTTAAATCCGCCGGGCTGGGTCTCCTCCTGCTTATTGTTTTCGCCTTGCATCCCGGGGGGAGCCGGTATTTCCGTTATCTCGCCGGTCCATTAGGGGTGGGCCAAATCATCTCCCATGTCCAGAATTACCAGGAGGATGTGAAAGAGGGCAGTACCGAGGGTATCAGGGTAAAGGGGTTATTAAGGGTGCCCGAAGAGTGGTTGAAAAATCCCGTTTGGGGAAAGGGCGTTCCGGGAATGAATCCTGATACCCAGGGTCTGGCAGGCGGTGCGGCAAATACCTGGGCGGAGGTTTTGCTGGAATCCGGCCTGCTGGGGTTTCTGGCTTTTTTGGGGGCGATCGTCCTGACGATGAGGTTCGCTTTATCGAGGAGGGTCGATTTCCCGGCGGGGCTTTTGGTCACGACAGCCTGGGTGGTTCATTTTTTGGTTAACCTCAATCTCACCCAAAC
>JAHFCG010000076.1 GCA_023249615.1 candidate division FCPU426 bacterium | reverse complement strand
GTGGATGACTCGGCCACCAGCCGGGGAATCGTGAAAAAAACCCTGAAGCTAACCCGGCTCCCGCTGGGGGAGATTTGGGAAGCTGGAAATGGACGCGAGGGACTGGAACAAATGCGCGCCAACTGGGTGGACCTGGTGCTGGCGGACCTGAACATGCCGGACATGACGGGGCAGGAAATGATCGAGGCCATGAGCAGGGATCCGCTTTTGTCCAAACTCCAGGTGGTGGTGGTCAGTTCCGAGGGGAACCAGTCGGTGCTGGACTCCCTGGTGAAGCAAGGAGTCCGGCAGGTGGTCCGGAAACCCTTTGAGCCGTCCCTGCTCCGGAAGCTGATCGAGGAAGCGCTGGAAATCAAGGAAGTCAAATCATGAATGAACCCGTCTTGAGGCGGAATTTAACCCGTCCCATCAGGGTTCTCATTGTGGATGACTCGGCGCTGATCCGATCAGCCCTCTCCCGTTTTTTCAAAACGGAGGGGTTGGACGTCGTAGGGGAAGCCTCGGACGCCTATCAGGCAAGAGACCTGATCGTGGAAACCCAGCCGGATGTCCTGACGCTGGATCTGGAAATGCCCCGCATGGACGGCCTGACCTTTTTGGAGAGGCTTATGACCCACCACCCGATGCCCGTGGTGGTGCTTTCAAGCTTCACCGAAAGGGGCAGCGCCCCGGCTTTAAGGGCCCTGGAATTGGGGGCCGTGGAGGTTTTGGAAAAACCCACCCGGGATCACTTTGGACCCTTGATGATCAAGCTGTTAAGGGTTCTCAAGGAAGCCGGCAGGGCCAGAATTCGAAAAAGACAATTCAATGGAATCCATTTGCCCAAGAAAAATTGGGTTCCCAATCAACCCAGTAAACATGTGGCCGCCCTCGGGGCCTCCACGGGGGGGACCGAAGCCCTGGCTGAGATTTTATCCGCTTTGCCCGAGGATCATCCGGGGTTGGTGGTGGTTCAGCACATGCCCGCGTTTTTCACGAAGGATTTCGCGGGCCGGCTTGACCGTTATTGTTCCATCCGGGTGAAGGAAGCCGGGGACGGGGATGTGGTGATGGACGGACTGGCCCTGATCGCTCCGGGGGATTTCCACATGACCCTGGATTGGAGCGGGGGAAAATACCGGGTCCATTGTCAAACGGGACCCATGATTCACCACTGCCGGCCCAGCGTGGATGTTCTTTTCCATTCCGTGGCCCGAACCGCGGGCCCCAACGCCATTGGGGTGATTTTGACCGGGATGGGTGAGGATGGGGCGGGCGGGCTTTTAGCCTTAAGGGAGGCCGGGGCCCCGACCCTGGCGCAGGATGAGGCAAGTTGCGTGGTTTATGGAATGCCCAAGGAGGCCGTGGCCCGGGGCGCGGTAGATGAAGTGGTGCCTTTGCACCTGATGGCGGAGGCGCTCCAGGAAAAAATGAAGTTTCTACGAAAAAAGGATAAAGGATAAGGCTTTTCACCGCAGAGGCGCAGAGCCCGTAGAGAAAACCGTAAGGAGAGATTTTAATGAATTTAAAAAATGATAGAAATCTTGGAAGCTGGAATTACGGAATGTTTCTGGTTTTGGTTTTTCTCCGCGAACTCCGCGGCTCTGCGGTAAAAGAATCTTTAGTTGGAGGGTTATCATGAAAACAATACTGGTGGTTGACCACGAGGGGACGGGCCGGAAACTTTTGGCGGGGCGCCTTCAAATCATGGATTTTGAGGTGGTGGAAGCGGGGTCCCTCGAGGAAGTTCAAAGGGAACTGGCTTCACGGAATTTCGACATGGTGATTTCCGATCTTAAAATTCCCGAATGCGACACAGGCTGTCTCATTCAAAAATACAAAACCCTCAAGTGTCCCCTGCTCATTTTCACGGACAAATTTCATCAGGAAAGCGACGCGGATTGGAAGATTGGCCAGGTGAAGGGGGTTTTCCATAAAAGCCAGAGGGCGGATTTACTTAAGAAGGTCCTGGACCTCGTGGGCTGGAGCGCTGGGAAGGAATTGCGGGAAAGAAGCGATCAAAAAAACATTCTGCTGATTGAGGATTCGCCCACGATTCGAAACATGATCAGGCGGATATTACAAAAAAGTTTCCCCGATTCGGTTATCCGGGAGGCGTCCGACGGCCGGGAAGCCTTGACCGAGATGTCCAACAAGAAGGTGGATTTCATCATCACGGATTTGCAAATGCCAGGCATGGACGGACAAACCTTCTTGAAGATTTTGCACAATAATCCCCTGTTGAAGAACAAGCCGGTCATCGTTTTGTCCTCCTCGATTACCTCCCAATTGAGGGAGGAGTTGGGGCCTTACGAAAGCGTTCGTCTTTTGGCGAAGCCTTCCTCCGCGGAGGAAATTTCGGAGACGGTGACTTCATTGATGAAGGCCAAAACGACCGTCTAAAGTTGCCTTTTCCCTAACCCGTTGTTTAAGGGGGATCATGGCTTAAACCTGGGGTTTATAAATACCTTTGGGGCGGGAAATTTTGCACTAAAACCCCCCTTTCCCGTCTAGAGGAAACAGGGGGGCTTTATGAAATGGAGACGGCTGGGTTTTATTCTGTTTTTTCTTTTATTTCTTATAGGTTTTCAATCCTGCACAAACCTATTTCCGCCTTCAGTACCAGTTCCTCTTGGCCCCACCATTACCCCGGGGTTGACTCCAAGTAAAACTCCCACCTCCACCCTGGTGAGTACCCCAACCAATTCCCCGTTGGTCAACACGCCCACCAACACATTAACCAATACACTTACACCAAGTCCTTCAAATACCCCCACAAATTCCCCCACGAGCACCCTTACCAACACTCCCACCGGTACGCCCACCGGGGGCTGGTTAACCCCGACCCCGACACCCAGTAATACCCCGACCCGGACTCCGACAAATACCAGCACCTATACCCCGGTATACACTTCGACTCCCTGCACCACCTTTACCTTTACCCTGACGGCCTGCATGCCGCCGACTCCCGCCTATCACATCTCGGGAAGTGTTATTTATTCTGGAACTGGTAGTGTTAATTTCGCCAACAGCATTGTGGTGGGTTTTTACAACGGGGGCCAGCTTTCGGGCACTCAAATAATTGGGACCTCAAATGGGACCTATACCGTTGGAAGCATTTATCCTTCCAGCGGAAATTTAGTGGCTTTTTATAATTTCAATGGCCTTGTTAATTACGTCGACGCCAATTATCAAACCTATTATGTCCCCGTCCCAGGGGAGCGTTATACGAACGGGGGACCATGCGGGAACCCCGCTGTCCCCATCTCTTATTCCGTGACCTTTTCAGGCGCCGCCGGGACCACCACCGTCGGCCCCACGATTACTTTGAATGACACCTGTAGTTATTGGGGAATATACGGGAATGTGAATTACACGGGAAGCAAGGGAGCGGTGCAATATTGCCGGAGGATTTATATCAACTCCTTTTCCGATTCAGGTTACTCGGCGGCGTTGACCCCGGGCGGTGGGACCCTCAAAAACAATAGTCCCTATTATATTCTCACCAACAGCGGAACGTCGACAACGGGTCTCTCGCCTCTTTATCTCCAAGCCTGGTATGACGCGAATGGGGATTACGCTTTTGATACCGGAGACCCCTACTTGAATTTGGGGCAAAACACACCAACCACAGACGGGCTTTTATTGAACATCAATTTCGGGGACACCACCATTAAGTAGAATGAGGGATTTCGTTTGTTCATGGAAAGTCAAGCCCGACCCTTGTAACTGAACCCACGGCTGTTATCTTATCGGCATGAATTCCTACGACGTGATTATTCTTGGGGGCGGAGCCGCGGGGCTGATGTGCGCGGCGGAAGCCGCCGGCCGGGGACGCAAAGTGGTTGTCCTCGAAATAGCCTCCCGTCCCGGCCCCAAGATCCTTGTTTCCGGGGGCGGGCGCTGTAACTTCACCAATCTCCACGCCAAACCGATCGATTACGTTTCCTCCAATCCAGCCTTCATCCCCTTTGCCCTTTCCAAATATAGACCCAAGGATTTCATCGCCCTCGTCAAAGCCAAGAAAATCGCCTACCACGAGAAAAAAGACGGCCAGTTGTTCTGTGACAAGAGCGCCAAGGCGATTGTGGGTTTGCTGGTGGACCGGGCCATGGAAAAGGGGGCCGAGTTACTCAAGGAACAAAACACGCAGGAAGTTTCTCATTCCGATGGAATTTTCACGGTGAAGACCAAGGATTCGGTTTTTGCCGCTCCTCATTTGGTTGTAGCCACAGGCGGGTTATCCTGGCCTCAGCTTGGGGCGACCGATTTGGGTTACAGAATCGCCCAACAATTCGGCTTGAAGATCATCGAACCCTCTCCGGCCTTGGTAGGGTTGACCTTTCCCGAACTTGAAATGACCAGGTTCGATGGTTTATCCGGCATTCACCTACAAGTGGGTGTTACCACGGGAAAATGGAACATGGTCGAGGACATCATGATCACCCATAAGGGTTTGAGCGGGCCTGTCATTTTGAACGCCTCCCTCCATTGGAACCCAGGGCAGGAGATCATTGTTAATTGGGTGCCGGAACTAACCGTGGATTCAACCTTACAACAATTGAAAAAGGATAAGGCGGCGGGCGGAAGGGGGGAATTCCGTGTTTGGCTATCCGAACGTATTCCCAAAAGACTCGCGGAGCGCCTGGCCTACCACGCCGGGGCCAAGGGAGCCTGGGCCGAGCTTTCCGCCGCCCAAATGAAAACCCTTGCGGAAACCATTCACGCTTACCGGTTTGTTCCCGCTGATACCTTTGGTTATAAACAAGCGGAAGTGACAAGGGGCGGAGTGGATACCAGGGAACTGGATAGGGAAACGATGGAATGCCGAAAGGTTCCGGGGCTTTTTTTCATTGGCGAAGTCATGGATGTGACGGGTAAACTTGGCGGGTTCAATTTCCAGTGGGCCTGGGCCACTGGTTGGACCGCGGGACAGGCGGTTTAGTTTATCTTTTCAAGCAGAAAAAAGAGGTAAATGTGAAAATTCTCGCCAAGCGATTTATTTTATTGAGCGCGGCAATATGCTTGTGGCAGGGCCAGGTTTTTGGAAATGAGATTATTTACAGGTTGCCTGGATTTACCTTTCCCGAGGGATCCATCGCCTACATGGGAAGCGTTTACTCCCCCCTGAAAATTTACGAAAAGGGGAAAAAGAGCCGCTTTAAAGTGGGAAATCCCGACCTTAAGGACTCGGCGGAACAATCGGTTTCCAATATGGATGATGGACTTTTAAAAGAAGCGATTGAGGATAAATTGCCGCTTTATTCGGTTCACGCCGCTCCGGCTTATCAGCAGGCCCTTCTCATGCATATTCTTGAACCGGCCAAATGGGCCTACCACCCCCAGATCGCGAAACTTTGCGAGGGTTACTCCTACGCCCTGATTTGCGTCATCGATTACGACGATGGCATGACACCCGCTCTCAAATTACGTGAAATGGAAAATGGACAAACCATCAGTTACTGGAGGAAACGGCCAATCCTGGAAACGGAGGAGGAAATTCTTCAGAAATTTTTCAAAGCCCGAAAAGTTATGGCCGTGGAGGTTTATTTAATATCAACGAAAGATGGGACCCCGGTTTGGCAGGGGGTGGGGGTAAACAATGATATCGGTGGTTTTTTTACCTCCGGGGAGGGTCCGGCGGGGGGCCTCGTGAGGAAATTCCTTAAAGATTTAGTGAAATAAAGACGTCCGTTAAAAGGCGGAGGCCAGCAGCGGCCTGGAGTGGCTGGAAAGCGCCTTATATAAATTGAGGGCTTCCTTAAAGTTGCCTGTTGCCTGGCAGGTCTTCAAACATTCCCGTAAATAAACCGGGTTATCGGGGTCCAGAAAAAGTGCCTTTTGGAAAGCCTCCAGGGATTCTTTTTCCTGGCCCTGACTTCGATAAATAATCCCCAAATGGTTGTAAGCCTCGGCGTAATTTGTATCCAACCGAATGGCCTCCTGAATTTCACCCATCGCCTCTTTTTCCAATCCCTTTTTTTGATAGACCATCCCCAGGTCGGAATGAAGGGGAGGGAAATGGGGATTCAGGGCCAAAGCTTCCCTGAATTTCTTGATGGAAAAATCCAAACGTCCCATGGCGGACAATACTCTTCCCTCGCCCCAAAGCGGCTGTAAAAAATTATGGTCCGGATTTTGGGCGTCACGGTATTTTGACAAAGCTTCATCATGCCTGCCAGCGTCCTCGTAGGCCTTCCCGAGGTTTTGGTGGACAATCAGATTGTTGAGTGGACAAACCCGCAGGGTGTTTTCCCAAAGGGTGATGGAATCCTTCCAAACGGAAGACTGTTGAAAGGTCCCGTAACCCAGAAACCCAGCCCCCAAAATACCCAGGAGCCCGAGGATCAATCTCCGTTGGGACAATAATTGGAAAAAAACACCTGAAGCCAGAAGTATTGGAGCCAGCGAGGGAATATAGGTAAAACGATCCCCGGCGGCCTGATTGCCGACCTGAACCAAACCTAAAACCGGCCCCAGGGTGATGACATAAAATAACCAGGCTGTCAGCAGAAATGGTTTTTTCTTCCTGTAAATGAAACACCCGAAGGTGATTAATAAAACCCCTAGGAGGGAGAAAAAGTAATCGGGTGAAAAGGTTTTTTCCAGAAGGATGGGATAAAAGGCCGCCAATTTGACCGGGACCAATAATTTGAACAGGTAAAAAATCAGGGAATGGCAGGCATTCATGATCCGAAAAGAAAGGGGGGATTGGTTAAGGCCCCAAGATGCGCCGACCTGTGTTTGGGAAAGAAAGGCGACCCAGCCCGCCAGCAGGGCCGTTAAAAAGAATGGGGTTTTTTCCAGGAAAACGCTTGAAAACTTGTTTGATCTTCTAAAGGGCCAATAATCCAGAAGGATAAAGACCAGCGGGAGGCTGACGGCCATGGGTTTGGAAATAAGGGCCAGAAAAAAAAGACCGAGACAGAGTGAATATTTTTTTCTAGTCGGACGGGCCGCGAGTTCCATATAAACCAAAAGACTTGAAAGAAAAAAAAGTCCGCAAAGAAGATCCTTGCGTTCGGCGGCCCAAGCTATTGATTCCACATGGAGGGGGTGTAACCCGAAAAGAAGGGAGCCGCCAAAAGCCGAAAAAACAGGCCAGTCGGCCGGCAGTTTTGAGTCCTTTTCCCTGACGAAGGTAAATAATTTTAGGCTGAGGAAGAAAACGAAAAGGGTATTCAGGCCGTGGAGGATGAGATTGTCGAGGTGATAAATCCAGGGTTCCAAAAGACCCAATTGAAAATCCAACGCGTAGGAAAGCCAGGTTAAGGGAATCCAATAGCCTGAATGGAAATTCGAGACCATTGACCAAAGGTTTTGGGGGGCAAGACTTCGGATAACAGGGTTGAATTGAATGTAATTGGGATCGTCCCAATTGACGAATTGGTTGTTCACCACGGGCAAATAGGCCAGGAGGGTCAGGAGAACCGAAAGCCAGGGAAGGGCGCGGGACCAGTGTTTTTTTTTCGGTGGGGAGGAATTTTCAGTCAATTTATTCTTGCCCTCTGGTAGTTCGGTATTGTGTAGGGGCAGGTCCCTGTGCCTGCCCCCATTGGGCGCCCACGGGGGGGCGCCCCTACAAGGTTTTTAAAAGGGTTTTATTGATCTGTTGATTTGAATTCCACTAACTTCCAAGCCCCGTCCATTTCCCTCAACTTGACCTCGTGACGGGAAGGGGGAGGGGGATGGCTGAAATTACTGTGACGTCCCAGGACTGTTTCGATGACCACGAGGCTGACAGTTCCGTCCGGGGCTTCCTCCTCGCTTTGGAGATCATGGTGAATTTGCTGTATGGCTCCCTGAGGGGTGTTTTTTAAATCCGAGACCATCCCCGCGGCTGAAACAGGTTGAATGACCCGGCCAAAAACCGTCATGCCCCCCGACGCCCCGCAGAAACCATCCACCCATTTTTTGGCGTCCCCGTCGGAAATACCATAAAGGGTTTTACAGTCGCCCTCGTTGGTCGCCTTGGTCCATTGAAGATAGGTCCGGTAGGCGGGGGACTTGTGAAAACCAAACCAGTATATTCCATACCCTGCCCCCGCTAGAATCAGCAAGCCGATTAATTTTCCCATTGGTTTACTCCGTTAATCGATTGGTATTTCCTTCACGAACTCCTGGTTTCCCCCTTCGCCAAGGCTTCCCCCTTCGTCAAGACTTCGGGGGACAGGCCGGGGACAGGTAAATAAACCTGGAAAACTATTCGATCGGGATTTCTTTAACAAATTCTTGATTAAGGTAGACCTGGGCGGAGGCCTTTCCTGTCACGGAAACGCCGAGCTCGATATGTTCCTTCGGTGATTCCATCTTGTTGTAAATCGTGCGGGTGCCGGAACTATCAAAGATGTCGATTTGCAAACGCTTCGGGCCGCCCTCCGGCATATCAAACAGGATTTTGGTGTAACGGGCTTTCAAATTCGCGTCGGAACTCTTGGCGCTGACCACAAATGAAACGCTGTCCTTTTTTTGGATCCTTGTGCCTGCCGGGGGCATTTGAGCGAGAAGTGTTTCGGAATCCAAATCATCCCGAACCTCCATTTTAATTTTCTCAATCGTTATTCCGGCGGGGCGCAGGGTCTTGAAGGCTTTTTCCAACGGCTGGTTTTTCAGTTCCGGCATGACAAAGGCTGTTTCATTCGGCCCGGCGGAAACCAACAAATTGACATCGGTAAAGGAGTCCACCAATTCGTCGCTGGCGGGAACCTGGCCTATGACCGTGTCCCGCGGATCCTGGGGCGAGACAATATAGGATTCCTTTCCGATTCGAAGGTGCGCCCCCGCCAGGGCCATTTGGGCCTGGGGAAGGGACAGGTGAGCCACCAAAGGGACCTTAACCTTCGGGTTCCCCTTGCTTAAAACCACCTCGATCATTTGTCCCCGCTTGACGTAATTATTGGCTTTCGGAATTTGTTCGCTGATGAGTCCCGCGGGGATATGCTCGTCGTAAATGGAACGGGTAACCTTGAGATTCAGGTTTCGGCTTGAAAGAATTTTTTCCGCCTGCTTTTCATCCATTCCGATGAGTTTGGGAACGATCAGGGGCTGGTGGCGCTGGGTAAAAATCATGGCCCCCAACCCGGTTATACCAGTGATGAAGGTGAAGGTTCCCAGGATGGTTCCCGCTTTTCGAAGCAATTGTTTTTCCCGAAGGGTGGGCGGGTTTTGAAAGAAAGGAATCATGGGCCTCAATTACTCTTTTCTAATTTGTTCTCGTAGCCAAGTTGTCCACAAGCCGCGGCGATATCCACGCCTTTTCGCTCCCGCAAGAAAACCTTCATGCCTCGAGCCTTCAAATCCTCCCGAAAGGCTTTCACCGTTTCCTCGGAAGGGGCGTCAAAGGGAAGACTGGGAACCGGGTTGTAACGTATCAGGTTCACCTTACAGAGCAAATCCTTGCAATAGGAATGGAGCTTCTTCGCGTCCTCGGGCCGGTCATTGACGCCTTTTAATAGTATGTATTCTAGGGTAACTGGAAGCCGGCGTTTAGAGGAATAGGATTTCATGACTTTCCAGAGTTTATCCAGGGGATTGGAGCGGTTAATGGGCATTAATTTGCTTCGAATTTCGGGGTCCGCGCTGTGGAGTGAAACCGCGAGGGAAACGGGCCAATCATCCTTAATAAATCTCACTAGATGATCGATAAGTCCCGAGGTTGAAACGGTGATCCGGCGCCTTCCCAAATTGATCCCTTTCGGGTCGTGAAGAGTCCGCATGGCCTTGAGGGTGTTCTCATAATTATCCATGGGTTCACCCATCCCCATGACCACCACATTGTTGAACTCGGTTCCCGAATCCTGTTCCATACCGAGCATTTGGCCGACAATTTGGGCGGGGGAAAGGTTCCTGCCGAACTTGGGGACTCCGGTGGCGCAAAAGGTGCATTTCATCCGGCATCCGGCCTGGGTGGATAAGCAGGCCGTATATCTTCCCGCCTGGCCCTCTTCATCACGCGCCATGGGAATTAGGACGCTTTCAACCACGGCCGTCTGTCCTTTTTCGTCGGCTGGTAATTGCCAAAGGTATTTGGCCGTTCCATCCTGGGAAACCTGTTTGGTCTGAAGGGTCAAGCCGGATAGGGATGCTTTTTGGGCCAAATTCTCCCGCAAGGTTTTCGACAAATCCGTCATGGCCTCAAAACTTTTTGCTTTTTTCTTATAAAGCCATTGGAAGATCTGGTCGCTGGTGTGACGGGGCAAACCCCAATCGGTCAATAGTTTGGTAAGTTCATCCTTGGAGTAATCGTAGAAATGAATGGGCTTGGTCACGGGTCAACCCTCGCTGGGATTAAGGCGGATAAAGTGTAACAAAACAGGTATCCGGTTGAAACATGGAACGGCCAAACAAAAAGGCTATTTAGCCACAGATGTCCCGCAAAACTTTTGGCAAATGTGTAATGAATTGCGGGACTATACCGCTTTTCATATCAAGTTTCCCATGGGGGAAGCGGCATGAATGGGATGAATATTGATGAGGCTGGAAATTATTTAAATCAAAGATTTATCTGGGTTAATCCCATTCATCTGTGGCTAAATTGGTGGGATGTTCTGCCTTGCCAAAGACGTTTGCAGGCTGTTAAATATGGTACCCAAATTGAAAAGGGTGGAAATCTTCATCCGTCATTCCGAGCCGATGCGCCAATCGGCGCGATTATCGGCGTCGGAATCTCAGTCAAAAGCTTTTAAGCGACCGGCAAAAACTGAGATTCCCACGTCGCCAATCACCCCTATCGGGGCGGCTCCTCGGAATGACAAATTTTTTTAATCAAGGAACTCTTATGGCCAACCTATTAAAACTCGGATTACCCAAAGGCAGTTTACAGGAATCCACTTTTCACCTGTTCGCGAAGGCGGGATACAAAATCTCCTCCACCTCGCGCTCTTATTTTCCCAACATTGATGACCAGGAAATGAAGGCCATGCTGATCCGCGCGCAGGAAATGAGCCGCTATGTCGAGGACGGCACCCTGGATGTGGGGATGACAGGGCGGGATTGGGTCATGGAAAACCGTTCGGATGTTGTCGAAATCGCTGAACTCATTTACGCCAAGGCGGGTTTGAGGCCCGTGCGTTGGGTGTTGGCAGCGCCCGCGAACTCCCCGATCAAATCGGTGAAAGATCTGGAAGGCAAGAAGATCGCAACCGAGCTGGTAAATGTTTCCAATGAATATTTAAAGAAGAATGGGGTCAAGGCTCATGTGGAATTTTCATGGGGAGCCACGGAAGCCAAGCCTCCCGAGCTCGCCGACGCCATTATTGAGGTAACCGAAACCGGTTCCTCGCTTCGGGCCAACAACCTGGTTATCCTTGAAACCATAATGGAATCAAATACCGTGGTGATCGCGAACAAGGCGGCCTGGAAGGATTCCTGGAAGAAAAAGAAGATTGAGGACATGGTCCTGATGCTCAAGGGAGCCCTGGCGGCGGAGGAAAAGGTCGGCTTGAAATTAAACGTGCGCCGGAAAGACCTTGAAAAAGTTTTAAAAGTGCTTCCGGCCCTGAATTCCCCCACAGTGGCGGATTTGCAGGACAAGGACTGGGTGGACGTGGACACGGTCATTGATGAAAAGACCGTGCGGGTCATCGTGCCGAAGCTTAAAGATGCCGGCGCCGAGGGAATCGTGGAATATCCGTTAAATAAAGTCATTCCGTAAAACTTTAAACTTTCACCACAAAGGGCACAAAGGAAGTTAAAGTCTGATTTTTCTTCTTTAAAGATGTACTTAGTGACCTTCGTGTACTTCGTGGTGAGAGCTTTTTATTGGGGTTCAGATGCCTGATGCGGCTGAATATAACAAACAAGGGGTCCAGCTCTACAAGGACCAGGATTTTAAGGGCGCCGAAGAACTTTACCGCGAAGCCATCCGTTTGGAACCTTCCTATTTTCCCTCCCAGTTAAACCTCGGTATCCTCCTGTTCAAGGAAGGACGTTTTGACGACGCGATCAAGGAATGCACCAAAGCGGTGTCCCTGAGGCCCGATCATCCTTCCGCCCATTTTCATTTGGGCAACGCCTACTACGCCAAGATGTGGTGGGAGGAAGCCATGGTGGAATATGAAAGGGTTTTTCAGCTGGATCCCAATCATAATGATGTGCATTTCGCCCTGGGCGGCATTTACCTGAACCGGGGCTATCAGGAAAAGGCCGTGGAGTGCTGGCGTAAATATCTGGAGGTTGCCCCCGCTGATTCCCCCAAGGCCAAGCTGGCCAAGGAATATGTGGCTGGAACCATCGCCAACAAGGTCCACATCGGGAAATACATCGCCGAATAGAAATTCTCGAGTTAGGGGCGGTTATCTATGGACCCCGAAAACACCGAACAAAAAAAATATCCCAGTAAAGCGGACGCTTCGTTTCAGGTTGATTCCGAGGGAAGGATTGTTTTTTATCCCTGGAGAGGCCTTGCGGCGGGAAGAATCGTCCCGGATGAGGAACACTACCGCAGGATTCACCAATTCGTTGATTCCTTCCTGCATTTAGCGATTATTTTTCCCGTGGTGGCCGCCTCGGTTGGGTTTTCCTATTCTGTCCCCTGGCTTTTTAAGGCCACGTTGGGGGCGATGGCGCTTTGGTATCCCATTGGCGTCCAGGTCCTGACCGGAAGTCTTTCTTCATCCGGGCAAAAATACAATTACCGGGAGGGCTTTTCGAAATTCATTTCCTATTTGACGGGCCGCTTCAGCCATACCACCCTTCATCTGGGGATTGGAACCTGTGTTTTATTGGGGGGGCTCCCGGTTTTGATGGCCGTTACCGGAAAAACCATTGATCCGGATTACCTCCAAAACTCACTTTGGTTTGTCGCGGTAGCGGTCATTCAAATTTTTTTACTCGGCTATAAAACCCAAATTGAAAAAACAGGCGGTGAAGAAGGCGGAAAAACAGAAAACACGCCTCCGGTCCAGGAAAAGATCCGCCAGCCTTACGCGACTTATTTTATCATCGCCCTCCTTTTTGGAATTTTCATGAGCGAACTCTGGCTTGCCTTCGGCCGTTTCGCCTGGCAATCCCAACCCGTCACAAGAATTTTTGTGGCTATGGGAGCCCTGAATCGGGACAGGGTTTTAGCGGATGGTGACTGGTACCGTATGTTGACCAGTCTTTTGCTTCACATTAATTTGGCCCATTTGTTGGGGAACCTGGTGGCACTGTATTTCGCGGGACTCGCCCTTGAGTCTCTCG
>JAHFCG010000075.1 GCA_023249615.1 candidate division FCPU426 bacterium | reverse complement strand
TTTCCTCCTGACGGACGCCATGCCTCTTCCCAAACTTTCCATGATCCCCCAGAAACCCCTGATTCACGGGGATGCCCTGTCCTCCAGCATCGCGGCGGCGTCCATCCTCGCCAAGGTTACACGGGACCGTTTAATGGGGGAGCTCAACCGGCAATTTCCCGGGTACGGTTTTGAGAACCACAAGGGTTATGGAACCGAGGAGCACCTGAAAGCCCTTGTGGAACTGGGGCCATGTCCCGAACACCGTTTGACCTACGCCCCGGTCATGGAAACCCTTTCCAAAAAGGCCTCGGGGGGCCCCTTCGTTTATTGGAAGGAAAAATTGAACCAGGCGGAAAGTTTAAAGGAACTTCAGCAGTCGGGTCTTCAAATCAAAAGGGCGGGGACGGGGATTTTGACGGAAAAGGAACTGGAATCGCTTCGGGAATTGTTCCGGAATAAAAGGTCCCAATTTAAATAGACTGTTACCTGGAAAAAATTTTGAAGGAAGCAGTTGTAGGGGCAAGGCATGCCTTGCCCTTGCGGAACCTAAGTTTTCGTAAGGGCGGGTCTGAGACCCGCCCCTACAACTGCTTCGACTGAAACCTTAGAACCCGGATTTTTCCACCCGATAGAGGTCATTCATTGAAAAATAAAAATCTCGGAAGCACCTATCAAAAGGGGAAAAGCGGCGAGGAAAAGGCCGCGGTCTTTTTGCGTTTGAAGGGGTATAAAATACTCGAGAAGAATTACCGGGTCGGCCAGGGGGAAATCGACCTGATCGCTCAACGGGCCGGAACCCTGGTTTTTGTTGAAGTTAAGACAAGAAAAGGAAAATCCCAAGGAAGTCCTCTGGAGGCGGTGACGCCCCGCAAGGTCAAGCGTCTGTCGGGGGCCGCGGCTTTTTACCTCGCCTCACACCCGTTGAATGGGAAAACCTGCCGTTTTGATGTGGTGGCGGTAGGCCCTGAGAAAAATTGGATGGGCTTGGCCAAGATCCAGCATATTGAAAACGCCTTTTCGGCGGAGGGTAATTTCAATATTTAGGTTTTTATTGTCATCCAGAGCGAAGCGAAGGATCTTGGTTCAAGGGTTATGAATCAATACTATGTCTACATCATGACGAACCCATCCAGAACTCTATATACTGGTGTTACCAACAACTTGGAAATAAGGACTTGGCAGCATAAGTCGGGAGAAATTCCAGGCTTCACCTCCAAGTATAAAATTACCCGATTGGTCTATTTTGAAACCACCAACGATATAATTTCAGCTATTGCCCGGGAGAAGAAAATTAAAGGTTGGTCCCGGAAGAAGAAATTAGACTTAATTAAGACGATAAACCCGAATTTTGAGGATTTAAGCGGAGAATGGCTCAACACCTAGATTCTTCGCTCCTGGCTTCGCAAAGGCTACGCCAGTCAAGTCGCTCTGAATGACATTTTCAAAGGGTTTCAATGAAAACCTATCATTTCAAAATACCCCCCAAGACCACCGCTCTCCTCAAGAAAATCGGCAAGTTGGCGGATGAAAGGGGCGAGGCGGCTTACGCGGTGGGCGGGTTCGTCAGGGATCTTTTTTTAAGGCACCCCGGCGTTGATATCGACATCACCGTGGAAGGGGACGGCGTCACCTTCGCGGAAAAACTGGCCCGCCTGACGGGATCCGAGGTTGAGGCCTTCACCCGTTTTGGAACCTCCATCGTCATTGTTCCCGGGTTCGGCAAGGTCGATGTGGCCACCGCCAGGACCGAAAGCTACCAAAGCCCCGGAGCGCTTCCGGCCGTTAAAAAAAGCGGGATCATGCAGGACCTTTACCGCAGGGACTTTACGATTAATTCCATGGCGCTGAGCCTTTCACCCGGTTATTTCCTAAAATTGCTTGACCCTTTTGAGGGGTTGGAGGATTTGAAAAAAGGGCGTATCCGCGCGCTTCACGCGAAAAGCTTCATGGATGATCCAACCCGTATTTTCCGGGCCGTGCGATTTGAGCAGCGGTTTCAGGAACGCATTGAGGAAAAAACCCAAAGGTGGCTTTTGGAAGCGGTCCGGGGAAATTACATTCAGCGGGTTTCGGGCGAGAGGCTTCGAAATGAACTCAGGCTTATTTTCCAGGAACCCCATCCCGAGAGGGCCGTCTGGCGTCTGGACGAGCTGGGGGTCCTTCCCCATATTCATTCCTCGCTAGGGGTTTCGGCTTCGGCGAAAATGGCCCTTCCCCATATCGCCGGAGCTATCGGATTTTTCAAAAAAAACCGGATGGTTTTGGAGGAGGAAAAAATGGTATGGTTCCAGGCTCTTCTTTTAAAAATGGATGAAAAGGGCGCCGCGGCTCTGTCCAAACGCCTGATGCTTTCCCGGGCGGAACAAAAGATCGTTTCCCAATCCTCCAAAGCCGCTCCGGCACTGCCGCGGCAATTGGCTGGAAAGGATATTCCCGCCAGCCGGATGTACCGCCTGCTATGCTCTTTAAGACCGGAAGTTCAATGCTTCCTCATGGCCGCGGCCGCTCCAGACCTACGTAAAAAACTGGCTGTTTATTTTGTCAAACTTCAGAAAATCAAACCCTGGATCAGGGGCGGGGATTTGCAGACCTTGGGAATCCCCCCGGGTTTCCGTTATTCCTTTATCCTGCTGGAGGCCCTGAACGGGCAATTGGACGGAAAGTTTAAAACCCGCCAACAGGCGCTGGATTGGGTCAAAAATTCCTTCGCTTCTTAAGGTTGATTGAGTCCCTTTAATCCGTTACAGTTGCTTTCAATTCCGTCATTCGCTTTCTGCCCTCACCTACAGCCGCCGCAAAAAGCCTTTTGGTTAATTATTTGGGGAGAATATGGACCAGCAAAGAATTTTGCAGATCATTTTGGACCTGGGGATCCTGGTGTTTTCGCTCAGCCTCCACGAATTCGGCCACGCCTTTATGGCCAACCGTCTGGGGGACCCCACCGCGAAAATGCTGGGCCGTTTGACCATGGACCCAAGGGCCCATGCCGACCCCATCGGAACCATTTTGATTCCTCTTCTTCGTTTTATTTATCCCAACCTGCTGTTGTTTGGCTGGGCGAAACCGGTTCCCGTGACACCGGAAAATTTCCAAAACCCCAAACGAGACGGCGCTCTGGTTGCGCTGGCGGGGCCGATGGCCAATTTCTTTTTATGCGTCGTCTGCATGGCGTTGTTGTCCCTTCTTGATTTGACCCAATTTATGGGGCTGGATCCCGGCGGCCAACAGCTTCTTCTGATCTTTTTTCGGTCCTTCTTTTGGCTTAATTTCGCCCTGGCGGTTTTTAACCTGATTCCCCTTTATCCCCTGGACGGTTCCTGGATCATGAAATATATCCTGCCAGGGCATTGGTCCTACGCCTATTCCCAGATGGACCGCTACAGCGGCATCGCCCTTTTGGCCTTTTTTTATCTGGGTTGGTTGAACAAAATATTTGTTCCGCTTGAGCGCGGTCTTTTTATGTTGATGGGAACCTTCGGCCTGAACCGTTTAACAGCCATGATTTTTTCATAGGGGAAAACCTTGACCCAAACCGCCGAAAAAAACAAAAGCCTTCGCTACCTTTCGGGGGTCCAATCCAGCGGGCGCCTTCATTTGGGCAACTACTTCGGGGCCATTCAAAACCATATCCGTCTGCAGGAACAGGGGGATTGCCTTTATTTCATCGCCAACTATCATTCCCTCACGACCATTCAAGACGCGGAACTGCAGAAAAAATATACCTTCATGGCCGCGGCGGATTATTTGGCCCTGGGACTGGACCCCGCAAAAGCGCTCCTGTTCCGCCAAAGCGATGTTCCTGAGGTCACGGAACTGGCCTGGCTTTTAAGCACGGTGACCGGCATGGGGCTGATGGAACGGGCCCATTCCTACAAGGACAAGATCGCCAAGGGGATCGCCCCGAACTTGGGCCTCTTTTTTTATCCCGCCCTGATGGCGGCCGACATCCTTATCTACCAAAGCGACAGGGTGCCGGTGGGACAGGACCAGATCCAGCACATCGAGATGTGCCGGGACATGGCGGGTTATTTCAACCACACCTTTAAAAAGGATGTTTTTAAACTGCCCGAAGGGGTCTTAAGCGCGGCGCCCAAGGTGATCGGCTTGACCGGCGGGAAGATGAGCAAGTCGGAGGAAGCCAGTGTGATCCCGATTTTTGGGGAGCCGGCGGAAATCAAGAAGAAGGTCATGAATATCGTGACCGATTCCAAGGGCGTGGCGGACGTCAAGGACCCCGAAACGAACGTGATTTACCTCCTTTACAAGCTGATGGCCAAGCCCGAGGAAACGGCCGTGATGGAAAAAGGTTTCCGCCAGGGCGGAATGGGATACGGCGACGCGAAGAAATTGCTCCTCGCGAAGTTGGAGGAATTATTCGGAGGCGGGGTTTTGGCGAAAAGGAAAAAGATGGATGAAAACCCCGATCTGGTGGAAGATGTGCTGCTCGCGGGCGCCAAAAAAGCCAGGAAAATAGCGGCGGGGACGATGGAATTGGTTTATGAGGCGACGGGTATTCCTGTTTCCAAAATCAAGAAGGCAATTTTGAATTTTGAGTTTTGAATTTTTAATTAGAGTGATTTTCCGCTCCGCGGAAAATTTTCGTCATTAAAAATTAAACAATCGGCGTCCAGGGAAAAGGTGCGAGGAAATCGTGAGTGATATAAACGAAGAAAAGAGCCGGGCTGAAGGGCCGCTGGAAATCACCGTTTCGCCGTCGGTGACATCCGTGGTTATCAAGGAGATTTTCGGCAAGGACGACCAAAAGCCCACCTATCAAATCACCCTGCCCTCCTTTGACGGTCCCATGGATCTCCTGCTCCACCTCATCAAGGAGCATGAGCTGGATATTTACGATATCCCCATCTCGAAAATCACGAAGGAATACTTGGCATATCTGGAAATCATGGAATCCCTGAATCTGGAAATCGCGGGTGATTTTTTGGTCATGGCCGCCACCCTGATGCAGATCAAAAGCCGGATGCTTTTGCCCGTCGACCCCACTCCCGACCAACCCGAGGAGGATCCCCGGGTGGAACTCATGCGCCGGTTGATCGAGTATAAAAAATTCAAGGACGCTTCCGACCAGCTTCTGGACCTGGAAAAACTCCGGAATCAGCTTTTGTCCCGAAAGATTTCGACCCATTTGAAGGAGGTCGGGGAGGAAGAACATCTGGAGGAGGTCACGCTCTTTGGGCTTTTGGCGGCCTTCAAGGATGTCCTCATTCACACCCAGGAAGACCCGACCGCGGAGCTTCTTCGGCCTGAAATTACCGTCACCCAAAAAATCAACGATCTGATGGACATGCTCCAGGCCGACCAAATGATCGTGTTCCGGCCCCTTTTAACGGCGTGCCGGACAAAGATCGAGAAAATTATCGCCTTGCTGGCGCTTTTGGAGTTGATCCGTTTGAAACTGGTCCGGGTGGTTCAGAACAAGATTTTCGGGGAGATCGAGGTTCACCTGCTTCAGGGTGAAACGCCGGACAACCCCGGGTTAACAACTTAAGGTTTAACCACCAAGTTCACCAAGGACACCAAGAAGGAAATAATTAAAATATTTGTTTTTAAAAAGAAATCCTTATGCTTTACTTGGTGCCCTTGGTGCCCTTGGTGCCCTTCGTGGTGAAAATTGTTTTTGGAGGAATGCTTTTAATGGAAATGGACAAACTCAAAAGAATCGTGGAAAGCCTTTTGTTCGTCAGTGAGACCCCCCTCACGGCGAAGAGGGTCGCCAACATCATCAAGGAAACCACGGTGGAGGAAGTTCAGGGTGCCTTTGCCGCCCTGCAGGAAGAAATCAACCAGTTGGGAAGAAGCTTTCAACTGGTTCAAATCGCGGAAGGTTTCCAGGTGGTCACCCGGCCGGAATATCACAAATGGGCGAAGGACCTCTACAAAATCATTTCCAAGACGCGCCTGTCGAAAGCCTCCATGGAGGCCTTGGCCATCATCGCCTACAAACAGCCTGTCACACGGGCCGAAATTGAGGCCATCCGGGGCGTCGATGTGACCAATATGATTCAAACCCTTCTGGAGAAGAAGATGGTCCGGATTCTCGGGAGGGCGGAAACGGCTGGACGCCCTCTTTTGTACGGAACCACCCATGAGTTCCTGATCCATTTTGGCCTTAAGGATTTGTCCGACATGCCGAAGGTTTCGGAGATTCAGGAATTGGCCGGCGACAAACCCTCCCCGGAATTTCTAAGGGAAATGGAAGGCGAACTCCGCCGGCGCGAGTCCAAACTTGGGTTGGCTCCCGCCCCCGAGGATGAACCGGCCTCCCAGGAGCCCGAACCGCCTCCCGCGGCCGACTCGGTGGAAGAAAAAACTTCTTAAAAGCGCTGTAAAACAATTTTTTGCGCGGATCAAACCCGATAAAGCCCGATAACGTGATGATATCCATCGGAATTGATCGGTCGTAATCGGCGTAAGAAGGTTTTGAAGAGGGTTGCGAGTCTTTGGTTACATTTGACAGGCCAAAAACGCTTGATTATAGTAACCCCCATCAATCATTTCGTTTGTTTTGAACCGTTTGACGGGGGTCTCTTTTGAGCAAGCCGGCACCAACCAACGCACCAGTTCCCGCGGCAAAACCCGTCGCCAAGCACCATCTTTTCTCCCTTCGCGTCAAATTCATCCTGGTTTTAACATTCCTTATTTGCGTGGTGATGGGTGTCGTCACCTGGCTGGTCTTAAGCCAGCTTGAACAAACCCTGACCCAGCAAATCATCAGCAGCGGGGAGGCCCGCGTCAAAAGTCTGGCCTCCAACAGCGTGGAACCCGTTTTCAATGACCTCACCAAGGCCACCACCCAGCAGGGCGGTTTGGGCGAGGATATCGACATCCCCCTGGCGCAATCCGCGAAGGACGCCATGGATTTGGGGTCCGGCGCGGCCGTGCGCAACATCACCTCGGGTTTTGCCCCCTGGCAGGAAAAATTGATCCAATCCAGCAATGTTCTCAATGAAATTGTCCAGAAATTCCTTTGGGCCGATGAGGTCGAGATTCAAAAGACCGACATGGAATACGTGAAGATAGTTGATAAGACCGGAAAAATTGTCGCGGACAACAACCTTCAAAACGTCATGGAGCATGTCGTCTACCAGGTCCCCCCCGGCACCAAGGGCCTCACAAACGAGCCCATTCTTACCCAGGCCTATCAAAGCAAGAACCGAACCCTTTATGACATCTGCGCCCCCATCCTTGTCAACGCCGAGGGCCAAAAGAACAAGATCGGCGAGGTTCATATCGGAATGAACCAGAACAGCATCACCCGCGTCGTTCGGTATGTCGCGGTGGCCATCATCCTTACCACCGTCGGCATCCTGTTTTTGGGGATCATCGCCATGACGGTTTTCGTGACGGTCATGATCAAGCCCATCCGCCTCCTGGTCACCGGTGTCTCGGCGATCGCGGCGGGAAACCTTGACCAGAACATCAACATCAAAAGGGCGGACGAGCTGGGCGACCTGACCGACGCCTTCAACAACATGGCCAAATCCCTTCGGGAAAAAGAGGTTATCAAGGGCGCCTTCTCAAAATACGTCACCAAAAGCGTGGTGGACCGTATTCTCCAGCACCAGGACGGCTTGAAACTGGGCGGCGAAAAAAAGGTCATCACCATTTTCTTTTCGGATATCCGGGGGTTTACACCCATGTCCGAAGTCCTGAGCGCCGAGGAAGTCGTCCATCTTCTCAACGAGTATTTCACCGCGATGACCTCCATCATCTTTAAATATGAGGGAACGCTGGATAAGTTCATGGGCGATGCCATCATGGCTGTTTACGGAGCGCCCATTGACATGCCCGACCACGCCGAAAGAGCGGTCCTGGCGGCGCTTGAGATGAGCGAAAAAATGAAACAACTTCAGGCCAAATGGAAAACCGAGGGAAAAAGGGAAGTGAACATCGGAATCGGGATCAACACGGGGGAAGCGGTCGTGGGTAATATCGGGTCCAACGAAAGAATGGAATATACGGCCATCGGCGACAATGTCAATTTGACCCAGCGTTTGGAATCCGTGGCTGAAAAGGGACAGATCCTTATTTCGGCCGCGACCTATGAAAAGGTAAAGCACAAGGTTACTGCCACGATGCTCGACCCTATCAAGGTAAAGGGCAAGACCGAAAAGGTAATCGCCTATAGTGTTGAAGGTTTAAAGGCCTGATCCATCCCATGAAGCAACCTGCCATTTTTGCCCTTCATTTGGAAGCCAAAGCGTTCTTTTTAAATAGGATAACCGTGGAAAAGAGAAGTCATGCCCGAAGATAAAGCGATGCATGTCAAAATGGCCTTCCTTTACGTCCAAGGCGGCGAGTGGTACAAGGCCATTGAGGAGTACAAGCTTCTCCTTTCGATGGACCGTTACGACCCCCATGTTTACAACATGATGGGGGACGCTTACGCCAAGAAAAAGGATGACAAGGAAGCCTTTGAGGCCTACCTGGAATCGCGGGAGCTTTACGGGAAACTAGGGAACGCCCAGAAGGTAACCAACATTGACAAGAAAATCGCCAAGCTTTCCCCCGACAAAATGGATATCAAACAGCGACAGCATTTGAATTCCTTTACCAAGGCCCAGGAGGCGGAAAACCTCGCGGCCGAAGGGAAGCTGGAGGAAGCGGTGGCCCATTACAACCAATTGATCGCGGCGGAGCCCATCAATTTTTCCTACCGCGAAAAACTGGCGAATCTTTTCCTGGAAAACGCGATGGTGACCGACGCGGCCGCCCAGTTAAAGGCCGTCGCGGATATTCATTTGAGCGAGGGCCGGGTGGATATGGCGCTGGAATACGCCGGGAAAATTTCCCTGATGGACCCTGAGGGTCTCGATACCCTGAGGTTATTGGCGGCCGTGGCCGTGAAAAAAGGGGACCAGGAAGGCATTTCCAAGAACCAAAGCAAATTGGCGCAGGTGGCTTTTGACTGCGGCCAGTATGAAGAAGCCCGGGGCGCCATTGAAATGGCCACCCAGGCCGGAAACGCGACCCTGAAACTTCTCATGGCCAAAACCCTGATGGCCCTGAAGCAATCCAAGGAAGCCAAACAGCAGTTTGAGCTTCTGCTCCAGGAAAATCCCGAGGACGATACCCTGATTGAACAGCTCATTACCCTTTCGGAGGAAATCAAGGACTGGAACGGCGCCCATGGCCACATGATGAACCTGATGAACCGGCGCCCCAATGACGACAAGCTTCTCCCCCGCATGGCCCGAATCCTCCTGCAGGTCGGCAAAAGACCCGAAGCCATGCAAATTTATTTGAACCTGGCCACCAGCGCCCTAAAGGAAAACCGATCGGACGCGGCCTTCAGTTATTTTGATTCCATCCTGGCCCTGGAACCTGACAACGCGGAGATTCTTAAAAAGAAAGCGGAAATTTACCTGAAACTCGGCAAGAAACAGGAAGTCATTGACACCTATAAAAAATTAAAGGTCATTTACACCGCGAAAAAATTGCCTGAGGAAGTCAAAAAGGTCGACCTGATCTTGACTCGGCTTTCCGGCCTCAAGTAACCCGGGATGGCAGAAGTAACCCCCGAAAATAACCGCAAAAACCTCGACATCAAGTGCCTCAAGTGCGGGGCCTTTAACATTCTCGAAAACCACATTTGCGGCCGTTGCGGGGCCAATTTACCCCTCGTCTTCGATTCCGAGGGGAATATTTCAAGTTTGAAGGACGAGCCGGTCCGTCTCAGCGCCGCGCCGCGTCTTTTTCCCAGGCCCGCCGGTTCCCCCATCGTTCGGGCCATGATTTATATCGGGGTTTTTATAACTCTTGTGCTTTTCACCGCGATCTTTTGGAGGGGATGGTTCCACCCCTTATTCACGACCGGACTCCTGCTTGTCTTTTTGGCGTCGCTTGTCTGGCTTTACCGCAACCGTTAGGCGCGATTTTACGGATGGCCTGATTTTGTAATTGGTGATGGTGCCCTTCACGTTGTTCCATCAAAAGAAGCCTTTTCTTAACCCCGAGTTTCAAAAGAACATACCCCTCACCCTACCCATCTCCCGAACGGCGCCCATAGGGAAAATCCCCTATGTACCCTTAAAACCAAAATACCAAGGGGCGAGGGTTTTCTTGGGCTTTTCCCCCTCTCCATCGAGGGGAGAGGGCGGGGTGAGGGTGATTCACCGTTTCGTTCAAACAGAATTTATCTCTCCCACTCGTCAGTTGCTAAGGGTCCTAAAACCCTATAAAATTCAAGGCTCCTCAACAACTTCACCCCGGGAAAATATGGAAACCTTGTCGCCTAAATCAAAAGAAAAAAAAGTATTCATGGAAACCTTCGGGTGCCAGTCCAATGTCCTTGAATCCGACCATGTGACGGGGCTCCTCCTCAAAGATAATTTCACCATGACCCAAAAACAGGAAGACGCCGACGTCATTTTGTTCAATACCTGTTCCATCCGCGACCACGCCGAGCATAAGGTTTTCTCCCGGCTGGGCCAGCTGGTGGATTGGAAAAATGACAGGGAAGGCCGGGTCATCGGCATCATGGGTTGCATGGCCACCAGCTATAAGGACCAGTTGATCGAGCGGGCGCCCCACCTGGATATGGTGGTTGGTCCCGACCAGTATTTGAAGGTACCCCAGGTTATCCGTGAGGCGGCCGGAAACGGAATTAGCCAGGTCCTGGCGGATTTTGACCCGATCTATTTCCCCGAGAACGATCCCAACCGTCTGTCACAGCCCCACAAGGCCTTTATCGAGATCATGAAGGGGTGCGACAAGTTCTGCACCTTTTGCGTGGTGCCTTTTACCCGAGGCCGGGAAATTTCCCGGCCGGCCGAAAGCATCCTTGATGAAATTACCAAAATCGCCCAGGCCGGGGTCAAGGAAGTCATGTTGCTGGGCCAAAACGTCAACTCTTACGGGTTGGGTTTAAAATCCAGGGGCAAAACCGATTCCTTCGCCCAGTTGCTTCGCCAGGTGGGGGAAATCAAGGGCATCGAACGGGTGCGTTACATGACCTCCCATCCCTTGGACATGCCGGATGACCTGATCGAGGTAATGGCGGATGTTCCCGCGGTTTGTGAATCCATTCATTTACCCGTCCAATGCGGGTCCGACAAAGTTCTTAAGCGGATGAACCGCCAGTACAGCGTGGAGCATTATTTGGAAAGGGTCGCGAAGTTAAGGGGCAGGGTGAAGGACTTGTTTATCACCACGGATTTAATCGTGGGTTTTCCCGGCGAGGAAGAGAAGGATTTCCAGGGCACCCTGGATTTGTTGGACAAGGTTCATTACGACGCTGTTTACAGTTTTAAATATTCCCCCCGCCTCGGAACCCCCGCGGCCCGGATGCTGGATCAGGTTCCCGAGGAAGTCATGGATGAACGTCTGGCCCGATTGAATGAAAAGGCCTGGAAGCACGCCGGCGAATGTTGTGAGACCAGGGTCGGTAAAACGGAAGAGGTGCTGGTTGATGGCCCAGCGGATAAGACCCCCGACGCTTTTTACGGTAAGAGCCGTCAAAACCGGACGGTGGTTTTTCCTGGCAAGGGCTATAAGACCGGGGATATGGTTCAGGTTAAGATTGAGAGCCACAAAGTCGCGAACCTCTACGGCAAGACAATGTAGCCACCGACGCAAAGGCGAAACAAACGGCATTTTGCCACTGATGTCCCACATGAGGGTATTTGAATAGGTTTAAGGTAATGTGGGACTATACCACTCTCTTTGAAAGCTTTATGGAAGAGTGGCATGCATGGGATGGAAAAGAAAGGCAAGAAAAACCTCGATGGATTTAGCCAAAAGTAAGAAGAATCATAAGTTAGTTCTTTCCGCATTAAAGAATTTGTTCGCTATCCAATGCATCCCATGCATCTGTGGCTCAATAATTCTTTCGTTTTTCTTGGCCTTGTCGGGATTTGCTTTTTCCGCTCCGACACCGGTGCCAACCCCCGACAACCATCCCCTTTTCGAGAAGGCCCAGCAATATTTCAAGGAAAAGAAATACAAGGAAGCCAAACAAATCCTGAACCAGCTGGTGGCCAAGGCCTCCCCGCTGGAGGATTACATACCCAAGGCCCGCCTTCTTCTGGCCAATTTGCAGGACGATTTCACCATTTCCATCAACCAGTTCAAGTCCCTGGCCGCCGAATACAGCAATAGTCCCGAAGGGGAAGAGGCGCAGAAAAACCTTGGTTCCCGCTATTACCTGGCGGACAAGTACCAGGACGCGGTGGAAAGTTACGAGGAGTTCCTGAAGGAATATCCCAAAAGCGCCTCTTTCGCGGAAATTAACTACTGGTACGCTTCCTCGCTCCTGGCCATGGATAAGAATCAGGAAGCGGTCGACAAGTACAGGAAGGTTTTGGAGAAGGCTCCGGATAGTTCCTGGGCTCCCAAGTCCCTGCTGGGCATGGGCACTGCCTACTTCAAGATGAAAAAATATTCCGACGCCCAAAGGCAATATCTGAAAATCCTGGACCAGTACCACCTTTATGAAGAACTCAACCTGGTTTATTTCAAACTGGCACAGACCTATGAGATGGAAAACAAACCGAAGGAATCCCACGCCGCCTTCCAGACCTTGATCGAGAAATATCCCAAGTCATTTGAGGTGGCGGAAGCCAAGGCTCACATGGAGGCTTTGGAAAAACAACATAAGGAATTGGCGCCGGAACAGGCGGCGCAAAAGGAAGAGCCCACACCCACTCCGGAATTAACCCCGCCGGCGGCTCCGATTGTTCCCGCCGAGGCGCCTACCGCTACTCCCTCAACTGAAGAGGCGTCCCAGGACGTTTTGAAGACCAAGCCCTTCCATGTTCAAGTTGGGGTTTATTCTAAAAAGCTGAATGTCACGAAGGCCCAGAAGGCCGTGAAGAAGGCCGGGTATAAATCCACTGTTCTAACAGTAAAGAACCCCGATTTGGCCTTCCCCTTGTACAAGGTGAGGGTGGGCAATTTTGTGGACCGTGAATCCGCCGAGAAACTGGCGAGGGAATTGACGAGAAAGACTAAAGAAAAGGCAATCGTCGTCGAGGATTAAAGTTTTTTTACCACAGAGTTCACAGGGTACACAGAGTTTAAAACATGAGTAAAGAAAACATCCCTATCCCTGAGGAAATCAATAAAATCACAGGGCAAATCATTGGATCGGCTATGGCGGTGCATACCGCTTTAGGTTCCTGGATTGTTGGAGAGTGTTTACGAGGCTTGTTTGACATATGAGCTTCAA
Organism: candidate division FCPU426 bacterium; assembly: GCA_023249615.1. Taxonomy (GTDB): domain Bacteria; phylum Oederibacteriota; class Muellerivitia; order Muellerivitales; family Muellerivitaceae; genus PALSA-1180. The sequence continues at coordinate 7 of JAHFCG010000075.1, read as the reverse complement.
TCGAGGG
>JAHFCG010000200.1 GCA_023249615.1 candidate division FCPU426 bacterium | reverse complement strand
GCCTTGAAACACGGGAGCGGCCTTGGCGACTAAAAAAACGGTCTTCATTTTTAACCTGGTCTTAAGCCTGTTCTTCCTCATGAACGCCTTGACCATTTGGGCCAATCTTGCGATTTACAAGGGCCAATGGCATTTTTTCCTGTTTCTGTCGGCGGTTTTGGGCAACCTGCTTTGGCTTCTCCTGCCGTTGATCCTGAAAAGACATTCCTCCCATTTTTTCAGGGTTTCGCGCGCGGTCCTTGCCCCCTTCTGGGTCTTTTGGAACTTCCTCATTTTTCTTTATTCCGCCTTCATGCTTTTATTGGGGATCCTTTGGGTGACTATTTTCGCCTGGAGATGGATTCCCTTCACGGAATTCGCCCGTATTCCCGGTAACGTGTTTCTGGTAATCATTGGAATAATTTGCGTGGTTGGTTTCTTCCAGACTATTTTTCTCATTCACGTGGAAAAGGTCCCTATCCGCGTCAAAAACCTTCCGCCGGAATTTTCCGGCTACCGGATTGCCATGGTCTCTGACCTTCACGTGGGTGAGTTCTCCCGTCTTTCCCGGTTGAGGCAATTCGCTCGGGTTGCCGGGGAACAAAAACCCGATCTTTTCGTGGTTTGCGGGGACATCACCGATGACGATCCCCATTACCTTCCCAAGTTCCTGAAAAGCCTGGAGGAACTGGACCCCTACCTGCCCGCGATAGGCGTGTTGGGCAATCACGATGTGTACGCCAACCCGGAAAAAACCCTGCATATTCTGGAAAACAGCCGGCTTCAAATGCTGGTCAACGAGGGAATGACGATTCAAAAGGGAAACGGGTTGCTTTGGCTCGCGGGGGTGGGGGACCAGGGGGCGAGACGTTTCGGAAAATGGGGTTCGGTGGCCCCTGATTTCGACAAAGCCTTGGAGGGAAAACCCGCGGGCGCCCCCACGGTTCTTTTGGCCCATCAACCCCAGGGTTTTCGGGAGGCCGTTGAGCGGAAGGTCGAATTAACCTTGAGCGGACACACCCACGGAGGGCAGTTTGGTTTCAGGTTTCTCAACTGGTCTTTGGCCAAACTTTTCATGAAATTTCATCTGGGGTATTTTCGGGAGGGGGAAAGCCAGCTTTACGTGACCAGCGGAACAGGTCACTGGGTTCTGCCGGTAAGGTTCGGCCTCTCGCCGGAAATCAGCCTCATCGAGCTTTTACCGGGTTAAACCCTTCACCATCAAACCTTTTTTACCGCCGATCAAACCCAATAACTAAACGCAGATAAGGAATTTTTTCTTTAACCAATCCATGTTTTATCGGCGTCCATCCCCCTTCGCTTAAAGCTTCGGCGGACAGGTCGGTCGTAATCGGCGGTTAAATGGTTTTGTCTTAGGGGCTTTGTCCGCTTACCATCGTCCGGCGGCGGCGAAAAAATAATGAAATCCATTTCTTGTGGACTTCGCGTTAAAAACTAAATTGTTTCGGGGTCTTCGCCAAGAGCGTCGGTATTAATGTCCAAACACAAAATATACCGGTTGTTGTCCGCGTTTTTGAAGACCGAGGACAAGGTCACGCAGCTGGTGCCTGACGCCATGGAAAGATACGGTTCGGTCACATAGCTTGTCTTGCTTAATCCCGCCTCCATTAAAAAATAGAAATAATCCTTCATGGTGTGGTCCGCGCCCTTGGGCGAGGGCCGAAAGATAATGGGGTTTCTTTTGGTTCTTCCCTGGTCGTTGAAAACACTTTCAGAAACCTGGACCCCGTTTTCATCCAGGATATAGACGCTTTCCACCTGTGGAAACTCGCTGACCATTCGGTTCAGGATGGAATCAAACCGGCCGGGTTTCATCTGGGTCAGTTCCATCTGGATTTCCAGGATGGTGGCGTAATAGCGGCTCATGTTGAAACGTTTCACGCCGATCTTGCGCAGAAAATTACGTTTGAAAGCCCCGCCCAAACCGTTAATCCTTGTCAGGACCGGGTCATAATCCAGCTGATCATGCCGCTGGGGCCGGGAAAAGTAAAAACCCTGGATCATGTCCACGTCCATATCGAGAAGACAAACCGCCTCCTCCTGGGTTTCAACCCCTTCGGCAATGATCAGGGTTCCGAGGTGCCGGGCCATCTGCACCACCGACTTCAGGACTTCCTGTTTGTAAAAATCGTCCTGAATATCCTGTACCAAAAATCGGTCGATTTTCAGGATGTCGGGCTTGATCAGGGGTATGCGGTTGAGGTTGGAATGGCCCGCGCCGACGTCATCCAGCGCGATCAGGAATCCATAACTCTTATAAAGTTGGACGAACCGTTGAAGTTCCCTCAGGTCCTCCACATCCGATTCAATGATCTCAATGGCGATATTTTCCGGCCTTAAACCCATCTCAAAAACCTGCTGCCTTAAATGTCCCGATCCCACCACCCCCCGGGTCAATTCGGAAGCGTCAAGGTTGAGGGAAAGAATCATTTCTGGATTGTGGGCGTGAAGGAGTCTGAAATCGTCCATGACTTTTTTCCGGCAAAGACGGTCCAGGTCCAATTCCATGCCCTGAAGGGCGGCCTGGTGAAAAAGATCAACGGGAGGGATAAGCGTCCGGCTTTTGGGATAAATCCCGCGAATAAGCCCTTCGAGGCCCACGATACACCTGCGTTTGAGGGAAACGATCGGCTGGAAATGCGCCTCGACCCATTCACCCTGGATTATTTCCTTAAGGTTGAAGCGGGCCGGCTCGGTTTTGTTGGTGAGTGTTCCTTGATCCATTGGCGGTCTCCTTTGACGGGTCTGCTGGACTTTTTTAGCTCAAATGAAAATACTCCTTGGGGTTTGATAAAGTTTCGGAAGGATAAATTTCAGGAATCTCAACCTCATATTTTTAATTCAGGTTCATCAACTTAACCACCGCATCAAATGCTTTTCAAGTTGAAAGGAATGATGAAAGGGTTAAAACGGAGGACTGCACAAAAACCTGCCAAAGGAATTGCACAAGGACCGTCCTAAAAAGTCGCCGACAACAAAAAAGGCCCGGTTTGTGGCCGGGCCTTTTGGTTTTTCAATTTTTCGGGGAGAAGAGTTAGAAAAATAATACGCTTGTGAAAAACCAACTCACTCTCAATATTCCCCGTCTTTTTTCCGCCGATCAAACCCGATAACTAAACGCCGATAAAGGATTGTTTTTTCCCTTCTCCCTTGAGGGGAGAAGGAAGGGATGAGGGTGGCAACACTTAGGTGAATCACCCCTCACCCTACCCTCTCCCGCAAGGGGCGAGGGTTTTTATCATTCAATGTTTCATCGGCGTCCATCCCCCTTCGCTTAAAGCTTCGGCGGACAGGTCGGTCGTTATCCCATTCATCTTTTTGAAACATTTTTATGAAGAATGGGATGATGCCGCACTCCTCAATTTTTTCAAAAAGTCGGTATGCGGCATATCGGCGGCTAAAGAGCTTTTGTCTTAGGGGTTTACCGTCGTGATATAGGAAGCTTTTTTGTCCTGAACCTTCAGAACCACCGCCGACTTCACCGCGTCGCGGTTCGCGTCCAGGCTGATGACCCCGGTGACTCCAGGAAAATTCTTGGTGGCGTTGATGGCATCCTTCAGGTCGGAACCAGACAAAGACTTTGTCGTCTTCAGGGCCGCGGCCAGAACCCCGGCGGCGTCATAACCCAGGGCCGCGAGGGCGTCAGGCGTGTGCCCATACTTGGCTTTGTATTTACTCACGAAACTTATCACCTTCGGATCGGTCGATTCCGAAGAAGCGTGAGTCGAGAAATAACAGCCATCCAGCGCGGCCCCCCCGATTTCATAAAGCTTGTCGGATTCCCAGCCGTCGCCTCCCAGCAAGGGGACCTTCACTCCCAATTCCCTGGCCTGCTTGGCCAAAAGGCCGACCTCGCCGTAATAAGCGGGAACGAAAATCACATCGGGTTTCTTGCCTCGAACGGAAGTCAACTGGGATTTAAAGTCCACATCACCCGCCGCGAAACTCTCGTCGGAGACAATCGTGCCGCCCTTTTCCTTGAAGCGCTTGGTGAAGAAATCCGCCAGGCCCATGCTGTAGTCGCTCTTTTGGTCGCGAAGGATGGCGGCGGTCTTGGCTTTGAGGTTCTGCATGGCGAAATCAGCCATCACCTGGCCCTGGAAGGGATCAATGAAGCAAACACGGGAAATGTAATCCCCCACTTGGGTTACTTTTGGATTCGTGGAGGAAGGCGAGATCATGGGAATTTTTC
>JAHFCG010000199.1 GCA_023249615.1 candidate division FCPU426 bacterium | reverse complement strand
AAAAGGTCCTGCGTGAGAAGACTGTTTTCGGGAAGCCGCTTGAAATAAAGGAAGATTTTCCAGGCTATGAGAAAGGAAACGATCGCCGATCCACAGGCGATGACGGCGTAAACAAGAGGCGGCAGGTTGGTCTTCCGCCGGGCCGAAAAAAGCGTGAGCGCGCCGTTCATCACCGCCCCCAAGAGGGGAATGAACAGGATGAGCCAAAGCCAGTTGTTGTTGACCAGGGCCATATTTTGAAAATGTTCTAATTTAAGCATCAAAACCTCATGAAAATATTTTTACCGCGACGAACGCCACGCTCGCCACGAATTCTCTTTTAATTTCTTTTCGATTCATCTTTGGCCTTCCGTGGCGCTCCTGGCGTCCGTGGCGGTAAAAGCTTATCCTTTAAGACTCTTAAACAAATCCAGATCCACCGTTTCCTTCAGGCGGAACAACGCGATGACGATCGCAAGTCCCACGCAGGCTTCCGCCGCCGCGACCGCCACCACGAACAAGACAAAAACATGGCCCGTCAGGTCCCCGTTGATCCTGGAAAAAGTAACAAAGGACAGGTTGACCGCATTCAACATAAGTTCCAGCGACATGAGCGCGATGAAAACATTCCGCCTGGATAAAACACCCGCAACACCAATCCCGAAGAGAACGGCGGATAACACAAGATAGTGCGTAGGTGTCACCGGGTATAGCAAATCCATCGTTCAACCTTTCTTTAATGAGGAATTAGGATGTCGGAAGTAGGAATTTAATTCCCAATTCCTCATTCCTAATTCCCAATTGCTTTCAAAGCTTCCTTTTCGACAAAACCAAGGCGCCGACAACCGCCGCCAGCAAAAGAAGCGAAAGCACTTCAAAGGGAAACAGATAATCCGAAAAAATCTTTTCGCCCACTGTGAAAATACTTCCAAAATCAGGAAAAAGTGTCGCCATCTTCCACTGGCCCGAGGGAAACACCTTGAGAAAAATCGGGCCCAAAACAAACCCCAAAACAGCAAGGATAGCGAGGCTAACCGCTCCCGCCCGCGCCCTCATGGGTTTTAAATCCTCGGGGTGAAGGTTCAACAACATGATGACGAAGATCATGAGCACCATAATGCCGCCGGCGTAAACGAGGATTTGGATAATGGCCAAAAGGCTTGCCGAAAGGGTCGCGTAAAGCCCGGCCAGCGCCACGAAGGCAACCACCATGGACAAAGCCGAGGCGATCGGGTTCGTGCGGGTAATCACCATCAATCCCATGGCGACCAACACCCCGGCTAAAATGTAAAAAACAACTGCTTCAAGCATTCCCATCTCCTAAATTTTCACCACAGAGTACACAGAGATCACAGAGTAAAGCCTAAAACTTTTAATTCTTTTGCCCTACTCTGTGTACTCCGTGACCTCCGTGGTTAAAACATCTTTATGGTTTGGCGTGAGGCCCGTGCGTCCAGACCACCGGCCTCGGCGGATTATAATTCGCCACAATATCCTTATTATCGTGGTTCATCAAAAATTCCTTGCCGTAAACCAAGCTTTCCCTGGTATAGCCCGCCAAATCAATCTCTGGAACATCCATCCGGATCGCGTCCAGGGGACAGGCGTCCACGCAAAAGCCGCAAAAAACACAGCGGAGCATGTCGATATCGAATTTCTGGGGAACTTTCTCCACATCGGGGTCAGCCGATTCCGCCGCCAGGATATGGATGCATTCCGCTGGGCAGGCCGTCGCGCAAAGCATGCAGGCCGTGCAACGTGGCGTCTCATCCTCGCGCTTCATCAATCGGTGGCGGCCCCGGGTGGTCGGAGGCAGGTCCTTTTTTTCTTCCGGAAAGGAAATAACCGGCATTCCCTTGGGGTTTAAAAGATTTTTCAGGGCGTGACCCATCGTCACCGCCAGCCCTTTCAGGACTTCCGGCAGATAAAGTTTTTGCGCGCCCGTCATTTCGGGCCGTTGAACTATTTTCATTACATCAAACCCCATTTCACCGCGGAGGCGCGGAGTTCGCGGAGAAAACATTTTTTTTAAAAATTGTAACCACCAAAATACTTCCTTTTTCTGCGTTCTCTGCGTCTCTGCGGTAAAAAAGATCTATTTTTGAATCAACAGCACCACACCCGTCACCAGCAAGTTCAACAACGCCACCGGCAGCATCAGTTTCCAACCCAGGTTCATCAACTGATCATAGCGGAACCTCGGCATGGTCCAACGCACCCACACGAACAACCAGCAAAAGAAAACCACCTTGGTGAGAAGGCAAATCATCTGGAGCAGAGCCGCCAAAACAGCGGGGGCCCAAGGGGGAAAGGTGATTGCGGAGGAAAAGGCCAAAATCGCGAGGGAACCCACGGCTAGTCCCAAACCCGCTCCAGAAAGAATAAAAGGTTCCCATCGCTTCATTCCGGAATATAGCGGCTTTTGCTGTTGGGCGTATATATAGAGAAGATAGCCGACAGCCAGTCCCCAGGTTATTCCCATAAAACAAAGGATAAAAAGGGTCACCTGGGGTTTCTGAACCAAAGTTTCCGTGGAGGCAAAGGGAACCTGATAGCCCCCCAGGAACAGCGTCGAGACGAGGAACGCGGAGACTACCATGTTGGAATATTCCGCCATAAAGAAAAGGGCGAACTTCACGCTGGAATATTCGATGTGATAACCCGCCACCAGTTCCGATTCCCCTTCCGCCAGGTCAAAGGGATTGCGGTTTGTCTCGGCGAAGGACGCGACCAGAAACAGGAAGAACCCAACCGGCTGCAGAAAAATTCCCCAATTGGGAAGCGGCAGCGTATGTCCGTTGAAGGTCAGGAGACTTCCCTGACTCTCCACGATTCCATCCACTTTGACACCTTGATAAACCATGAGAAGCCCCACGACCGCCAACCCCATGGAAAGTTCATACGAAATCATTTGGGCCGAGGAACGAAGTCCCCCGAGTAGGGAAAATTTATTATTGGAAGCCCAGCCCGCCAGGATAACGCCGAAAACACCCATGCTGGTAATGGAGAGGACATAAAGGATCCCGACGCCGAAATTCGCGGCCTGGAAACGGACCGTGTGGCCCGCGATGTCGATGGGCGCCGCCAGGGGAACCACGAGAAGCGGAAGAAGGGAAACCGTCATGGCCCAGAAGGGGGCGAGGAGATAATAAAAAGCGTTGGCGCTGGAAGGGGTGATGTTTTCTTTCATCAAAAGTTTCACGACATCGGCAAAGTTGTGGATGAGTCCAAAAAGCCGAATGCCGAAAATTTCCGCGCGGTTAGGGCCAAGGCGGTCCTGAATGATGGCGCTTCCCTTCCGTTCCAGCCAAATAAAGAAAGGAATGAACTGAAGCGGAGTCAACCACATCACCACAGTCATCGCCGTTATATTTATAAGAGTAAATGTTTGTGAATCCACGTTGTTCCTTAAAGCTAAGTTCTATTTTAAAACCCTTCCCAACGCCAACCTGTATCCTCAGCCCATTGGTCCAAACTTGCGTAAATTGTGGTAGCCGGAAAAGGCGGAGCTAAATTTAAGGGTAAATCTTGAGATGACCAAATCAATTCAACCTCGGCGAATCCGCCATCTGCCAGTTGGAAAAGATAATCATCCGACGCACCACCGTTCGTCGCAATCAACTTAAATTCCCGGCCATAAAGAACATGGCCCTCGGGTAAATCCTTTTTTAGTTTATCCTCTATTCTTTTTGCCAACTGTTCATCGGTTACCGGCTTCCATGGTTTAAACCATTCAAAATCCATTAATTTTTCAAACCTTCAAACTTTTTCACTTTCATACCTTTACACTTTTTCCCAATACATTAGGTTGGGCCTTGATGCCCTGAAAGGGCTCCGGCGCGGTCGTTGGCATCTCAAGAACTTTCCCCGTTGAGGGAATGCCGTAAAAAGTTAATCCCTTCAAAAGTTCCACTTCCTTCGCCATCGTGTTGAAAACAGCGGTTGTGTCCTCAAAATCAAAGCCTTCCACTTTCAAAGCCTTGGCCAAAAGACAAAGCCAGGCGGAAGCCTCGATCACATCGGGATTTTCCGGTTCAATGGCTTGTTTGAAACGCTGGAGGCGTGCTGAGGCGTTCACGAAGGTTCCGGACTTCTCCGTAAAGGGCCGGACGGGGAATGCCATAGCTCCCACTTCCGCTGTCTTGGTTTTGTGAACCGACAAAACAACCAGAGCGTTCACCTTCCCGTAAACTTTTTTCGCCCTTTCCTCATCCTGA
>JAHFCG010000198.1 GCA_023249615.1 candidate division FCPU426 bacterium | reverse complement strand
TTCAGTACCTCATTCACCAATTTAGGGTTGGCCTTGCCTTGGGTGGCCTGCATGACCTTGCCGACGAGGAACCCAATGACGCCCTGCTTGCCGCCCTTGTAGTCAGCGACCACGTTGGGGTTTTCGGAAAGAACCTTTTCCACGGCCGTTTCAATGGCCTTGGGATCGGAGACCTGGGCCATGCCGCGGGATTTCACGACTTCCGCCGGGGAAACGCCCAAATCAAACATCTCCGCGAAGACTTCCTTGGCTTGTTTGCTGTTGATGGTACCCGCCTCGATTAAATCCACCAGTTCGCCAAGTTTCTTCTGGTCGAACTTTAGGTCTTTGAGTTCCTTTTCCTGTTCCTTCATCTTGGCGGCCATATCGCCCATCATCCAATTGGCGAGCCCTTTCGGGCTTTTGGTAAGCTTGGCTCCCTCTTCAAACCATTGAGCGAGTTCCTGATCGGCGGTCAAAACCCCGCCGTCATATTCGCTCAGGCCGTACTGGGAAACAAACCGGGCGCGCTTGGCGGACGGCAATTCCGGCAGGGTCTTCTTGATTCCGGAAATATATTCCTCACTCAAGATGATGGGTACCAGGTCCGGCTCCGGGAAATAACGGTAGTCGTGGGCTTCTTCCTTGGAACGCATGGTCTTGGTCTTGCTCTCATTCACATCCCAGAGACGTGACTCCTGAACCACTCTCTCGCCCTTATCCAACAAAGCGGCCTGGCGCTTGATTTCATAATCAATGGCTTGCTTGGCAAAGCGGAAGGAATTCATGTTCTTGATTTCGGTTCGGGTGCCAAACTTTTCCTGTCCCTTGGGGCGGATGGAAACGTTGGCGTCGCAGCGGAGGGAACCTTCTTCCATGTTGCAGTCCGAAACATCGATATAAAGCAGGATATTCCGGAGAGCGTTTAAATAAGCATAAGCTTCGTCAGAACTGCGAATATCAGGTTCGGAAACAATCTCAACCAGGGGAATGCCGCCGCGATTGTAGTCGGCCAGAGAGTAATCGGAAGATTCCAAACGTCCCGCCTTGCCGCCCTGGTGAACCAACTTGCCGGCGTCTTCTTCCAGATGGGCTCTCGTGACCCCAATTCGCTTTGTCCCGTCTTTTGTGACGATATCCAAATGACCGCCGTAGTTGAGGGGCTTGTCGTATTGGGAAATCTGGTAGGCCTTGGAAAGATCCGGATAGTAATAGTTCTTCCGGTCCATCTTCGAGTATTTCGAGATAGTGCAGTTGAGGGCCAAGCCAATCTTGACCGCGTATTCCACGGCCTTTTTGTTCATAACCGGTAAGGTTCCGGGAAGCCCCAAACAGCGCGGGCAAACCTGGGTGTTGGCCTCGTTACCAAAAGTCGTGGGGCATCCGCAAAACAGTTTGGTGGCTGTTTTCAGTTCGCAATGGACCTCAAGTCCTATGACCGGCTCGTACTCAATTGCCATCTAATCCCCCAAAATTTTCACCGCAGAGGCGCGGAGGTCGCAGAAAAAATATTTCATTCTTTCTTAAACACATCTTTCCCTCTGCGTTCTCTGCGCCTCTGCGGTAAAAACCGTTAATCCTCTTTTAATGACGGCTTTTGCTTATGCCAATCCGTCGCTTGTTCATAAGCGTAAGCGGTTCTCAACAACGTCGCTTCGTCGAAAGCCTTTCCAATCAACTGTAAACCTATCGGCAGTCCGGTTTTGGACATCCCGCAAGGAACCGATAAACCGGGCATTCCAGTGATGTTAATCGAAACGGTAAAAACGTCTTCCAGGTACATGGCAAGGGGGTCGCCGGTCTTTTCGCCGAAGCGGAAAGCGGGATTGGGAGCCGTAGGTGTCGCGATAACATCGACCTTTTCAAAAGCCTTATCGTAGTCTTGCTTGATCAACCGGCGCACTTTGAGAGCCTTCAGGTAGTAAGCGTCGTAGTAACCGGAAGAAAGAGCGTAGGTTCCCAACATGATACGGCGCTTGACCTCGGGGCCGAACCCGGCTGCGCGGGTCTTGGAATACATTTCCACAATGTTCTCACCCGGCACCCGTAAACCGTAGCGGACACCGTCATAACGGGCCAGGTTGGAAGAAGCTTCCGAGGGGGCTAATACATAGTAAGCGGCCAAACCATAAGGGGAGGCTGGCAAAGAAACCTCGTGAATCTCAGCCCCCTGCTTTTTCAACTCTTCAATAGCCTTCTTCACCGAATCAGCCACTTCTTTATTTAATCCGTCAGGAAAGAACTCTTTGGGGATTCCAACCTTCAAACCCTTGATGCTTTTCTTGGACTCGGCCACGTAATCGGGCACGGGTACATCAGCCGAAGTGGAATCAAAAGGATCATGGCCCGCGATGGCGTTCATCATGATGGCGCAATCCTCGACATCCTTGGCGAAGGGGCCGATCTGATCGAGGGAGGAGGCGAAAGCGATAAGGCCGTACCGGGAAACCCGCCCATAGGTGGGTTTCAACCCCACGATACCGCAGAGGGCGGCCGGCTGGCGGATGGAACCGCCGGTATCGGAACCCAAAGAGGCGAAAGCCTGGTCAGCGGACACACAGGCGGCGGAACCACCCGAGGAACCTCCCGGAACGCAATTCAAGTTCCAGGGGTTTTTGGTTTTCTTGTAGAAGGAGGTTTCGGTCGAGGAACCCATGGCGTATTCATCCATGTTGGTCTTCCCCACCATGATGGAACCGGAAGCAATAAGCTTCTCAACCACCGTGGCGTTGTAAGGGGGAACAAAGTTCTCCAGCATCCGGGACCCGCAGGTCGTGCGCACACCCTTGGTGCAAAGAAGGTCCTTGATGCCAAACGGAACGCCGGTTAAAGGGGTAATGTCTTTGCCGGACGCCAGGCGCTTATCGGCTTCCGCCGCCTGCTTTAGGGCCCCTTCACGGGTGACCGTAATGAAGGATTGAACCTTGGGTTCCACCTTTTCCAGGTGGTCCATAACGGACTTCGTCAACTCGACGGAGGAAACCTTCTTGGCTTTCAGGTCCGCGGAAACTTCGTGAATTGTTTTCTGGTGTAGTTCCATTATTTTTCCTAAATTTTCACCGCGGAGCCGCGGAGGTCGCAGAGAAAATATTTTTTAAGCCCTAATTCAATTGTTCCCATCTGCGTTCTCTGCGTCTCTGCGGTAAAGATCTTCCTACATTATTTTCGGAACCTTGAAATGTCCCGACTGAACTTCTGGCCCGTTGGAAAGAACTTCATGCTGGGTAAGCGAGGGCGTCACAACATCCTCACGAAAGACGTTCTTCACGTCCAGGGGATGGGTCAGGGGTTCAACGTTGGAAGTATCGAGCTTATTTAACTGCTCGACATATTCGAGGATGTTGGCCAATTGCTGGGTGTACTTGGCCACTTCCTGGTCGGTGACTTCCAGGCGGGCCAGCTTGGCGACATATTGAACGTCTTTTTCGGACAGAGCCACGATTTATCTCCTGAAGGGGTAAAAGGACGTTTATATTGCCAAAAAAGGTAAAACATTTCTACCACAGAGTACACAGAGGGCACAGGGTAAGGATTTTTTTGATAAGGACTTAGGCTTTACTCTGAGTACTCAGTGAACTCTGTGGTTCAAGCCTTATTGGAGTTTTTCCAGGTTCGCCATCTTGGCCAGCAACTGTTTCTTGCCGTGGTTGGGAAATGAAACCGTTATCTTCAAATCCTCACCGGCGCCGGCGAGGGATATGACCATCCCCTTCCCGAACTTTTTGTGCTTCACCGTTTCCCCGAGGGCAAAGGGCGAAACCACCGCGTCGTCATCCCACTCCGGGTCTTTAAGCTCATCAAATTGTTTTTTGGAATTAGCCACTTCATATAACCCGCCCTGGGTCGCCACGATTCCGGCGGCCTTTCCCGTGAACTGGATCATTTCCTTGGGGATTTCGGACAGGAAGCGTGACGGCGCCCGCCACTGGGGCGTGCCGTAAACCGTACGGCAGGCGGCGCCGGTGAGATAAAGAATATCCATGGCGCGGGTCATACCCACATAACAGAGGCGGCGTTCTTCCTGGACTTCCTCATCCTGTTCCATGGAATTATTGTGGGGAAAGAGCCCTTCTTCCATGCCGGTGATGAACACGATGGGAAATTCCAACCCCTTGGCGTTGTGCATGGTCATCAAGGTCACGCAGTTCCGGTAATCCTCCAGCTTGTCCGCGTCGGCCACCAGGGAAACCTGGTCCAGGTACCCTTCCAAGGTCGGCTTTTCGGCGGTCCCCTCGTAGTCCACCACCGAGTTCACCAATTCCTTCAGGTTTT
>JAHFCG010000074.1 GCA_023249615.1 candidate division FCPU426 bacterium | reverse complement strand
CTTTTCAAAAAGCTCTTTGTTGTCCGTGGGAATTCCCAAAAGCTTCAATCCCATTTCATTGGGAGACTTGTCCGCCAATTTCAAAATATTGTCGCCTTCTCCCTTTTTGGACCAGTTCGGAGCCGCCAGGTTTTTGACGTTGAACTTCTTCTCAAAGAGCTTCTTCATGACGTAATTGTCCTCGATCGAAGCCCAGGGGGACGCGATCCCGGCCACCTCGTCCTTGCCCAGTCCGGAAAGAATGTTTGCCAGGGCCTCAATTCCCTCTTTCAAATGGCGCTCACCATGGCCCAACCGAATTTCATCCAGGCGGTTGGTCTCGTAATAGGGAAAGGAAAAGCGCCCCTCATCGCAGATCCAGCTCTTGTTGAGTTCCGGATTTTCCCTCGGCATAAAACGGTAAATTTTTCCCTTGTTGTGTTCCACCGTGATGTTGCAACCCCGCGCGCAGCCCGTGCAGACCGACTCCGTTTTTTTGAGGAACCAGACTCGTTGCTTGAAGCGGAATTCCTTCAAGGTCAAGGCCCCGACGGGGCATATGTCGGTGACGTTGCCAGAATAAGTGTTATCCAAACGACGGCCGGGGAATGTGGTGATGGTGGAATCGTGGCCCCGGTTCACAATGCCAAGTTCAGAAGTTTTGGGAACCTCGTCCACGAAGCGGATACAGCGCGTGCAAAGAACACAGCGCTCCTGGTCCAACAAGATGTGCTCGCCGATGTCCAAGGCTTTCCCTCCCTTGAAATCCCGGGTCACCCCTCGGCGGAAGTCGTAAAGTCCGTATTCCATATACTGGTTCTGGAGCTTGCACTCCCCCGCCTTGTCGCAGACAGGGCAATCCAATGGGTGGTCCAAGAGGAGAAATTCCAACGCGCTTTTCTGGGCGGCTTTGGCCTTGGGAGATAGGGTGTGAACCACCATGCCTTCGGCGACCTTAGTGTTACAACCGACGGTGAGCATATTGCCCTTGGGGCCCTCGATTTCCACCATACAGGTACGGCAATTCCCGGCCACGGGCAGGTAGCGCTGGTAGCAGAAATGCTCCAGCTGGACGTCGTTGGACAAGGCCGCCTCCAGAACGTTTGTTCCGTCGGGCACTTCCATGTTTTTTCCGTCGATGGTTATTTTTGCCACTTCAAAAAACCTCTCTCACCACAAAGTTCACAAAGTACACAAAGTGAATCTTTTCGGTTCCAAACCAGTCAGGCCTTACTTCGTGAACTTCGTGTACTTCGTGGTTCAAATTGTTGTTATCTTCTCCGGCACGGCCACTGTGTTTTTCACAAGATACTTTTCAAAGTCCGCCGGGAACTTCTTGATAAAACTCCGGACCGGGAAAGCCAGGGCGGACGAAAACACGCAAATTGTCTTTCCCTCCATGTTATCGGCCACTTCCAGCATCAGATCCAAATCCTTGGAAGTTCCCTCACCGGCAATGATTTTCTTTAAAAGACGGTCCTCCCACGCGGACCCTTCCCGGCAAGGCGTGCATTGCCCGCAGGATTCGTCGCGGTAAAAATGGGTCAGGTTCTTGAGGACCTTGGCCATGTCGGTGTGTTCGTTCATGATGATGGCACAGCCGGTCCCGAACATGGTCTGGTGATCCTTCATGCTTTCGTAGGTAAGGGTCAAGTCCCCGCAATCCTTCGCCGTCAACACGGGACAAGACGACCCGCCCGGAATAACCGCCTTAAGCTTCCCGCCCTTGACGCCCTTGCCGTACTTCTCAATAAATTCCATCATGGGCAGGCCAAAGGGCATTTCCCAGTAACCGGTCTGGTTCACATGTCCTGAAAGGCCGAAGATATGAGTGCCTGAAGAATTCGGTGTACCGATGGCCATGTAAGCCTTCGCTCCGTTTTCGATAATCCAGGGAACCGATGCCAGCGTCTTCACATTGTTGATGATGGTGGGACAGCCGAAGGCTCCGACGATCGCCGGAAATGGCGGCTTAATGCGGGGCTGGCCCTTTTTCCCTTCGAGGGATTCCAAAAGTCCCGTTTCCTCGCCGCAGATGTAGGCTCCCGCTCCGCGGTGGACATAAACCTCAAGATCAAATCCCGAACCCTGGATATTTTTTCCCAGGAAGCCTTCGGCTTTCGCGTCCTTAATTGCCGACTCCAAACGTTTAATTTGTTCGACAAACTCGCCGCGCACGTAAATGTAGGCCGTGTGGCAGTTAATGGCGAAGCTGGTGCAAATGATTCCCTCCAGCAAAAGATGCGGGTCGTAATACATCATGTACCGATCAGTAAAAGTTCCCGGCTCCCCTTCGTCCGCGTTTACCACGAGATAAACCGGCTTATTTGTGTTTTTGGGAACGAAAGACCACTTCATCCCCGCCGGAAAACCCGCCCCGCCCCGTCCCTTGAGCCCGGAGGCTTTCACTTCCTCCGTCACCTGTTCGGGCGTCATGGCGAAAAGCTTTTTCAACGAGGCATAACCGCCCGTTTCCAGAAACACCTTGAGGGTGTGGCTGTCCTTGGTTTCAAATCGTTTGGTAAGTTGTGGTTGAAAATTCGCCATCACGGCTCCAATTTAAAATGAAAAATTAATAATGAATAACGGCGGTTTGCTTTTGAACTTAAAGTTCAAAAGCTGTCCATCATCCCTCGTTTTCCATTGTCCATTTTTCATTACTTCTTTCTAAGCTCTTCAATCAGCTTTTCCATACTTTCCGCCGTCAAATTCTCGTGGTAATCGTCGTTCACCTGCATGCAGGGCGCCTTGTGGCATCCCGCCAAACATTCCACCGGCTGGTAACTGAATTTGCCGTCCGGAGTGGTTTCTCCCGGTTTTAAATTTAGCTTCTTCTCAATAACCTTTTTGATTTCTTCCGACCCACTCAAGAGGCAGGAAATAGTCTGGCAAACTTGCAGGTGGTACTTGCCCGGCTTTTGCTTTTGGTACATGGTGTAAAACTCGGCCACTTCCATGACCTGCATGGGGGAACAACCCACCAGGTCCGCCACGGCCACCATGGCGTCGGTCGAGATCCACCCGAATTCCTTTTGGGCCAGCCAAAGGGCGGGCAACAAGGCGGCGCGCCGCACCGGATAGCGGGCAGCGATGGTTTCGAATTCTTTTATGGTTTCAGTTTTAAATGTCACCGCCATCAAAAACCTCTTTTTTCACCGCGACGAACGCCACGTTCGCCACGAAAATCTTTTTTCTCAATCAAACCTTTTTGGTTTCGTAGGGGCGAGGCATGCCTAGCCCAAAAGAATGACCACAAATCCGGGCGGGTCAGTGACCCGCCCCTACATAGGCAAAACCCCGCCCCGCGGCGGTTCAAATAATCGCTTAGATTGCCACGTCGCGAAACGGCGCCTAGCGGCGCCGCTCCTCTCAATACGACCGCTTTTTAAATATCTTTATGGTCAGCGGTCTAGTTCGCCGGCGATAATGTTGATCGACCCCAAATTCGCCACCGCGTCCGCGATCATCGCCCCCTCGATCATTTCGTGGAAAACCGCGAAATTCATGAAGCAGGGCGGACGGCACTTGATGCGGTAAGGGTTCTTGCTGCCATCCGCCACGATTGTAAAACCCAGTTCCCCGTTGGCGGCTTCGGTTGCGTCGTAAATGACCCCCGGCTCCGGGCAAATACCGTGCATGATGATTTTGAAATGGTTCATTAAACCCTCGATATTGCCGTAGGTTTGCTGTTTCGGGGGCAGGGCCACCCTCTTGTCGCCGGTCATCACGGGGCCGTCCGGCAGTTTCCTCAAGGCCTGCTCGATGATGTGGATGGATTCCTCAATCTCCAAAAAACGAACAAAAATGCGGTCATAAACGTCGCCCCGGCTCCCGACCGGAACATCGAATTTAAAATCTGCGTAATGGTAATAGGGCTCGGCTTTGCGCAAATCGTACTCAACTCCGCAGGCCCGAAGCGTCGGCCCGGTCCATCCGTAAGCGATGGCCTTTTCTTTTGAAATAACGCAAACATCTTTGGTTCGGTCGAGGAAAATGCGGTTTTTGGAAATCAGTTTTTGCACATCCAAAACACCCTTGCGGATTTCTTTCAAAACCGCCGTGACTTCCTCGCCAAAAGCCGGATAAACATCCCGGGAAAGCCCCCCAATGCGGGTATAACTGGAAGTCAGCCGCGCTCCGCAAA
Organism: candidate division FCPU426 bacterium; assembly: GCA_023249615.1. Lineage (GTDB taxonomy): Bacteria > Oederibacteriota > Muellerivitia > Muellerivitales > Muellerivitaceae > PALSA-1180. Next base: position 9,276 of record JAHFCG010000074.1, on the reverse strand, counting down.
GTTTTTCGAGGATGTTGTAAACCTTCTCGCGCACATTGAAGGAATACCAAAAGTTGGTCAGCGCGCCGATGTCCACCAGATTCGCCCCGGCGCAAACCAGGTGATCGATAATGCGGTTGAGCTCGCAGGTAATAACCCGGAGGTAGATGGCCCGTTCCGGAACCTGGATGTTCATCATTTTCTCAACCGTTTTGCAGAAACCCACGTTGTTCATGATGGCGGAAACATAATTAAGCCGGTCCGTGTAGGGGATACATTGCTGGAAGGTGTGGACCTCGCAGTCCTTCTCGAAACCCCGGTGCAGGTAGCCGATCTCCGTCACCGCCGACACGATGCTTTCGCCGTCCAGCGCGCAAAGGACCCTTAAGGTTCCATGAGTCGCCGGATGGCTGGGGCCAAGGTTCACCATCACGAGATCTTTTTTCTCCTTGGGCTGAACGGCGTTCAACCCTTCGGAGGAGGATTCGATGGGAAGTAATGTTTTTGGGTTAATCATCACTAAAACCCCTTTACCGCAGAGGCGCTGAGACGCAGTGAAATGATCATCTTGTGAACATAGAAAATGTTTAAACAATAAAGTGTTTTCAATTTTCTTGGTCTTTCCCTGCGTCTCCGCGCCTCTGCGGTGAGATGGTTCGTTTTCATACGTAGCCTTTTTCTTTGAGGCGCGCTTCCATTTCATCCATCAGGGAATCATTGGTCGAAAGGGCCTGACGGCGCGTGATGGGATAATCCTTCCGCAGCGGATGCCCCACGAACTCGTGGTGGTTCAAAAGACGTTTCAGGTTGGGATGCTGGGCAAAACGGATTCCCATCTGGTCAAAGGCTTCCCTTTCCAGCCAATCCGCGTTGCCGAATAATTTGGAAATGGTCGGGACAATGGGTTCGTCTTCGGGCGCGGTAACGGACAATTGAACCCGATGACCAAGGGCGAGTGATTTCAATTGATAGATCACGCCGAACCTTTCGCCTGTCCATCCGGCGTAAGTCGAGTAATCCACCGAGACAATATCGATCAAGATGCTAAATAATAATTCCTGATCATCCCGCAGGGTTTTTACCACGTCCGCGATTTTGGATTTTTCAATCCGGATTTCGAGCGTGCCAAAACGGTCCACCGAACCAAGAATGGCTTTCGGGTGCGAAGCGGTTAGTTTTTCCAGCATAAGTTTCTGTTCCACGCCTTTATCCTGTCATTGCGAGCTCCGCTGATTTTGCGGAGCGCGGCAATCATAACCATTCCAAAAACTGCAGTTTTTTGTTTTTTTCTGATTGCGCGTCGGCCCTTCGGGCCAAGCGTGGTTGCCCAGAGGGCAACTACCACGATCTTGTCGCCCTGAAATAAGGGCTCCTCGCAATGACAACCAAAATCTTAATTTCTAATAACCGAACTTCGGTTCCTTCGCCATGAACTGCGCCGGGGGCGTCGTGGCCGGATTCTCAATTTTGTGCTGAAGCTTCATGACCGCCGTCAAAATGGCCTCCGGCCTTGGGGGGCACCCTGAAATATAAACATCCACGGGAATAATCTGGTCGATCCCCTGGACCGTGCAGTAATTGTTATAGAAGCCGCCGGAAGAGGCGCAAACGCCCATGGAAATCACCCACTTGGGGTCGCACATCTGTTCGTAGATTTGTTTCAGGATCGGGGCCTGCTTGAAGGTGACGGTTCCCGCGACCAACAACAGGTCGGACTGACGGGGCGAGAAGCGGACCAACTCCGCGCCGAAGCGTGAAATATCGAACACCGACGCGGCAACCGCCATAAACTCAATGGCGCAGCAGGCCGTACCGAATGGCATGGGCCAGAGGGAATTCTTTTGACCCCAGGCGATAACGGCCTCCTTGCGGGTTGTAATGGCGGGAAAGGTTTCTACTCCCATTCCAGGGCTCCCCTCTTCCAGAGATAAAACCAGCCGAAGGTTAAAATCCCCAGGAAACCCAGCATGGAAATAAAACCGCCCCAGGCCAATTTCTGGAACAATACCGCCCAGGGGAAAAGAAACACAATCTCCACGTCGAAAACCAGAAAACACATGGCCACCAGGTAAAATTTCACATTGAACCGATGGCGGGCGTCGCCGGTTATGGATCTGGTCTGGATGCCGCATTCATAGGGGGAAAGTTTCGTGACGGTGTCCCTGCGGGGGCCCAATAACCTGGAAAGGAGCATGAGAACCGAAGGGATCGCCATGGCCAGAACCAGGGAAAGGACAATGGGAAGAAGGTTTTCGATGAGTTCGAAATTCATGTCCAGACTCCGGGGTACTAAAAAGGATTTCACCCGGAATTTGGCGTTTTAGGAGGGTAACGAGGGGTGAAATTTGACCGAATTATAAGGATTTATTGGCCATTTGGTCAATGTGAAATATTTCACAAACTATCCACAATTGGACTAAAAAAGAAGGGTTTTTCACCCTAAACCAGCTTTTTGACAAATTAGATGTGAAATATTTCACAAGGCTGGTAGGCCCTTTGGGGGCTCCGCAAGTAATGGCCTTTGTACGGGCGAGGCATGCTTCGCCCCTACGAACATCACTCCTCACGGGGTTCGCCATTCTCACCCAGGAATGGGTAAAACAAAAAAGGCCCGGCGGGTTGCCGGGCCTTCCCTTTTCAAACCTTTACTCAAATGATTTTTACATGAACGAATAACCCAACATAACCGAAATGGTTCCGTTTTGGATATCCGAACCGGTGGTTGAGGTGCTCACCTTGGTAAGACCTAATTCATAGCGTCCACTGATGGAAAATTTATCGATATCCACCCCGACCCCCCCGATGACGCCGACATCCGAACTGCTGATATTGGCGATCGCGCTTGGGGTCCCCGAGGCCACCAAATTGGCCGCGGTATTGAAACCCACCGCCCCGCCCGCGAAAATATTCGGTTTGATTCCGGGAGTCGGCAGGTAGAGTTTGAGAAGAACCGGAATTTCAACGTAGCTTAAATCAAAGGTACTATTGTTGGATCCCGAGGTTGTCTGGCTTCCCTTTTGGGCGTAAAGAACCTCCGGTTGGATCGCGAAGCTGTCCCCAAAATTTAATTGGAGGAATAATCCTCCCACCAAACCGATCCTGGAGCTTAAGGAACCGGAAAGATTTTTCGCGTCGGCGCCGCTAAAATTGGAAATCCCCCCGCCCGCTTCCAACCCAAAGCGGAAGGTTTGCGCTGAAACCTGGCCGAACGTTACGGAGGCCAGTAACAACCCTAAAAAAAGTTTTTTTAATTCCATCATTTCCTCCAAAAAATAATATTTAAAATGCTACCACTAAATACGGTTTTTTCCAGTCGGAAGTTACCAAGACGCCCAATCCAGCGGTTTTACTTCGTTTTCGAAAGCCAATCCGTGTGCACAAATCCCTTTTCGGGGTGGTCCACCCTCTGGTAGGTGTGGGCGCCGAAAAAATCTCTCTGGGCCTGGGTCAGGTTCTGGGGCAGGTCCGCCGTGCGGTAGCTGTCAAAATAAGCCAGACTTCCGCTCATGGCCGGGGTCGGGATGCCGTTGTTGACGGCAATCGAGACCACCTTTCGCCAATTGCCCTGGGTGGATTCCACCTGCTTCTTGAAAGACTCGTCCAGCAGGAGTGATTGCAGATTTGGGTTGCGGTCGTAGGCCTTCATGATCTCATCCAGCAGTTTCGCGCGGATGATACAGCCGCCCTTCCAGATACGGGCCATTTCACGCAGGTTCACGTTCCATTTGTACTCGTCGGAAGCGGCTTTGATGAGCCTCATGCCCTGGGTGTAGGAACAAACCTTGGAGTCATAAAGGGCGTCGCGCACCGCCTCGATCAATTGCTTCTTGTCTTCCTTGCTTGAAATCGCCGGTCCCTTGATTTGCTGGGAGGCCATCACGCGCTCTTCTTTAATGGAAGACATTCCCCGCCCGTCAATGGCGGCGGCGATGGTGGGGATCTGGATGCCCATATCCAGCGCGATTTGCGCGGTCCATTTCCCCGTTCCCTTTTGTCCCGCCTTGTCCAAAATCATGTCGACCAGGGGTTTGCCGGTTTCGTCGTCCTTCACGGTAAAAACCTTCGCTGTCAATTCAATGAGGAATGAATCCAATATGCCCTTGTTCCACTCGGTGAAAATCTGGCCCATCTCGGCGGCCTGAATTCCCAGCACCTTGCGCAGAATGTCGTAGGACTCGGCGATCAACTGCATGTCGCCGTATTCGATGCCGTTGTGGACCATCTTCACGAAATGCCCCGCTCCATCCGGCCCGCAATGGGTCACGCAGGGGCCCGAATTGGTCTTGGCGGAGATGGCCTCGAAGATGGGCCTTACGAATTCATAAGCCTGGGCGCTGCCGCCCGGCATGATGGAGGGGCCGAATCTCGCGCCTTCCTCGCCGCCGGAAACCCCGGCGCCGAAAAAGAAAAAGCCGTCCCTGGTCAGCTCCGCCTCGCGCCTCTGGGTGTCCTTGAACCAGGAATTGCCGCCGTCAATGATGATGTCGCCCTTGGCCAGGAGGGGTTTCAGGAGTTGGATGGCGTCATCAACGGGTTTCCCGTCCTTGACCATGAGCATGACCCGGCGGGGGGAAGCCAGGGCGTTCACGAATTCCTCCAAAGTTTTCGCGCCGATGAATTTTTTCCCGGCGTTCTTCAGCATAAAAGGGGTGACGCGGTCGCTTCGAAGGTTGCAGACGGCCACGGTAAAACCATGGTCCTCCATGTTCATCGCCAGGTTTTCACCCATGACGGCGATTCCCAAAATTCCAATATCGGCTTTATTTGACCCGGTTGACATGATCGGCCCCCTGAATTTTTTTGCGAAAACCTTTTAGAAACGCCCGGCATTTTAACACGAACATTTGGCAAAAACAGAAGGACGGACCGTTATACTAAAGCACATTTAAAACCAATCCGTTGGAGACAATTCAAAAGACACGATCAACTTTTAATGGGGATTTAACGTTTTGATGAGAACCCGAATGAATTTAACAAAAACTTTTCCCGCAAAATCCAGGTTTGAAATTCTATTGGCGGGGAGCGTCGCCGGAATTTTCCTGATTTCATTGGTTTATTGGGCCTGCGCCTTTCATCACGGCCTCCCGGCCATGACCGATACCCTCATGCACGCCTATCCGGACAAAATTTTCAACCGGGGGCAATTCCGCCAGGGAATTCTTCCCCTTTGGAATTCCATGATCGGATGCGGGATACCCCAGGTCGCTAATTGGCAGTCCGCCTGCTTTTATCCCCTGACCCGGATTTTTGACGCCTTCGATGTTTCCCAAACCTTCATGCCTCTCGCCTTTTTGCACCAGGCCCTTGCCTTCGCCGGCGGTTTTCTTTGGCTGAGGTCGCGGGGGCTCTCCCCCCTGGGAAGCTCCCTGGGCGCCTTTTGTTTTTCGGGATCAGCCCTTTTTGTCCGTTCCTGGGCGGTACCCCATCCCCAGGCCGCCCTGACCTGGATCCCGTGGATTTTTTGGTCCTCTTCCCTCGCCCTGAAAAAACAAGGTCCGCTCCCATGGGGCCTTCCGGCCATATTCCTGGCCCTCCAAATTTTGGCAGGATACCCCCTTTTTGTTTTCTACACCCTTTTTCTTTTGGCGGTCTGGATGATCCTTCAAAAACCTTCACTGAAAACCGCCGTTTGGATGTTTTTAGCGCTTTTGACCGCCCTTTGCGCCACGGCCCTTCAATGGATTCCCTTCCTTGATTTTTTACCCTATTCCCATCGGGGAGGATGGTGGAAGGAATTTCCATTTTTCAACAAACCCGCGGAATACCTTTCCCTGATCAAGCCGGATTTCCTCGGGACACCCGGCGACAGCCGTTATCAGGGAACCCCGGCCAATTATTTTTTTAACCTCTATTTCGGCCTCGTGCCCCTCGGGGTGGTTGTTTTGGACTGGTTTTTAACCGGGGCGAAAAAAACTTTCTTTTCATTTTGGAACCTCTCGGCCGTCGGTTTCCTTTTGTGGATGGCGGGAACTAATTTCCCGGTTCTTAGAATTTTCCCTGAAAAATTCCTCGAGCTTTTGGAGCCTTCCAAATCAGCTCCCCTGTTTGTCTTTTGCGCCTCCACCGCCGCGGCAATGGCCGTTCACCGCTGGTTTTCGGCCCCTCAAAAGTTTTTCCCCGTCCTGACCCTGCTTTTGACGCTTTCCTGGACCTTGAACCTTCTTTGGATCCCATTCCATCTCGCCCTTCCGTTGCCAAACCCCTACGGCATGGAAAAAAACATTCAAACCGCTGAACAAATAAGAAACCTCGCGGGACCGGGAAGAATTCTCAGCCTTTCACTGGAAAATCAGCTCACCTTTCGGGGTGACGACGCGATTGTGAGGGCGATGAAATCCCCGGTTGAAAATATCCTGGTCGATACCAACGAGGCCTGGGGAATCCGGTCCACCAGCCTTTACCTTTCCATTTTTCCCAAAAGCGTCAATAACCTGAGCCGCTACGCCTATCGGGGCTTTCCCTATCGGGGGGATTTGCTGGATATCGCGGGCGTCCGCCTTTTCCTGTTGCCTCAGCCCCTTTTCCCGCCGAAATACAGGGAAGTTGGAAAACTCGGGGAAAATTTTATTTTTCTCAATAACCGCGCGGCCGGCGATCTCCGGTGGGTTCCGGAATCGGAAACGCTTCCTGACAGCGTTTCCATCCTTGAACGGATTTCCCGGCCGGGGAGCGGGTGGGAAAAAAAGGTTTATTTGGAAAAAAATACCGGGGGAATGCCCGAGATCCTTTGGCGGGCCTCCCGCCCCCCGGCGGCCCGGGGTAACGTGAGAAATTCCTGCCGAATTTCAGACACCTTGGATTGCCCCTCCCCGGGCTATGCTGTCTTTAATGAAACCTGCGCGCCCGGTTGGCGCGCCTGGGTGGATGGAAAACCAAAACCCATTCAAAGGGCTTATGGTTTATTTATGTCGGTTGAAACCGCCGAAAAAGGGCGTCATCAACTGGATTTTCGATATGAGCCTGTTTCGTTCCGCCTGGGGCTATTTTTATCCTGCCTGTCCCTGGCGCTCCTCGCGGGGCTTGGACCCGTCGTTTATTTTCGAACCAGGGTTTGATCCAGGGCCGCCTTTAAACCCGCCGCGACCACTTCCGGGACTCCCTGGACCCAATAATAAAGAAAAACAAAACCCGGCTGGGGGGCGAAAACGGCGGCTTGGGTGGAGGTTACCTTAACCCCGTTTTTCCTCATTTTTTCGGTCAGGTATTCCACGTCTCCCGCGGGCGTCAGAAACCGGCCAACTGAAGCGACCACCTCTTTTGATATTTTTGAACCCAGGGGAAGACCCAAAGGACCCCTTTTCTTGACGGCCAACCCGCTGACTTTTTGAAATTTGAAAGTTGTCGTCAACCCCATAAATTCGGGAACTTCCAGGCCTCCCTCACGGATGGGTTCGGTTCGGGGAAAATCGTATTGAAGAACATTTCCGTTCATTTTTCCCGTTCCAAGAATGGCCTGGATTCCAGGCCAATCCTGTAACGAACCTTTGGTTTCAGGCGTTTTAAGGGAGGCTTGCCCATCGGCTTGTGGGACGTAGTTTAAACGAAGCGCCAAGCCGTTAGTCCCCCTGAGCGACTGGGTAGGGGGCTGGCGAAGAGGGGCTTGCCCGACGAAGCCTTGGCGAAGAGGGGTTCCCGTAAGGGAAAGGATATATTGAATGGCTTGGGCCATATTGGTCCTCGAACCCAAACAACCGATCATAAGATTGCGTATACCGGGAGATTCGTTCGGGAGAGGGTTCGGGTTTTCGCTGACTTTGAATGCCCTTTTCAATAATTGAGCCGTCACTTGAGGGACCTCATCATCCAGTAAAACCAGCTCCCCCCTGACAAAGGTGCCTTTACCCTCCGGTTTAAAGGCCACCCAGCTGTTTAAGGCAAACTCCGGCTCCACGGGAATGCCGTTTACCGTCACATTCAGGTCGGTCCGGGGGAAAAACACCTTCAGCATGTCCCCCTGCTGAACGCCCGGCCTCCCAAGAATTTTTTCAACCGACCTCCAAGGGGATATTCCTGCCGCTGGACTGGAAAGATTTTGCGCGAGGAGGGGCGCGGCCGTTACCAGAAACAAAAGGACGGGAAGTTTCATGACGACATCTTATCCCTGGACGCTGAAACCGAACAGCTCTCGAATCGTTGTTTTTGCTCACTTTTTACTTCCGGCCGGCCGTGGCGGGGCTTATGATTTTTCAACAAGGCTGAGAAAAACCATTTACCACCAAGGTCACCAAGGGCACCAAGAAAAACCAAAATAGTTTAAAAGATTTAAAATCTTTTTTCTTCTTGGTGAACTTGGTGTTCTTGGTGGTTAACGGGTTTTAAATATGATCGAAATTAAAAAAGTCTGGGGCGAGGCCACCTCCTTTCTCACCCGCTACCAGAAAATCTGGTGGATCGACCTTTCCCTTTTGTTGGGGCTCATCGGCCTCATCTTCGGCATCATGACCGTGGCCGGGGAATGGACCGGCCAGCACCGGGCCGCGGTCGAGATTGACCTGTCCCCCTGGGCCCTTCCCAAATACACATTCTTTTCCCTTTGCCGCGGCCTGATGGCCTATATGCTTTCCTTTTTTTTCACCCTTGGCTACGGCTACTGGGCCGCCAAGGACAAGGTCGCTGAAAAAATCCTGATTCCCCTGCTGGATATTCTTCAAAGCATTCCCGTTCTGGGGTTCATGCCCGGCCTTGTCCTGGCGTTGGCGGCCCTTTTCCCCAACAGCAATATCGGCCTGGAGCTGGCGGCCGTCGTCATGATCTTCACCGGCCAGGTCTGGAACATGACGTTTAGTTTTTACCAATCCCTCCGTTCCATCCCCCTTTATCTTCAGGAAGCCGCGGCGGTCTACCGCTTCAACTGGATTCAGAAGGCCACGAAATTGGAAATCCCTTTTTCGGCGATGGGCCTCATCTGGAACAGCATGATGAGTATGGCGGGCGGATGGTTCTTCCTGACGGTCGTGGAATCCTTCCAGTTGGGCGGCAAGGATTTTCGCCTGCCCGGACTTGGTTCCTATATGAGCGTGGCCAACGACAAGGGTGACAGCGCCGCGAAATTCTGGGGTGTCATCGCCATGATTTTGATGATTACCTTTCTGGACCAGTTCCTTTGGCGTCCCCTGGTCGTGTGGGGGCAAAAATTCCGGGTGGAGGAAGGCGGCGCCGAGGAGAGCATGCATTCCTGGTTTTTGGATTTTTTAAAACGTTCCCGTTTCCTGCGGATGATCCGGGGTCTTTTCAGGCCGGGGACCCAATCCGTTTCCGCCCCCTTGAATGATGATACTCCCCAAAAACCAAAAACCT
>JAHFCG010000197.1 GCA_023249615.1 candidate division FCPU426 bacterium | reverse complement strand
GGTGGCAATCTAAAGGAAACAAAAAACTGCAGTTTTTGGAACGCATCGGATGGCCACGCCCCGCAAATTCAGCGGGGCTCGCCATGACAGCTAAATCAAAACTTATCTCGGCTTCTTGATCATCTTCACCACGGCGGTGGCGATGGTTTTTTTGCTGAACATGGGCTTGGGCGGCCCCTTCACTTTGGTCTTCTTTTCGCCCGGAACCTTTTCGCCTTTTTTGAGAATCGCTGGCGGAGGAGCCTTCTCGCCCTTCTTTTCAGGATGCTTTTTCCCGTCCTGCTTCTTGTCGGGAAGCGCGCCCTTTTTAGCGGCCTTTTCCATGCCGGGCACCGGGTGCTCGGGGTTCTTCGGGAAGAGCGGAACGGTTACCTTGATCGACTTGCCCTTTTGCGGGGCGGAAGATTTCGACCTGCCCTGGTCGTCCAGCTTTCGGGGCTTGGGGGTGTCTTCCTTCTCGAACATGGTGTCCTTGAAGAAAGGAACGGCCGAAATTTTGTTCACCTTCACGCAATGTTCCAGGTCCTTCGCGAAACCCTTTTGAATGAGGGACTTGCCCTCGGGTGATTCCGTCAAAAGATCAATCAGCCGTCCCTGCCAGGGTTTATAAAGCGCGATGGCGTCCTTGGCGCTTTCCGCCAGAACAATCGGGGTGGAAATCAGGGTGCTTTGAAGAAAGTCCGCCAACATGCCAGCAAAGGCCGAATCCTCGGGCCCGCCGGCGCAAACAATGACCACGTCTCTTTTTCCGCGAAGGCAGGAATCATAAACCTCGTTCAAATTAATAAAGGAACCCAAAGTAATATATTTGGCGTCCTTCAAATGCTTTAAAGGAGTGGGGGTGCTGAAGCAAATAATCCGGTCCTTGACCTTCTCACGGCTGGAATCCAGGGGCGATCCTCCCAGGTGAAAACCGGGAATCTTTTCCCAATCCCTCTCCCCCGCCAATAACCCCTCTCCCCTTTTAAGTTTCTCAAAGGCCTTCTTGGCCGTGCCAGGATCGGGGCAGAGCATGACTCCCGCGGCGCCGTGGTAGAGGTACATGGCCGCCGTCGTGGTGGCTCTCAAGACATCCACCAAAACCACCGTGGCGTTTTGAATAACGGTCGTCTTCACATTTTTAGGATCAAAATAAACTGTTATCTTCAAATTATTTCTCCATCGTTATCAATATTTTTAACAGCACTATTGGCCGTCATTACCAATTGGGCGAACACAAGGTTCGCCCCTACCAACAATTATTTCTTCGAACCTTCCTCACCCTTATCCTTTTTGTTCTTCATGAACTTTTCCACGAAATGCGTGGAATAGGTCCCGCGCTTGAAAGTCTCGCTTTCCAAAATCGTCTTTAAAAAATCCGTGGTGGTATAAATGCCCTCAATGACCAACTCATCCAGGGCCCGGATCATCCTTTTAATGGCCTCATTACGGTTGGGCGAATGCACGATGATCTTGGCTAACATGGAATCGTAATAGGGAGGAACCTTGTACCCCTGGTAAAGATGGGTATCCACCCGGACGCCTGGGCCGCCCGGCACGTGATAAGTGGTAATGGTTCCAGGCGACGGCCTGAAGTTGTCATCGGGGTTTTCAGCGTTAATACGGCATTCAATGGCGTGACCCCTGGGTTCCAGAATGTCCTTGGTGATGGAAAGGCGCTCGCCCGCCGCGATCTTGATTTGTTCCTTGATGATATCCACGCCCATGATCAGTTCAGTCACGGGGTGCTCCACCTGAACCCGGGTATTCATTTCCATGAAGTAAAAGTCGCTGTTCTTGTCCATCAGAAACTCGATGGTTCCCGCCGAGGTGTACTTCACCTGTTTGGCCAATTTCAAGGCGTACTTACCGACCTTTTTGCGCTGGCGGGCGGACAAAACCTGCGAAGGAGCCTCTTCAATCAGCTTTTGGTGGGAACGCTGGATCGTGCAATCCCTCTCGCCCAAATGGACAATATGGCCGAACTCGTCGCCCATGATCTGCACTTCAATGTGGCGGGGTTCCTCAATGTATTTTTCGATGTAAACCTCAGGGTTTCCAAAGGCCGCTTCGGCTTCCGCACGGCAGGTCTGGAAAGCCTGGTTCAGGGCAATATCCGTATGGGCGATGCGCATGCCTCGTCCGCCGCCGCCCGCTGATGCCTTGATGATGACGGGGTACTTGATGCGCTTGGCGACTTCCAAAGCCTGCTTGCCGTCGATGACAGGTCCGTCACTGCCAGGAGTCGTGGGGGTTCCGGCTTTTTTGGCCATGCGGATGGCGGCAACCTTGTCGCCCATCAACCGCATGACTTCGGGCTTGGGCCCGATGAACTTGATCTGACAGCTCGCGCAAACTTCCGCGAAATGGGCGTTCTCGGCGAGGAACCCGTAACCGGGGTGAATGGCCTCGGCGTCGGTAATTTCCGCCGCGCTGATGAGAGCGGGAATGTTCAGGTAGCTTTCCTTACTGGAGGCCCGGCCGATGCAGACACTTTCGTCGGCAAGGTGAACATGAAGGGAATCAGCATCAGCTTCCGAATAAACCGAAACTGTTTTGATTCCAAGTTCCTTGCAGGCACGGATGATGCGCAGGGCGATTTCCCCGCGGTTGGCGATGAGTATCTTGTTGAACACTATTTGGTTCCCTTGCACTTTAATGTTTGACTAAAAAAGGTTTCACCCAAAGCACCACTTGGAGTCTTGGTGGCTTGGCGCAGGATTTTGGTTTACTTATGACGGATCGATCACAATCAAGGGTTGGTTGAACTCGACGGCCTGGCCGTTTTGCGCGATGATTTTGACGACTTTCCCGGCCACTTCGGCCTTGACCTCGTTCATGAGTTTCATGGCCTCGATAATGCAATAAACCTGGCCCACCTCGACTTTGTCGCCTTCCTCGATGAACGGCTTGGCGTCAGGGGCCGGGGACCGGTAAAAGGTTCCGACCATCGGGGAATTTACGGTAACTGTGTTGTCGTTCTTGGCCGCGGGAGCCGCCCCGGAAGACGCGCTTCCAGCGGGCGAGGCGGCAACAGGAGCCGCCATCATCGGCATGGACTGCATCGGAGCCATCATGGGTGCCATGGCGGTTTGGAAAGGCATTCCCGCGCCTCGGCGTAAATGAATCTTGACCCCGGACTGCTCGAAACTTAACTCGGAAATGTCCGCCTCATTCATGAGAAGAATCACGTCCTGAACCAGGGCCAGTTTGGAACTTACTTTAATTTTTTTAAGGGCGGGTGTAGCGGCAATCTTTTTCTTTTTTTCCGGCTTTGAACCTTCTGCTTTATCCGTACCGTTCGGCATCAGTGGCTCCTTTGTGGCTTCAAACTTAACCCGAGCTTTTGAGATTAGACTCTTTCCAGATATTCACCGGTTCTGGTATCAATCCTGAGGACATCCCCCTCCTTGATGAAAAGGGGAACTTGAATCGTGGCGCCGGACTCCAGCGTCGCCGGCTTGTTGGCTCCCGAAACCCGATCGCCCTTGATGCCGGGCTCCGAGGTGGTCACCTTGAGATCAACTGTGATGGGCAGCTTCACGCTGACAGGCCTGCCTTGGTAGAAAAGAACTTCGATTGCCATTTCTTCCTTGAGCCATTGGTAACCCTCGCCGACTTCATCCTCGGTAAGCTCCAACTGGTCGTAGGTTTCGGTGTCCATAAAGACAAACTTATCACCCTGCTTATACATGTACTGCATTTCCTTCTCTTCGACTGGTGGTTCCGGAACCTTTTCCCAGCTGTCCAAGGTCTTGTCGGTGACAGTACCCTGCTCGACATTTTTAAGTTTCAGGCGGACGAACCCGCCGCCCTTGCCGGGCTTCACATGCTGGAAGGCGGTTACGCGGTAAAGAATTCCATCAAATTCACAGAGATTTCCGGCCCTAAGCTCCATAACGGTTAGCATGTCGACTCCAAAAGCGGTAATGGGAGGCCCAAAAGGGGCCCAAAAACCCTTATTTTTCCATCAAAATTAGCCAAAAAGGAGGGTCATTGTACTAGAAAGGGGGCTGAAGGTCAAACCAGGACTGTTAAAGCTAATTCGGGCCGCAAATTGGCGCAAAGGATGGCTTTTCCCCCTCTCCATCAAGGGGAGAGGGCGGGGTGAGGGTGACGGAATCCCTACTTCTTCTTTCGGGACTTTTCCTGGAAGACCTCTTTGGCGGCGTACATGCCGTTCATGGCGGCTGGGAAGCCGGCATAGACCGACATCTGGAGGATGGCCTCCACGATCTCTTGGCGGGTGCACCCGACGTTCAGGGCCCCCTTGATATGAGACTTC
>JAHFCG010000196.1 GCA_023249615.1 candidate division FCPU426 bacterium | reverse complement strand
AACTCCGATGATAATCCCGCCCCCTACTGCGACAAAGTAGTCCCCAATCAGGCGGAACATACTCACGCCGGCACCCGTAAATATGGTTCCATCCCGGGACATCACTCCAAGCGAGTTTAAAACTTGAAGCGGACCCGGAAGAAGGTTGGGCGGAAAGGCTCCGGACCAGGCGATGCACTGCCAGATAATGAAAATCCCCGCGAAGAAAGCCCACTTGATGATTCGGTCCCTCATTTCACGCCGCTTTCCGGGACCACCGGGTCCGACCAGTTGGATATCTCGGATTTCAATTCACGGGCGATGGAAAGGACCGGCTTGTCGTCCACGTAACGGGGGCGGGGCAAATTAACGGAGATTTCCCGCTGGATGCGCCCCGGTCTCGCGGTTAAAAGAATCACTCGGTTCCCCAGCGCGACCGCCTCTTTCAACCCGTGGGTGACAAACACGATGGTCTTGCGGGTTTCCTCCCAGATGTCCTGGATTTCGGACTGGAGCATTTCCCTTGTATGGGAATCCAGCGCGGAAAAGGGCTCGTCCATTAATAAAACCTCCGGCTCCATGGCCAGGGCGCGGGCCAGGGCGACCCTTTGCTTCATGCCACCCGAAAGTTCATAAATGTGGGATTTCCTAAAATCCAAAAGGTGGACAAGAGACAGGTATTTTTGGATCCGGTTTTCCATTTCCGCCGGGGGAACCTTCAGCATCTCAAGACCGAAGGATACGTTTTGCTCCACGGTGAGCCACTGGAAAAGGGCCTGCTCCTGGAACAAAACCACCCGGTCGGGGCCGGGACCCGTGATTTGGCGGTCGTCAATGAGGACTTCACCCTTATCCACTGTTTCAAAACCCGCGATGATATTGAGGATAGTGGATTTGCCGCAACCGGAGGGGCCGACCAGCGTCAGGAATTCCCCGTTTTTGACATCCAGGCTGAGGTTTTCAAGCGCGCCCACCTCGCCTGTTTTGGGGGAACGGAAGGTTTTGGAAACGTTTCGAAGGGAAAGCCTGACGGCCTTGCCGTTTCCATTGGTTGTACTTTTTCCGTTCGTCTTCAAGATATCCCCCAAACTTGGTTCAGAAACAAAAAAACCCCGGCCGCCTTAAAAACGGTCAGGGTTTACGAGGTTCTCGAAAACTTGTTACCGCTTTAGCTCGCTGTTCGCTCCCCTTTCGGGAATGCACGCCGGAGCAAGTTGGAAACTTAAAGCCCGCGTTTGATGTAATGAATAATATCGAAACCGCTTTCCGCTGTCAATGCGCCAAAACCACTTTCACCCCAAGGGTTTTCATTGGAAACAAAGCGGATGGAAAAAGGGTTTTTGGGGGAGGAGCCTTCCGGGATGCGCCCGAAGGCCAATTTACAACAGCCAGTCTGGTTCAACACCAACCATCGAGGGCAAAGCATTTTTCCCAGGTTACCTTTCCATGCTTGTAACCTTTTTTAAAAATATTTTTTATTTTTTGGGCGCGGTCGGTTTCGGAATCAACAGGCTCGGGACGACCCGAATCCCCCGTCACCGGCACAAACCTCGCGTGGATTCTTTTTCCCTTTTTTAAATCCACTTTCAGGATACAGCTGTCATTGCACCCTCGGCATTTCATGTCAAAAAGGAAATTGCCCAGACTGTAGGCAACAAGAGTCTTTCCCTCCTTCCCCACTCTTTGAATTTTTTGAAGGACATGAGGATGGGCGCCAATCACTAGATCCGCCCCCTCATCGCTCAGGGCCCAGGCCAATCGTTTCTGCAATTTGTTATTTCCCTGATGTTCAAGGCCCCAATGAACCAGAACAATGACAAAATCGGCTTTGGATTTTGCGAGTCTTAACTCCGGCGCCATGATTTCCGGGAGGGCTACCCTAATTCCCGGCCGCTTCCAGGTCGCGGTGAACTTTTCAGGACAAACCGAACAATAGGACAGAAAAGCCAGATTGACATCACGCACCTTCACATAAACCGCCCGGTCAACGGGGTCTCCCGGGTTTTTAAGGCCCACGTGAAGAATTCCTCTTTCATCCAATGCTTTGAGGGTTTGGTCCGTTACATCTGGACCATAATCGAGAATATGATTGTTGGACAGGGTCACCAAACCAAAACCGCCGTAGGAAAGGGCGTCCAACAAATCCACCCGGCCCTTAAAATAAACAGACTTCCTGGTATATTTTTCACCGCCCCGTCCCACCGGGGATTCCAGGTTAGCTACCGCCAAATCCGAGTCGTCCAACATGGGCTTGCAGGCCTCAAAGGCCCACTTGGTTCCCTTTTCGTCCAGAAGCTTTTCCATCCTGCGGGCGACCATAACATCCCCCACAAAGGCCAGGCGAACCGTTCCTAGTTGACCCTCTCGGAGCGGATGAAAATCTTTTGCTTGAGGAACTGTTGGAGTGGCAACGGGAGAGGCGGTGGCGCTTTTTTTAACCGTTGCGCCGGAACAGCCGAATAGAAAAAAAATAAAAACGAGGGGGAGGGGAGGAATGATATTTTTCATCAGCGATTTTCTTTTCCAAGATATAAATGGTTTTAATTCCCGTTTGATTAGGGAATCCAGAAAAGTTTTCCCGGCTTCGTTAGGTTTGCCGTCATGGAGCATCCCGTGGTCAATTTGGGCATCCGAGGCCCAACCCCAACCGACATAGCCGATATTCCACTGGTTGAGAAGACCGAGCGTGTTTTTCAGAAACGCCAGCTCATCCTCTTTATCCTCTCCCCCTTTGGAAAGGAAAGCGCCGATTTCAGTTACCAAAAGAGGCTTGGGCCTCTCCCCCGACAACCATGGAGCCAAAGCCATCTTCAAGGCCTTCTCCATATCATCCCTTTGCCACAGGTTGACCAAGGGCGGGCCGCTTCGGTGCGCCGTGCCGGGCCCCCCGTTGCCGGAATTACGGTACAAGTGGGTTCCGTAAACCAAATTGGAATCCTTCAGAGGATGTCTCTCGATCCAGTCCAGGGTTGAAGCGGGATGCCCTGGCGGTGGATAGTCCAGGTTCACCCAGCACATGTAATCCCATTGGACGATAACGGGATTTTTCGTCACGAGACGCATTTTCGGCAAAACCTCGGTAACAAACTTGAACCACTCTTCCTTGGCCTTGGCGTCCCCATGGGGTTCATTGTAAAGTTCGAAAAGTACATTGGGAAAATTGCCGAGTTCCTGAAAAACCGAGACCCAAATTTTCTCGAATTCCTGGCGGTCCTTGACCAAGCCCGGAAACCGGCTCCAGGGCGACCAAGGGAGGGATTCCTGCCCCGACTGCCGGCCCGCCGTGTTTTTCAAGGCGTAAAAATCAAAAATGACGTAGAGTCCCCGCTCCCCAGCCCATTTAACCGTATCTCGGATCATCTTGCGGTAGGTTTCGGAATAGGTGACCTTACGATATTGATCCTCATAGGTTTGAGGATTGGTTCTCCACCAATCGACGACCGTGTGAAAACGCAAGACGTTAAAACCCAGTTGGTGGTAACCCTGAAGGGTTTGCTGGACCACCTCGGGGTTCCAATGGCCCATACCGGAATAAAGCGGGGCTCCTGAAGGGTCCCAAGCCCCGTCGGGGACATCTAAAAAGCCATGGTGATTAACGCCCCTCAGTATCACGGTATGTCCCGAAGGGTCTTTCAAAAAGGGACCTTCCACATGGAGGGGTGGCAGTGAAAGACTTTGGGTTTTACCCGCCGCGGCCAGAAGGAGGGTTCCGATAAAAACGACTTGAATAAGGAATAACCTGAAATTTCGGGAGAAAGGAAAAATCATATTAAACGCCTTCCCATCATGGACAACATTCAATTTACCTAAACCACCCCTACGTGTTCCCGAAAGAAATCAAGGATTGTGCTGTTCAATCATCACATTGAAGAGCAAAAACGATTTTCTTCGATTTTGTCTTTGCTTCAAAATCCGTTCCATTTTCTCCATTGGATATTATTCGGCAATATTCATTCAGAAGCTGACGAAGGGTTTCTTTATCGATTCCATTGTCATAATTGAAGGCAACAACATCGCAACCCGTACCGCACGCGATACTGTCGCGGAACAACAATTTATTTTGCATTAGTTCAATCTGTTCCTTCTCGTAGGAAAAAATTGAGTTAGACCTTTTCCCCTCAAACTCATCGGGTATGCTAACAAATTTCACCAGATAATCCGCCCGCATTGAGTGCATATCCCCTTTCAGCAGACCTAAACCGGGGCCTTCATCAACAATTGTAACTTTGCCGCCAGGAACTTTATGGCGAACCATTCCTCTACCGTCATTAATGAAATAGATTTTTTTAA
>JAHFCG010000073.1 GCA_023249615.1 candidate division FCPU426 bacterium | reverse complement strand
AAAAATAAGGGGTTGTGATCCAGATTCGTTTCCGCGCCGACTGAAAGATCCCCAAAAGTTCCCGGCGGTACCACCGCCTCAAACTCTGGGTCGCGCTGATTTGAATGGGGCTTTCAAATATGTCGTGGGAAAGCCAGCGGATGAGCAATTTACGGTAAACATGCCTTAGTCTGGAACGAAGCTGATCTTCCCAGGCCAGGTGGAAGGCGATTTTAAAAACCAGGCTTTTCACCCCCCTGAGGACGAGCCCGGTATCACGCCAGACTTTTTTTCCCTTCACTTTTTCCAGGTGCCAATCCGAAACATTAAAACTGCCGATCCAAACTTCTTTTTCATCCACCTCCAGGAGTTTGCGGTGATCCCGGTGTTTTCCCCAGGCCCAGGCGGACCGGATGTCCTGGGTAATCTCGCTCAGGCGGTGAAACCGAAGAATGTGGAACACCGAGGCGAAAAACACCCCCCAGGAACGGTAAACACGGTATTGGATTCCTTCTCTTTCCAGGAGGGGGCCGTATTGGGAAGCGAAATCGGGAGAACCGACCCCGTCGATCAGCAACCGGATTCTTACCCCCCGACGCGCCGCCCGAATAAAAGACCCGATAACCTTATCCCCCAGGAAACCTTTCTCGAAAATATAGGTTTCAAATTCGATGGCGGCCTTGGCCCGGCCAACGGATTTCAGAAGGTCCCGGAAATAATCATCGCCCCGAAAATAAAGCCTCTCCCTTTTCCAGGGCTTACCTTGCGGACGCCAATGGGACTGGAGAAGTGTTTCGGGATTTAAAACCCCTGCCTTTCCCCGGGGCGCCCCTCCAATCAAACCAGTTCGGCCCATGATTCCTTTTTCCCTGTCCTGTTTTTTATTTTTCATTATCCCCGGCAACCATGCTAATCATTAAATGCCAATTCGTGGGTGATTTTCATCATAACTCCTTGCCGGCCCAAACCGGGCACGCCCCCTTTTCCATAAAATTTCAAGAAAGGATAAACGGGGGTTCGGAAAATATTCAAGGTAACCCCCAAATTCCTCCGGAATTTTAGGGGTAACAGGCTGCTTGGAAGCTCTATTTTACTTTTTCAACAACCTGCTAGAATCATCCCTCGCTTCAAACCCCGAACGGCAGGACCCCATGTTTGACCAACTTACCGAGAAAATCCAGAAGGTCTTCAAGAACCTCCGCGGCCGGGGAAAACTGACCGAGGAAAACATTCAGGAAGCCCTGAAGGAAGTCCGCCTTGCCCTGCTGGAAGCTGACGTGAATTTGGAAACCGCCAAGGGTTTCCTGGAGAAGGTCAAAATCAAGGCCCTGGGAAAGGACGTTTCCCTGAGCCTTTCCCCCGGCCAGGTCATGATCAAGATCGTTCATGACGAGTTGATCCAGCTGTTAACCCCCAGGGACAAGAACGCCAATAAATTAAAATTCGCCCCCGCTCCCCCAACCCTCATTCTTCTGGCCGGCCTTCAGGGGACCGGAAAAACAACCACCGCCGCCAAGCTGGCTCTGTGGCTAAAAAAAGACGGACGGAAGCCGGGACTGGTCGCCGCCGACCTGGTTCGCCCCGCCGCCATCGACCAGCTGGGTGTTCTCGCCAAGGAAATCGACATCCCCTTTTTTAAACCCGAGCCCGGAGAGAAAGCCCTAGACGTTTGCGTCCGGGCTGTTAAAAACTGCCTCCAAAACAACGCGAACATTCTTATCCTTGATACGGCGGGCCGTCTTCAAATTGACGGGGAGATGATGAACGAGATCTCCGAAATCTATCAAAAGTTGAAACCCACCAACATCATGCTGGTCGTGGACGCCATGACGGGACAAAACGCCGTTAATGTCGCGACCGCCTTCCATTCCAGGCTTCCCCTGACCGGGTTGGTTTTAACGAAAGCCGATGGGGATTCCAGAGGAGGCGCCATTTTTTCAATCACTTCCGTAACGGGCGTGCCCATTCAATTTGTCGGAGTCAGTGAAAAACTTGAGGGCCTGGAACCCTTTTTCCCGGACCGCATGGCCTCCCGAATATTGGGCATGGGCGACATGTTAACCCTCATTGAAAAGGCGGAGGAAGTGGCGCGTCAATCCGCCATGAACCAGCAAAAACTATCCAAACCTTCCGATTTCAACCTCAACCACCTCTTGGACCAAATCCGCCAGCTCCGGAAAATGGGATCCATGGAGGAAATGATCAACATGCTTCCCGGGGATCACACCCAGAAAAAACAGATGGCGGCAAACGCGCCGGATGAAAAGAAAATAAAGCGGATGGAGGCCATCATTCTTTCCATGACCACCAAAGAGCGTCAGTTTCCCCAGCTTTTGGACGGATCCCGCAAACGCCGCATCGCGGTGGGAAGCGGAACGAGGGCGGACGAAATTAACAGCCTGTTAAAACAATATGACATGATGCGCAAGATGATGAAAAAACCCGGCATCATGAACAAGGCCATGAACATGATGGGCGGCAGTCCGGGGTCGTTCCCTTTTAAAGGACCTTAAACAGCGTCTCTCACCGCAAAGGGCACAAAGACCACGAAGTAAACCTGAATATTTATCCGATTTTCAAGCCGTGCTTCGTGTACTTTGTGCCCTTTGTGGTGAGAGATTTGGGTTTCTCACGTTGACCATTGAAAACCAAGGGCGATACAATGTTCTCCTTATCCAAAATTCGACAAGGTTAAACGGCAAAACTCATGGGACTTTTCGGAAGTAAAGACGACAAAAAGAAAGAGCTTTTGGATTCAGCCCAAAAGCTTTCCGAACAGGGTGATACCACCAAGGCCCTGAAGGAACTTCAAAAGGCCCTCGACATTGATCCCAACTATAAGGAAGCCCATACCGCGATAGGCTTTATCTATTCCGACCTGGGCCAGCATGACGACGCCATCCAGGTTTTTAAAAAAGTCATTTCCATCGACAATAATTCCCCGGAGGCCTGGAACAACCTGGGCTTGACCCTGGCCCGGTGCGAGAAATACAAGGAAGCGATCAAGACCTTCGAGGACGCTATTTCCCGCAACCCAAAAGTCGCCACCTTCTTTAACAATCTCGGAAACGTTTATTACGAATTGGGCCAGTTCCAGCAGGCCATGCAGGTTTTCCAAACCGCCGTGGAGCTGGATCCTTCCTACGCCGAATCCTACCACCGTTTGGGCATCGACAAGGACACAGCGGGAAACATGGATGTTGCCCTGAAGCGCCTTGAGGAATCGGCCAAAACGGGAAAGAACAAATCCAAGGTGGCGTTTGACATGGGAACCCTCTACGCCAAACAGGAACTTTTGGACAAGGCGGTCAAATCCTTCTCGGAAGCCGTCAGGTTGGACCCCCGGTATGAGGCCGCCTACATGGCCCTGGGGTTTGCGTACGAGCGAAAGGGAGATTTACAAAAAGCCCTCGAAACCTTTACCCAGGTCATAACCCTTAATCCCCAAAGCGCCAAGGTTCATAACACGGTGGGACTCATCTACGACAAACTCCGGCTTTACAAACAAGCCATCAACGAATACCGGATCGCCATTAAGCTGGAACCCAGCTACGCGAACGCCCATTTCATCCTTGGCCAGGTTTATGAAAACAAGGGCATCGTTGAGAAGGCCGTGGCGGAGTACGAAAAATTTATCCGAATCCATGAAACCGGCGCCATGGTGGACGAAGCGAAAGCCCGTCTGGCAAAACTCAAAAACATTTCCATCGAGGAAGCCGACCAGCTTCTCAACATGAAAAAACAGGACGCTCCCATGCCTGCGGGGGAAACTTCCAAGCCCGCTCCCGAAGCCCAGGTCCCGCCGGCGGCGGCTCACACTGAGGCCGGGGGGGTCAAGTTGACCGACCCCAAGGAATACCTGAAACAGGTATTGGCCAAGGCTAAGGCCGCTAAAAATCCTCAACCCGCTTCCCCTCCTGCCCCTGCCCCGGCAACCCAACCTGTTCCGGCGGCGGTAAAGGTTGAGGAGAAAAAAGAAACACCAGCTCCTGTGTCCGCGCCGGCTCCTGTTGAAACACCGATGATTCCGCCTTCCCCGGTGATTCCCGAAATGGCAGTCCAAAAAACACCAGAGGCACAACCAGCTCCCGTCCCCCAACCCATCGCGGAGGAACCAGTCCAGGCTCCTGTTCCCGCGGAAGAACCGGTTGAAGCGATCAAGGATCCGGAGGTTCTTCTCCAATTTGGATCAAGCGCCGAGGAGGAAGTTGACTCCTCCATTCCTCTTTATAACCCTGATCAACCCTTGCCAGCCTCAGCTCTGGATGGTTATGTTCTGGACGAGGAAGAGGTTTTAAACGCCATCGTCCAGGTGGACACTCAAAGCGTGGAGCAGGAATCCCAGGTTCTGGAGGCGGTGGAAGCCATTTCACATCCGGCGGAGGATGATTTATTGGAGGACAGCTCCCAGGCGCCGCCCACTCCCGTACCCATGCCGATGAATACCGCTTCAAAACCCGCTCCCGCTCCAGCCGCCCCAAAGGCGCCACCCGCGCAACCCGGAAAATCCTCCATCAAACACGGCTTCTTCTAAAAACCGTTCTCCGTCATCCGTTGTCCGCCAAAGGATTGAAAGACTTAATCTTCACACCTTTACGGAGAACGGAGAGCGGACAACAGAGAACTGATTTTAGGCTTGCGTCTTTCTTAAAGAACCTTAGAATTAAGTCCTCGACCCCATTCCAAGGAGAAATTCATGCCTGATGTAAGTTACCTGGCCAAATACGCCCCCTTTAAAACTTTTGACGGAAACGATCTGGAAGCCATGGGCATGGCCGGCGAGGAAAAGGTAATCAAGAAAGATGAGCTGGTTTTCGACGAGGACTCCAAGGGCGACAGCATGTATGTCATCAAATCCGGCGCGGTCAAGATCCTGAAAAAAGTAAAAAACCAGGAAAACACCATCGCGGTTTTGAACCCTGGGGAATTTTTCGGCGAAATGGCGCTTCTCGACGGGCTTCCCCGCTCCGCCGCCGTAAGAGCGACGGGCGACGCGGAACTATTCATGATTTCCCTGGACGGTTACCAGAAGTTACGCCGGGACAAGCCTCATACGGCCCTGAAACTCATGGATATCATCATCAAGGTTCTCTCCAACCGCCTCCGCCAGGCCAACAAGAACCTGGAAGTTATCAGCTTCTGGATTGAGTAACGTCAAAACCAACTCACCACCACAATGCAATCTTGTCCCCAAAGGGGACGCATCGCTCCAAGACAACAAAAAAATCCTTTGAATTAACCCCAAAGTCTCCTGCCTTCCTTGGAGTCTTGGTGGTAAAAATTTTTATTTAGTGGAAATAAAAAAGCCCCGGATGGGGATCCGAGGCTTCAAAGAGGGGGGGATCCCCTCAGTGCCCAGCCGTTAAGCCGGAACACATCTTTTCAGTTTAGTTGTTTTGAGTCTGCTTTTTGGCCTGTTCCTCTTCCCACTGCTTCCGGCGCGCTTCCCGGGCGTCATCCATCTGCATGGCCGCCACGATATTGCCGATGCGGGCCTGAATATTCGAAAGAGCCCGGTCGCGGCCGCCGCCGAAATCGGGAACCATCACCTCGCCAAAATTATTGACGTGGCTTTTCGCGTAGGTCTTCCCGTGTTTTTCGAAAATTTCGATCTCGAAATCCTTTTCGTGGATATTGACTTTAACTTTTTCGGTTGCTGGGGCCATGGACTCACCTTTTTAGCGATTTATTTCCTGAACGGGAGGGGTATCTTAACCACCCCATTTTGCTTTTGCAAGCCAAACGCCTCCCTCCCTTGATCCCCCTCGGGGTTATCCACAAAAAAATCCTCGGGATTTTATGAAAAAATGAACCAAATGCCCCTCTGAATCGTCAAACCCTCCAGAACAATAATTCCCAGGGTTATTTAAGGAGTTTTTAATGCTGGCCAACGTCCGAAGCGCTGCCCTCCTTGGCATAGACGCCTACGCCGTGGAATGCGAAGTGGATATTTGTCCGGGTCTCCCCACCTTCCAAACCGTCGGTTTACCCGATACGGCGGTCAAGGAATCCAAGGACCGCGTCAAAAGCGCCATAACCAATTCCCAATTTAAATTCCCCATTCAACGCATCACCGTCAATTTGGCCCCGGCGGACACTAAAAAAGAAGGCCCTTCTTTTGATTTACCCATGGCAGTGGGAATTTTGGTCGCCTCCGGAAAACTCACGCAAAAAGCCGTGGAAGGATTCTGGATGGTAGGCGAACTTTCCCTTGACGGCAAAATCAGGCCCATTCGCGGGGCTCTTTCCATTTCACTTTCCGCCCGGGACGCGGGTGTAAAAGGCCTCCTCGTTCCCCCTGAAAACGCGAAGGAAGCCGCCGTCGTTCAGGGTGTTTCCGTTTTTGCGGTGAAGAATTTGAGGGAAGCCTTCGAATTCCTGAGTGAAGTGAAAACATTGAAACCCACCCTGGTCGATATCGAGGAGGAATTCAAACAACATTCCGCCTACCGGGTGGATTTTTCCGAAGTCAAGGGACAGGAAAACGCCAAGCGGGCCCTGGAGATCGGCGCCGCGGGCGGCCACAACATCCTGCTGGTGGGGCCGCCTGGTTCCGGTAAAAGCATGCTGACCAAACGCCTTCCCACCATTCTTCCCTCCCTTTCCCTCGAGGAGGCCATCCAAAGCACCAAAGTCCATTCCATCGCCGGTACCCTTGGAAAACGAAAGGCTCTTTTGGCTACCAGGGCTTTTCGCTCCCCCCACCACACGGTTTCGGACGCGGGTCTTATCGGAGGCGGAACCATTCCCAAACCCGGCGAAGTGAGTCTGGCCCACAATGGTGTTTTATTTTTGGATGAGTTCCCCGAATTCAACAAAAATGTTCTGGAAGTCCTCCGCCAGCCCTTGGAGGACGGCCTCGTCACGATCGCGCGGGTTCAATCCACCCTGACCTTTCCGGCGCAATTCATGTTGGCGGCGGCCATGAACCCCTGCCCCTGCGGCTACTACACCGATCCAGCGAGGGAATGCACCTGCACGCCCCACCAGATTCAAAAATACCTCGGCAAAATCTCAGGTCCCTTGTTGGATCGAATCGATCTGCACATTGAGGTTCCCGCCCTAAAGTGGAAGGAAATGTCAGATACGGAGCCGGCCGAGCCTTCCGAGTCCATTCGGGAAAGAATCGGAAAGGCACGGGCCGTCCAACAGCGGCGTTTTGAGGGACAGGGCCTCCACTGCAACTCCCAAATGGCCAGCGCTCAATTACGTGACCACTGCGCCCTCGACGAGCCTTCCCAATCCCTCCTGAAAAACGCCATGGAAAAATTCGGCCTCTCAGCCCGAGCCTACGACCGCATCCTCAAAGTGGCCCGCACCATTGCCGACCTTGACGGCGAGGAATCCATCCGATCGTCCTATATCGCGGAGGCCATTCAATACCGAAACCTTGACCGGAGCGTATGGCGAAACTAGACAGTAATTAAACGAATGTCTTTTTGTTTTTCTTTTAAAACTTTTTCCACCGATTTTAAATTCCTTAAATTTCTGTTACTGTAGGACCATGGCACCGAAAGTCACCAAGAACCTCCTCATTCCCCTCAGCTTGGGTATCGCCGCTTTCCTCCTGGTTTATATTGGTGTTACCTTTATTTTCAGCCTCCAAAGGCTGGAGGAAAGTTCCCGAAAGGTCGAGCATTCCTATCAGGTTATTGGTTCTTTCAGGAATTTATTGTTGAACCTGGAGGATTTGGAAAGGGGCCTTCGGGGCTACCTTCTCACCCAAAACGCTGATTTTCTGGCTCCTTACCATTCCGGCCTTGGGAAGGTTTACAAGGAATTCGAAAACGGAATCCACTTAACCTCCGAAAACAACGAACAGCAAACCAAACTCAATTCCCTCCGGCCCCTCATTGACAAAAAAATTAATCTTGCCCAAAAAATGCTGGTTCTGGGCCAGGGGGACCAATTCACCACGGCTATCAATCTTTTTAAAACATCCGATGCTAAAATTTTAATGGAAAAAATCGAGTTCAAAATATTGGAATTGGAGCATTTTGAATTCACGGTCCTCTCCGAAAGAAAGATTAAAGAGGCCGAAAACAGCCGCCATGTCATCCGCGTCATTCTCATAAGCGGAATATTGACCCTTCTTTTCGCCGCCTTGGCCTCTTATTTCATTGTCCTCCGAAAACAGGAACGCGAACGTTTTATGAAACTCATCCTGAAAAACGAGCAACTTTTGTTCCAGTTTTTAGAGGCGATTCCAGTTGGCATTTTTGTCCTCGACAGTTCAGGGGATCCTTATTACTCCAACCAGGCGGCAAAAGAAATCCTCGGCCGCGGGGTTATCCGGAGAATCGGTCTCGAGCATCTTTCGGAAACCTACCGTTTTTTCCAGGCCGGAACGGGAGACTTTTATCCATCCAGCAAAATGCCGCTGGTTCAGGCCATGTTTGGGGAAAAAACGCGGGTGGATGATATCGAGTTGCGGCATGATGAAAAAACCATTCCCCTTCAGGTCTGGGGCACCCCTATTATCGATGAAAAAGGAAAGGTGAAATACGCCATCGCGGCCTTCATTGATATCACCGACCGAAAGGAAATCGAGGAAATGAAGGACGATTTGATATCCATTGTTTCCCACCAGTTAAAAACCCCCGTTGCCCAGATTAACGGTTATATCGAAAACTTGTTGGAAGGAATCGCCGGGGAAATGTCCAAAAAACAGATTGAATACTTGACGGACATGAGGGAAATCGGCCTGGAAAACTACCGTTTAATTTCCGACCTTTTGAGCGTTTCCAAGATTGAACGGGGCGTATTAACCGTGGAAATCCAGCCGATGACCTTGGCAAAAATCGTCAAACTTGCCTCACGGGATTACGAACAAAAAATACGGGATAAGGGACTTGAGTTTAAAATCGAGGGGTTAAGGGATGAAATCATGGTGATGGCGGACCTTGATAAAAGCGTTGAAACCATACGCAATTTAATTAATAACGCCCTTAAGTGCACCGACAAGGGCGGCATCACCATTACGATGAAGACCGAGGGCCTTTACGGGGTCATTGAGGTAAAAGATTCGGGAATCGGGATGTCAGAGGAGGTTATGGGACGCCTCTTTACTAAAAGCCGTTTAATGGGAAAGGAATCGTCCAGGGCGGGCGCCGGCATCGGCCTCTTCATCGTGAAAAATTTCATGAAACTTCAGGGGAGCATGATTTCGGCCACATCCCAGGTCGGCAAGGGATCATGTTTTAAGGTAAGTATTCCCAGGACAGGAACCGAAAAAGGCAATTAATTTTAGTTATGGTTTCCCGCCGGGTGGTTTTATCGGTTCACCATGCTCATGTCGGGATATCTCTGGCCAACGGCCGCGTCCTTGGGAAACCATTCATCCAACTTTTTCAAATCGGGTCCGGTCAAAGTCACTCCAAGGGACGCCGTATTTTCCTCCAAACGGCTTATTTTTCTGGTGCCGGGAATGGGGATGATATCACTTCCCCGGGAGAGGACCCACGCGAGAACCAATTGCGCGGGGGTGATTTTCATTTGGGACGACATCACTCGAACCTTTTCAACCAGCGCGAGATTTTTTTCAAAATTATCGGCCTGAAAGCGTGGGTTTTTTCTCCGCCAATCGTCCGGAGCCAAATCATTTACCTTTTCGAAAGCCCCGGTCAGGAATCCCCTTCCCAGGGGGCTGTAGGCCACAAAACCGATTCCCAGTTCGCGGGTGGTTTTTAGCAAAATTCCTTCAGGGTCCCTGGTCCAAAGGGAATATTCCGTTTGAAGGGCAGTTATCGGATGAATTTTATGCGCCCGCCGGATGGTTTCGGGCCCCGCCTCGGAAAGCCCAAGGTACCGAACCTTTCCCTGTTTCACGAGTTGAGCCATGGCCCCCACCGTTTCCTCGATGGCAACCGCGGGATCCACCCGATGCTGGTAATAAAGATCGATCGTGTCTATTTTCAATCTTTTGAGTGAAGCGTCGCAGCACTGAAAGACATAGGAGGGTTCCCCGTTGACCCTCAGGAATTTTCCCTCGGGGGTCCTTTGGTTTCCGAATTTGGTGGCGATGACAAGCCTTTCCCTTTTCCCCCGGATAAACTTTCCCAGAAGTTTCTCGTTGGTAAAGGGTCCGTAGATGTCGGCCGTGTCGAGAAAATTAACGCCAAGTTCCAGGGCCCGGTGAAGGGTTTCCAGGGATTCGCGGTCATCCCTTGGTCCGTAAAAATCGGACATTCCCATACAACCAAGACCCATCCTTGAAACCCGGAGTCCCTGCGACCCCAACGATACCTGGTTCACTTTCCCCCCCTATCCAGCCCGTTTTTAAATGGCTCGAATGGATTTCTACCAGACAATAATTCAACGATTATTTTTAATTCGGTCAATAAAAATTTTATGATCGGGTTAAATAATAGGGATAAATGCAGGCGTTAAGGATAAAATGAGACATAAGTTTTATTTCGCCATAAATATTAACCGCAAATTTATATAAAACCAACAATTCAAATTTTATTAATAAAAGGGTGCCAAAATGTCCAAGGGAACAATTTTAATCGTTGAGGATCAGCATGGTTTCAGGAGAATTTACCATGATGTCCTGTCCAGCGAGGGTTACGAAGTCCTCGAGGCGGAGGACGGGGAGGAAGGATGGCAGACCGTAAAAAATCAAAAACCCAGCCTTGTTCTTCTGGACCTGGGTCTTCCTAAAATTGACGGGTTTGAGGTGCTCAAAAGAATCCGCGCGGACAATGAAACAAAAAATATCCCTGTTATTATTTTTTCCGTCTTGGGTGAGCAAAAGGACGTAAAAAAAGGTCTGGAAATGGGGGCTAATGATTATACGGTTAAGGGTTTTTATACTCCCCGCCAGATCCTCAGTAAAATCAAGAGCCTTTTGACCCAGGTGGACGTGAAAAAAAGCGTCAATTCCTACAAATTAAAAATCACGGAATCCGGCGAGGACGCCCCGAAACTTCAAAACGAAATCGGGCTGGTGGATGGCTACCAATGTTCCCAGTGCAAAACGGCGATGTCCTTGGAACTCTTTCCGGATTACGTCCGGAATGAGGGGCATTGGTTCACGGCCCATTTTGTTTGCCCAAATTGCGGAAAAGGGTTTTAACCACCCGCCGCGCACCACCGTTTCATTCCATTTATCCAAAACATCTTTCCTGGGTAAAATTTACCCCTCGCCACATTTTTACCCCCTTTTCTCAAATTTTTTCCACGTTTTTAACTAAAACTCTGGCACCGTAATTGCTTTAAATAGTCGTGCGGGTAGGTCATTTTGCCAAAGGAGTGCGCCATGAATATCGAGTTCGAAACCCGGATTCCGGATGTCGCGGTTGAAAAAACCATCATCAAAAAAGGAACCATATTAATTTTGGAGGATCAGCGGGGTTTTCGTCAGGTTTACCGGGATGTTTTGGAATTGGATGGTTACGAGGTTCTTGAGGGAACCGACGGTGAGACGGGTTGGGATATTATCGTGACAAAAAAACCCGATTTGGTTCTTTTGGATCTTGGACTCCCAGTGCTGGATGGTTTCAAGGTTCTTGAAAAAATCCGCCGCAGCGAGCAAACCAAGGGCATTCCCGTCATTATCTTTTCAGTTTTGGGGGAGCCCAAAGACGTCAAAAAAGCGATGGATATGGGCGCCAACGACTATACCGTCAAGGGTTTTTACACTCCCCGCCAGGTTTTGAGTAAAATCAAAACCATTTTAAAAGACTCAAAAATGAAAACCCCGACCACGTCCTATAAGCTCCTCCTCCAGGAAGACCGTAAAGGCATTGTAAAACTGGAAGCGGATCTTGGCCTTGAAAATGGAATGCAATGCCCTGAATGTTTCGTGGCGATGGAAGCCGAATTTTTTCCGGAATACGCCCGGTCCGATGGCCACTGGTTCGCGGCCCGTTTTGTTTGCCCAAGTTGTAGCAAGGCATTCTAAAAACGGGGGAGGTTCCAGGACACCGGGCTTTGTCAGGTCCCTAAAAAAGAACCCCGTTACCTGAACCCGATACCTTCCGACGGTTTTATGCGATAATCCCCGCATGGAATATTACAATTGTCCGCGAACCAGAGGGGAAAAACCAAAAACCTCCAAGGCCGCCTTAAATAAACTAATACGCAAATTTATTTTTTTTGGTGTTTTTATTTTCCCTTGGTTCCCGAAATTTCTTCAGGCGCAGGAAGCCCCCAATTTCAGCATTCTTTTCCATACAGGCGGAGGTTTAAGCGATGGTTTTCTTGGTTCGGGAACGGTTCTTCCCGAGGGGGGGCTTTGGCTGGGCATTGGCCTTTCCAATAATTTCGACGGCCTTTGGGGGATGGATTATTATTCCCTGCCGAACCAGCCAATAACTTTCACCCTCCAACCCTCCAAAACCGATCCTTCGAATTCGAAAACAGTCCAGCCAACCGACGCGATCGCGTTGACCGTGAACACCCGCTGGTATTGGGGAAACAAATTCGATCCACTTCATCAAAATTTCAATACCCTTCCCTACCTGGTCGGGGGGCTGGGCATGGACCTGGTGGTGGATGAATACCCGAGACCCCCCAATTCAAGGTTTTATAACGCCAAATTTGACGCGCTTCTGTCCTTCAACCTGGGAGCGGGAATGGATTTCCCGCTCGGAAAAGCCAACCAATGGTTTTTCTATTCGGAGGTTCTCGACCATTTGATCATTTGGCAGGGACTCACCCAGGTCATGACGGTTCGTTTGGGTCTTAAGGTCATGATGGACTCCGAACATTTGGATCCCTTCCGTTAAAAGGAACCGCGTTGGGGCTGTTTACCTGTTTAATTTTGATTAAAACCCAAGGAAACCGTCAAAAAGCCTGGCAACCCCCAAGAGGGTTTCTGGTAAACTAAAGGGGTCCCGGGTTTGAAATCCCGGTTTTAAAGGAGTGGTATGGGCCCGGAAATTGAACGAGGCTGGATGGAACAAAGGCGTCACGAGCGTATCGCGACAACCCTGAAGGTCTCCTATCGGTTGCTCGACGAAAAGGAAAAAGCCGCGTCACTGGATCATCCCCATTACCAGCAAACCACGGCGGAAAAACTCCCTCAACTCGCCCAAAAATCACACGCCTATCACGCCGTTACCCGGGACATCTCGGAAGGCGGCCTTTCCATCATGGGTGAAAGGCCCTTCGTGGACGGTTCCCATGTGGAGGTTCATTTACAGCTTCCCCAATACAAGGGCCCCCTGAAAATACTTGCGGTGGTGTCGAGGGCCAGCTCCT
The DNA here is from genome assembly GCA_023249615.1 of candidate division FCPU426 bacterium. Taxonomy (GTDB): domain Bacteria; phylum Oederibacteriota; class Muellerivitia; order Muellerivitales; family Muellerivitaceae; genus PALSA-1180. The sequence continues at coordinate 613 of JAHFCG010000073.1, read as the reverse complement.
TTTTCGAGCTTGGTAAAACCGTCTACAGCGCCGGGCTTAAATTGGTGGCCTTGAACAGCGACGACATGAAACGCCTGGGTAATTTTCTTCTGGCGGAAAAACTTCGTCAGCAAGCCACCGGTAAATAAACCCTTATTTCCCTGTTCCTCTTTTCCCCATAAACGGTTGAACCCAATGTTTACCCTCCAAATCCGCTCAAGATTTGATCCCGACTGCCGTTAGGAAACTCAAGAAAGGCCCGTTTATGAACCCCCTGAACCCCATTGATTTTCTAAAATCGTACTCTCCCCCTTCCGATCCCGGTCCTACCCCGGTGAACCAACCCATGATTGATGAATTCGAGCGTTACATCGACCACATGGTGAAGGAAAAACTTTCCAAACCCGTGGTTTCCCAATCGGCCATTGCGGCCCAACAGCGTTTGGAGGAATTTAAACACAAGCTGGCCGTCCTCACCGGCATGCTGGAGCAGGCCGAAATCGCGATGAATAACGAAAAGAAACTGGCGGCGGGTTCCTCCAGCGCCGACGAACAAAATTATTTCATGCTAAAATCCAAACTCAGTCAGGTGGGTTTACCCGACGGAGCGAATAATTTAATTTAAAATAATCAT
>JAHFCG010000195.1 GCA_023249615.1 candidate division FCPU426 bacterium | reverse complement strand
AGTCGCGGTAAAAGTCCGGGTGCTCGTCGATGTGCTTGTGGAAGTGGAAGTTGAAGTCGAGGTTGAGGTGGAAGTTGAGGTGCTTGTAGATGTCCTTGTGCTGGTGGAGGTTGAGGTGGAGGTTGAGGTGGAAGTGCTGGTCGAGGTGGCGGTGCTGGTTCGGGTTAAGGTGTTGGTGGGTGTGCTGGTTCTGGTGGGAGTCGGGGTCGGAGTCGGGGTGGGAGTGTTACAGGTGGCATTGCATCCGCCCGCGATGAGGTTTGTCCAGTATTCCTGTTTTCCCGTCACGTTGGTGGGACTTCCCAAACCAAAGGTGATTTTGTTGGTCCCCGACATGGCCACCCCGGTTAAATGACGGTCAAACGAATAGGGACTTCCACAGACGCCGGAAGGCGCCGAATTCCATTCCGTGGCCGGAGTCGTCGAGGAAGGGGAACCACCGGAGGGGCTTGGATAAAAATTGTCGGTGAAATTCGCGGTATTGCCGCAGCCGCCGTTTCCATATTGGCTGCCGCCGAAAACATCAAAGCTGTTGGTTCCGCAGGCCGAAGTGGGGTCCGTACAGCTAAAATCGACGGTGGGCGGGTAAGGCGTCACTCCCTCCCTTAAACAGCCCTGTCCCCCCCCGTTGCAATCCCCAACGTCCCAGTAAAAAAGTCCGTCGCTCAGGGCAATGCCCCCGCAAACCGTCGGAGCGGGAACGGTATAAACAATCACCAGGGACGCCGACCAAACCGTGTTGCTTCCGAGAGGGGGATATGAAATGGAATAGGAGTTGGTGGCCAACGACACCTGGCCTGTGACGTCGTAACGAACGTTGAAGGCGGTTTGATAAGGATAACTGGTAAAGGTGTATCCCATCCGGGGATCCTGAAAAATATTCCACAAATTTCCGGTTCCGGAAACAATTCCCGAGGCGGTGGTTTTGCCGCCCAAAACGGCGGAACCCGTCGCGGCCGTAGGGCTGCCGCTGCTGTTTTGTTCGACGATTTCAAGAAACGCCTTGACGATCGTGGCGCCGGCGGGCGGAGAGCACTGCATGGTGATGGTGTCAGTCCCCCCGGGGTTGAGCCGGTTTTGGGTGTTTCCCCCGCAATAAAGGACCGAAACACCGGAAGCCCCATAACTGTAAAACTGGTTGATACCTTCCGTGGTGGGGGCCGAACTGGAGGTGGTGCAATTATCCACCGAGGGGCTTTGGACCCAGGTACAGGCGGCGCCGGAATTTCCGTTGTAAATACACTGGGAAAAAGCGGGCGAAAGGTTAAAGAAAAAAAGAAAGAGGCACGAAAAAACAAAACGGAAGACCTGGGATTTCAGATGTGGGAAACCCGTTTTCAAAGGTGGACCGGTTAAATAAATTATTTTTTCAAATAACGTTTTTATATCCATCTCCTCAAAACCTTTCCCTAAAAAATCAGGGATATACCAAGACAATGGCAAAAGGGCCGGGATGAGTACTTTCTGAAACAATTTCAATTGGTTTCAAATGTTTCTTTATCCATGAAAAATATAGCATATTTAAGGAATTAGCCCTTTCCCGAAAGCGGTTTCATGAGCTCCCTTGTTTAACATTAAAAGAGCTTCAAACAAGGGGTAATACCTTTTTTCGTAAATTTTTTTAGATTTTTTCCCGTTAAAAAATTTCCACTCCTGGTTTCTTAGGGTTTTTAAAAATTTTGGCGCGGATTTTTGCTAGGCATTTTTTGAAAATCCAGTGGACCAAAATTTCCAGTGTTTCTACCCCCCGCCCTTTTTCACAATTTTAAATAGTTTTTTTGAACCGGTTATCCCTCCATTAAACCGGCAACCGGCCGGTTCAACGGCCCGTGAGAAGCGTGTTTCATTATGTTAGGATGGAACCATGTCCTGTTTAAAAAATATTTTTTTGACCTCCCTTTTGTTGTCCATCATTCAACCGGCCTGGGCCGATTTCGGGAACGCGTTCGTCGCCAATAAAAGAATTTCCACCGCGCTGGATTCCCCGGAAAAGAAAATCTCCTTTCGGTTTACCTGCCAGGAGGATATGAATCTGACCGCCGCCGCGGTTTTTTGCGCCGAGGCCCTCAAAACACCCGCCTACCTTTTGAGCCTTCAGGAGGACCTGAATGGCCTGCCCTCGGGAACTCCCCTGTCCGCGGCGAGTTATATTCCCCAATCCCAAACCTGGTCCGCCATTCCCCTCGCCTCCATCCCGCTTATCAAGGGAAATATTTATCATCTGGTCCTTGAACATGACCTATATCGGGGCGGTGGCCATCCCGTGGGGTTTATCGGACCCTCCAATTACTCGGCCTTTCTTTCCACTGATTTTCCCAACCACCTGCATCCGAATGACGGAAGCCCCGATCCCAAAACCAACGTTCTCCTGCTTGAGAAAAACCACTGGAAGGAATTAAACCAGGAACCCGTTTACGCGGTTTATGGGTTGGGAAACAAGCTTCAGGGAAACCCCTATGACCATCCCGGGGAACGGCCCATCTTTGGTGATCCCAGCGGAAAAAACGGTCAAACGCTCCAGGGTGAGTCGATTCACTTCCATTGCGGGACCGCGGCGGATGGTTTCGCCATTCGGGTGAAAAAGCGGGGAAATCCCAAATCCCCCCTGAACTACTCCATTCTGAAACACCTTTTTCACATTCATAAAACCATCCCCATTTATTCGGCCCGGGCGTTGACCCCTGATCAGGCCCCGGTGGATTTCAAGTGGGTCACCATCGGGTTCGGGGACAAGGGAAAATCCAATTTTTCACCTGAATGCTGGTTCCTGGTTTTCCAAACCGATTCCGGCCGCCCTTCCCCCAACCCGCCTGGTTGCGAGGATTGCTATCTTCTCTCGGACGTGGGTAATTCGGGGGGGCTTCCGGACGCCGCCAACCTGACTTTTGACGGCGGCCCGCATCTTTCCCGGGCGGTCGTTTCCAATGACGGCGGTGATCCGCTTCATTGGCTCGATGAATTCGAAAGGGACGCGAATGTCCTGGTTTTCGGTCCCGCCTGCCCTCCCCCTTTCAGGATCGGTTTTGACCCAATCCCCACCCCCGTTCCCCTTGAAGACAACCTGGACCGAATCCCTTGAAACCCAACCACCCTCCTTCCGGAAAACGAACTGTCCCCACCCTTTTCCGAATGATCCTCTGCGCGGCGGGATGGTGGACGGGGGCGTCCTTGTCCCATGCCGCCGAGCCGATGATGGACAACCCCGTCCTTGATACTTCCCGGGTCGGGGCTTTTAATTCGGCGAGGGACGGGGGGTTCGCCGGGGCTCTCAAGGCCGAGGAAGAGGCCCTCAAAATCGCCGGGGACAAATACGGGAACCTCCACCCCGCCTTGGTTCCCATTCTTGACGACCTCGGGACCCTTCATCGAACCCTGGCCGATTACCCGCAATCGGAAATGAATTACAAATGGGGGCTGGCTTTATTGGAAAAAAACTTCGGGGCCGACGACCCCCGGGTGGCCGATTCGCTGGACCTTCTCGCGGCACTTTACCGGGACCTGAACCGGCTTTCGGAGGCTGAATTAATCCTGAAAAGATCCCTTTCCCTGCGTGAAAAAAATAAAAGGGAAATTCCCCGCGCCCTGGCCCAAACACTTGGGCTTTTGGGACGGGTCGAACAGGGGCGCGGGAACCTTCCGGCGGCCTTGGCGCTTTTTCTTCGGGCCCAGGAGTGCCTGGATAAGGACCCCAAACCCGATACCCTTCAATTAATTAGTCTATCCAATGACCTTGCCGAAATTCGCGGGGAGGAAAAAAACGATTCCCAGGCGGAAGCCTGTCTGGAAAAGTCCCTGGCCATCGCGAAAAATAAATTTTCCACGGCCGGCATCGAGGTTACCGACGCCATGTTGAAATTGGCCGATTTTTACCATGCCAGGCATCAGGATGAAAAAGCCGGGCCTCTCTACGTGGAAGCCCTCAAAATCAGCCAAAGCCTTGTCGGCACCTATTACGATTACCCGGCTCTTCCCTACATGAAAAAACTGGCAAGGGCTTATCAGCGGGCGGGCAATTTTGAAAAAGCCGGGGACCTATGGCAAAAATCACTTCAAACCGAGATAAAAGTTTTCGGCCCCCAGCATCCCCGGATTGCCCTGGGACTGATAAACCTCGCCGAGGTAAAAGCGGACGTCAAAAGGAATGCCAAGGCCCGTCAGGATCTTCAACAATCCCTCGGCATTTTAAAAAACTTTTTCCCCGGTGATCATCCGCTGGTTGTTTTGGTTCAGGAAAAACTGGAAAAGCTCTCCCGGTAAAAACCAGTGTTTTTTACCTTTGAACGATGACCTGAGTGGTCTGCTTGCCGGCCAACCCGCCTTGGGCGTTGAGTAGGTCCGTCGCCACGAAATAAAGGCCGCTGGCGAGGCTGGACAAGTCCAGGTCCA
>JAHFCG010000194.1 GCA_023249615.1 candidate division FCPU426 bacterium | reverse complement strand
CATGGAGACCACCGACAATAAACCCCTATGCCCCATGGCCTTTGCCCCGGCCCCGTCCAAACATTTTTTGAAAAAAGCGGCGATTTCCGAAGCCTCGTTTAATCGAACCCCGCCGCCCGCGTTCACCAAAACCCCGGCGGCTTCCTTGACATTCTGGGTGTAGGGCCCAAAACAAACAGGCACGGAGCTGATGGACGGTTCCATTACATTATGCCCCCCGACTGGCACCAAAGTCCCGCCCACAAAAGCCGCCCGTGAAAGAGCGTAGGCCAACGATAACTCCCCCAGGGTATCCAGCACAACGACCCTTTCGGCGCTTTTTCCCCTTTCCAATTGGCTTCGTAAAACGCTTGAGGCGTTATTTTTAACAAGTTTTTCCTGGAAGACCTGGGCGTTCTTCAAATGACGGGGCGCGATCAAAACCTTTACGTCGGGGGAAAGCTTCAGAATTTCGGATACCAAGGGTAGAAGCAAATCGTCCTCCCCTTCCCTTAAGCTTCCCAACGTAAAGAGAATGTCTTTTTCATTGAGACCCAACGTTATTTTGAATTTTTCAATTTCCGCGGAATCAGGAGTCGCAATGTCATATTTCATTTGGCCCGCGACAAGGATCCGCTTTTCGGAAACACCAAGCCCTGCTAATTTTTCATAGTCCCCTTTGGTTTGAACCAGGCACTCCACGAAGCAATTAAGGGCGGGAGAAAAAAGCGCCTTGAACCGCTTGTAGGAGGGAAAACTGTGGTCGGAAATCCTGCCGTTGATGAGAAGAAGCGGCAACCCGTTGTGCCCTGTTCTAAAAAGCCAGTTGGGCCAAAACTCTGTTTCGGCCACCAAAACCATAACGGGGCGAAAGGTTTGAAAGGCTCTTTTTAAAGGCCCGGACATATCGAGGGGAGCTAGAAATACCGCGTCCGCCACGCCTTTTTCCAACGCGATTTTCTTTCCCGTGGCCGAGGTAGTGGTAAGAATGATTCTAGCTTCCGGCTTGGCTTTCCGAAATTCCTGGCAGAAGGGCGTAATGGCGTTCACTTCTCCCGCTGAGGCCGCGTGAAGCCAGACGTTGTAACCGACGGATATTTTTTCGCGGTCGGCCTCGGAATAGAACCCCAGCCTTTCCTTTAGGGAGGAGGACCCCGATACCAACCCCGCCACCCGGGCGATGACGTATAGCAAAGCCATGATGGCCTGGTAGATGAAGATGGCGATGTTTTTATGCTGGGAGCTGGTCAAAAGTCATGACTCCTTAGTTTGAGCTTAGACGTCATTGCGAGGAGCCCATTTTGGGCGAGGTGGCAATCCAAAGCATACAAAAAAATATCTTTTGGTTGGATACTGATTGCCACGTCGGCTGAAATTCACAGCCTCCTCGCAATGACAAACTCATTTCAAAAAATACCTCTCCGCCGCTTCAGTCACCCGATCCATTTCCTTTTGAATCCGTTCCACAAATTTCTTGTCATCCCCGCCCTCTTTGGGTATCCGAATGGGTTCTCCATACACAAACACCGCCCTGCTGAAGGGTTTAGGAATAATAAACCTGTCCCAACTTCTGAGACGCCAGCAATGTTCCGCACCGAACCCATAAGGGACGACGGGACATCCCGTCAAGCGCGCGATATTCACGGCACCCGGCTTCATTTCCCGCCTTGGGCCCCGGGGTCCGTCGGGAGTGATGGCACAACGCTTCCCCGCTTTTGAGTATTCAACCATCTCACGGGTGGCTTCTTGGCCTCCGCGGGAACTGGAACCCCGAACCGCCGTATAGCCGAAAAACCTGCCGATCGTGGAAATGAGTTCCCCGTCACGGCTGGCTGAAATCATGACGTGAACATCCTGGTCCCTGTGATACCAAACGCTCATTAGGATGGTTTCGTGCCACAGGCACCAAAGCGGCGGTTCAGTTTGTTTCCCCCGGGGGCCCAAATCGGCCCTGCCTTCGGCTTTGATGCGGAGGGTAAGGCCCAATAGATGAATGAGGGGCGTGGCGATGAGAACAATGAGCCAGTCGAGAAAGGATAATTTATATGTAGGCGTCAATTTTCAGCCTTTAATTAATGTTTTGTAGGGGCGCCCCCCCCGTGGGCGCCCAATGGGCAGGCACAGGGGCCTGCCCCTACATAATGAAACACCTCAACCCAAAAACCAAACTACCCTTCTCCCACAAAGGGCGAGGGGTTTTCTTATTTAGAATTCAGCAGTGCCAGAATTTCTTTCGCCACATTGACCGAAGCATGGGGCGGTTTGGAGATATTCTTCCTGATCTTCTCAAAAGCTTTTATTTGATTCATTCTTACGGTTTTATTTTCAAGAAGTGCCAGGGTCTCTTCCAGAAGATTTTTTAAATCCGCTTTTTCCTGGAGGAGTTCTTTCACCACCGTTCGATCCGCCAACAGATTAACTAAAGATACGTTTTGGATTTTGATGAATCGCTTTGCCAAAAAGCCGGTCAGCGCCGCCACTTTATAAACAACCACCATTGGAACTTTTAGAAGGGCCGTTTCCAATGTGCTGGTTCCCGACTTCACCCAAGCCGCGTCGCAGACTTTACGCAGGTCATAGGCGGGGGCTTCCACAAAGAAAAAAGAGTCGCCGGGCGTAAGACCTTTGTAATTATTGAATTCCAGGCCTTGGGGCTTGGGGATCACAAAGGCCGCGTCAGGAAAGGTTTTTCTCAGGATTCGGGAGGCCTCCAGATAAAGCGGGAATATTTTCTCAATCTCTCCCCTTCGGCTTCCCGGCATGGCGCTAATAAGCGGGAAAGCTGACGCGGAAATTCCATTTTTCCTCAAAACAGCCTCACGGTTAACCGCGCGAAGATCCATCTCCTCGATCAAGGGATTCCCCACATAAACAGCCTTTATTCCCTTATTACGGAAAAATGTTTTTTCGAAGGGAAAAATAACCAGGAGTTTTTGGATGACTTTTTTCATCGTCCCAACGCGCTTTTCGTTCCAGGCCCAAACCTTGGGAGCGATGTAATAGCAAACCGGCACACCCAACCGATGGGCGCTTTCCGCCAGGCGAAGGTTAAACCCGGGAAAATCCACCAGAACCAAAAGTTCCGGTTTTTCCTTCCAGAGCCATCCTTCACATTCCTTGAAAAGACCTTTGATCGCGGGGTAATGCTTGAGGACTTCCCAGAAACCGATCAGGGCATGACGGGTCAGGTCGTGCCGGACATCCATCCCGGCCTTTTTCATCAAGGGTCCGCCCATGCCGAAGATTATTAGTTTTTTGTTTTTAAAGCGAAGCGCCTCAATCACCCTGGCGGCGTGCATATCGCCGGAAGTCTCGCCCGCAACACACATAATAGTTTTGTGTCTCATAAGAGGCGGGCTCGCCTAATTCGGAATTCGGAATTAGGAATTAGGAATTTTAAAAGTCTTAAGGCCGAAAATATTTTCATTCCTAATTCCTCACTCCTAATTCCTAATTGCCTTTAGTACGCCGGCGGTTGCGGAACAATCGTGAACTTGAAATTGACGTAACCCAGCATGGCCCATCCGTGGTCCCAGCGCTCGTATCCCAGGTTAAAGGCGAGGGGAAGACCCTCGATCTGGCTGTTAAAAAGGACCGGGTTCTCCGCCATGCCAAAGGGTTTCCAAATCTCGAATTTCCAGTTTCGGTTCCAAAACCTGGTATTGAAGCCGGTGTAAAAAATCCCGGGAGGGTCGTCCGTGACAGCCGACAACTTGCTGGTCAAAAGGGGCAAAAGCTGGGAATAATTCATGGTGACAATGCCCGTGGCGTTTTTATCCAACTGCTTCAGGCCGTAAATGTAACCCATGTGGACCGCCGTATCCTTGGCGATGGTTTTACTCATGACCGAATAAACCCCGCCCATCACGTTTCCCGCCACCTGAAAACTTTGGGTGCCGGAGGTTCCCGTGCTGGAGTTTCCCGAATTTAACTGGGCCAAAAAGGACAGCAGGAGGCCGCTCGCCATGCCGGGGATTTCCCCGTCGTCATTGAGCCAGGCGTATTTGACATCCGTGGTTAATAACGCGAAGCGGGTGGGTTCCAGGGAATCAATGTTGGGTTTGGCAAAATCACGCGAGATGATTGATCCGATGTAATAGGAGAAGCCCATATCCCAGTCAAAACCGTCCCATCGGTCCCAGGCGTTGGTGTAGGCCGTTGATAAAAGCGCGAGGGAGGCCCGGGAAATTCCGGGGGTACTGGTCATCGTCGGGGTGATGGTGGGAGGCGGCGTAATACTTCCCGTAGCCGTGGGGGTAAAGGTATTCGTAGGGGTCCTCGTTACATAAACCGTGGGAGTGTCGGTAAAGGGGGCTCCCCAAGTGGGAGTCCAAGTGGTCGTCGCGAAAGGATCGGGGGTGAAGGTCCTGGTGGGAGTCGGCGAAAAAGTAAAGGTCGGCGGGGCCGTAAGGGT
>JAHFCG010000072.1 GCA_023249615.1 candidate division FCPU426 bacterium | reverse complement strand
GGGCAACGAAAAGATCCGTCACCGGCCTTTTTTCCTCGACCTTTTTCTGGCCCGCCTGGGGTCTTGCCGCCGCGATCAGGCAGAGGGCCAGGACCGCGAAACGAAGAACCGGGGGTATGAGCTGGGCGGAAAACAAACCCGAGGACGCCTCGACCAGCACGGGATTACCCAGGGCCAGGGTGGTGTGCTTGGCCCTGGAGATAAAGAAAATCGCCGCCGCCGCGAACGGAAGCGCGATCAGCCCCAGAAGCCAATTCGGGTTGGCAAAATGTAAACCATGAAAATCCAAATCTACCCTCCGAAAATTCTAAATCCAGCTCCAAGACGCCAAGACTCCAAGGGAATCCCTAAATTGAAACCTTTTCAAATCCCAAGAAATAAAATGGTTACTTGGCGTCTTGGTGTCTTGGCGCTGGCTTCGGTTCATCGTCTTCCCATTCTTTCAATCCGCTTCTTAAAAAACTTCATCAAGGCCGCCACCACATTCTCGCCCGCCTCAATATCCATGCGGTCCGCCCCCTTGGCGGTCAGGCCCCACAATTGATTTTCGCGGAAATCATGGGCGACCCGAACGGCATGTGAGGACCGCTGGGACAAATAGCCGACCTTTCCCGATTCGGGGTCGCGTACCGCGACACGGGCCGGGAGCCGAAAACTGGATTCCATGGGGTCCTTGATGACGGCGGTAATCAGGTCATGGCGTTGCGCTAAAACGCTGGCGGAGTCCATTGGAATGGGCGCGGTAAAGTCCGAAACCAAAATTAGAACGCTCCGCCGCTTGAGAACCCGGGAGAGCATTTGAAAGGCTGGTTTGTAATCGGTTTTTTTTCCTGCGGGCTGGAATTTGATGAGTTCCCGAAGAATTCTCATGGTCGCGGCTTTTCCCCGTTTGGGCGGAATAAACCTTTCCACCCCGTCGGTGAAAACCAGGAGGCCCACCCGGTCCTGGTGCTGGACCGCCGCGAAGGCGAGAACGGCGCAAAGGCGAAGAACGGTTTCCCGCTTGCTTAAAGGCCCCGTTCCGGCCCAAATGGACGCGGACAAATCAACCGCCAGAATCAGCTGGAGTTCCCTTTCCTCCACGAAGGTTTTGACGAAAGGGGTATTCAGGCGGGCGGTGACGTTCCAGTCGATGGAGCGGAAATCATCCTCGGGACTGTATTCCCTGACCTGGTGGAATTCCAATCCTTTTCCGCGGAAGGTGCTTTTGTAGAAACCGCGAAGGAGGGTATCCACCGATCCCCGGGTGACAATCTCCAGGCGCCTGACTTCATTGATGATCGAAAGGGGATCTGGGGTTTTCATGGTTATTTAGACGTTTCTTGTCCTGGAAAAGGTTTAGATGTTGGGACTTTTATTTTTAAAGTATTTGCGGACAGCGGACGACGGAGAACGGACGACGGCTTTTGTTACTTTCGGCGCCGGGGAGTCGCCCCCGCCTGAATCAATCGGGGAGTATAGGTAAAAAGGACGAAAAAGACCGCTCCGAGGCCGACCGCGATGCAAAAATTGAATTTTAAGGCCTTGACCGAATCCAACCCGTAATAATTCTCGATGGAATTATAAATTCCCCAGAAAAACCAAATCACCGGACCCACGAGCGCGCAAATGGCCGTGTTCAACCAGAGTATTTTCTTTTCCTCTTTTTTGACCCTGGAGTTTTGGTACAAGCCCAGGGCGACGCTGATGACGGGTACGACGATGGAAAGAATGAGGATATAAAGATTGGCCTGTTCCTCGGAAATAAGTTCCTTCATTTCAATGCCGCCTTACGCGAAGAAATTCGGAACAGCCCAGAGAAGAACGGATAAAAACATCAGGATGGTCCCGCCCAGCATCACAAAAGCCCATACGGTATCTTCCGGCTTGGGGGTGGAATCGGATTTCCAAAGGCCGAGATTGAAAAGAACATAACCGATGACGATTCCCACGATCCATCCTGGTGCCATTGACCTCTCCGTTGAAACAAGTGATTTAGTGAGTAAATAATAGGGTTTCCCGAAGGGTGTGTCAACGCCAACCGGGAACCTCCACCACACCTATTTCACCGCAGAGGCGCGGAGGTCGCAGAGAAAGGCGAAACCCCTTAACCACGGAGATGCGGAGAACACCGAGAAAAGCAAAATGGCAGGGGCGATGCTTATCATCGCCCAAGGAAGGAACCCGGATCAGCCGGTCGATTCTCTCCCTCACGATGACACCGGCAATGCTGTCATTCTGAGCGGAGCGAAGAATCTAGGGTGTCCAATAAAAAAAGCCCCCGGAGTTTCCTCCGGAGGCTTTCCGCAATTCAAAATTAAGAATTAAAAATTCAAAATTGCCTTATTAGTAGTCCATCCCTCCGCCCATGCCGCCCATTCCGCCGGGGCCGCCCATTGGCGCGGCCTTTTCCTTTTCCGGAAGATCGGTCACGAGTGTTTCGGTCGTGAGAATCAATCCCGCCACCGAAGCCGCGTTCTGAAGGGCGAAACGGACCACCTTCACCGGATCAATGACACCGGCCTTCACGAGGTCCTCATAATCGCCCGTTTCGGCGTTGTAGCCGAAGTTTTGTTTTTCGCTGACGACCTTCGCCACCACGACGGAACCCTCACTGCCGGCGTTCTGGACGATCTGGCGCAGGGGTTCTTCCAGGGAACGGCGGACGATGTTCGCTCCGATATGCTCGTCGCCATGAAGCTTGAGGCCCTCGAGGGACTTGATGGCGCGGAGCAAGGCGACTCCGCCGCCGGGGACGATTCCCTCTTCGGAGGCGGCATGCGTTGCGTAACGGGCGTCATCCACACGATCCTTCTCTTCCTTCATTTCAACTTCGGTGGCGGCTCCGACCTTGATTACCGCGACGCCCCCGGCCAACTTGGCCAAACGCTCCTGCAGTTTTTCCTTGTCGTAATCGCTGGTGGTTTCGGCGATCTGTTTCTTGATTGTGTCCACGCGGGCGTCGATATCTTTTTTCGTGCCGACTCCCTCGGTGATCGTGGTGTTGTCCTTGTCGATGACAACCTTCTTGGCCTGGCCCAAATCTTCCAGCTTGACGTTCTCAAGCTTGACGCCGATGTCCTCGGTGATGGACTTGCCGCCGGTCAAGATGGCGATATCGTCCAACATGGCTTTGCGGCGGTCGCCGAAGCCCGGCGCCTTAACGGCGGCGCAGACAAAGGTTCCGCGGATCTTGTTCACGACCAGGGTGGCCAGCGCCTCGCCCTCAACGTCTTCGGCGATGATCAAAAGTGGACGTCCCTTTTGCACGACCTTTTCCAGCACCGGCAAAAGATCCTTCATGCTTCCGATTTTTTTCTCATGAATGAGGATGTAGGGATTCTCCAAAACGCATTCCATGCGGTCCGCGTTGGTCACGAAATAGGGTGAAAGGTAGCCTTGGTCGAACTGCATCCCCTTGACGACTTCCAAGGTCGTTTCGATTCCCTTGGCTTCCTCAACGGTGATAACGCCGTCCTTTCCGACCTTATCCATGGCGTCGGCGATAATTTCACCGATCTTTTTGTCGCCGTTGGCGGAAATGGTGGCAACCTGGGCAATTTCAGTCTTACCCGTTATCTTGGTTGCGACCTTTTTAAGCTCGGCTACGACCACGTCAACGGCCTTATCGATTCCGCGCTTCAGTGCGGTCGGGTTGGCCCCGGCCGTCACGTTCTTCAACCCCTCGCGGACGATGGCTTGCGCCAAAACCGTCGCGGTGGTGGTCCCGTCTCCGGCAACGTCGTTCGTCTTGGAGGCGACTTCCTTCACCATCTGGGCTCCCATGTTTTCAAACGGATCTTCCAGTTCAACTTCCTTGGCGACCGTTACGCCGTCCTTGGTGATATTCGGACTTCCGAACTTCTTGTCCAGGACCACGTTACGTCCCTTGGGTCCCAGGGTTACTTTCACCGCGTTCGCCAGCTTGTCGACCCCGCGCTGCAGCGCTCTGCGGGCTTCTTCTCCGTAAATAATCTGCTTTGCCATTTTTTATTCCTCCTGGAATTTGTCTGTGTAGGGGCAAGGCATGCCTTGCCCGTACGAATGATTCAAAATTGCTAGTGGGTTAACCTTCCACAACTCCGATGACGCCCTCTTCCTTCAAAATGACGTATTCCTTCCCGTCAATCGTGATATCCTCGCCGCCGTATTTCTCAAACAGAATCACATCGCCCTTCTTCACGTCCAGTTTCAGCACCTCTCCCTTGTCGTTCACCCGGCCGTTTCCGACCGCGACAATCTTTCCGCGCTGTTGTTTTTCGCGGGCCGCGTCGGGAATGATGATCCCGGACTTGGTCTTTTCCTCTTCCCCTACGCGCTCCACCAGAATCCTGTCATGCAATGGACGAAATTTCATTCAACATCCTCCTGATTAAATTTGGGGCGGAGAACCCGCCCATTTATTGTTTTTTGAATTGAACCGTTCGGTTCAGGATCAACGGCTTTTGGCCGGAAAAATTAGCACTCCCGAAAGAAGAGTGCCAGGGCCGGTAATATAGGGATAAGACCTGTTGGGGTCAAGGGCAGAGGGGGTTAAAAGGGGTAAATAATAAAAGGATTTTCGAAAGAAGGTTCATGGGTCAAGGTTCAGGCCTGGATTTAATCTTGGGCCTTTCACCTTGCCCCTTGTGCCATCAGTTCTTACTTAACGGCTTCCTTGAAATTCTTCGCGGGTAAAAACTTGGGCGCCTTTTTGGCCGGAACCGAAATCGATTCCCCTGTTTTGGGGTTCCTGGCCATCCTGGCTTTTTTATCCTTCAATTTGAAAATTCCCAGGCCGGTGATGTTGACCTTGTCGCCCGTCTTGATGGTTTCAATGATGGTGTGAATGATGACCTCGAGGGCTTTTTGAAGATCCACTTTTTTTTGTCCGGTGGATTCGGCGACTTTCGCCACCAACTCGTCCTTCGTCATGGAGAGCTCCTTAAACTGGGTTGGGTCGATGGGGGAAGGGCATGGGGGAAAACCAATTGATAACTTTGACGACAATTATGCTCCGAGGATTTGGGAGTGGCAAGAAAAAAGCCCTGTTTTTAACAGCCTCAAACAACAACTTTTCTCACCGCAGAGACGCAGAGGTCGCAGAGAAAGGCAATCCTCTTTAATTGATTCAACATGACCAGCATGGATAATTTTGAGGCTGTTGTTATTTCAAGAAATCCGAATCGAGCTTTTTCTGCGACCCCTGCGTCTCTGCGGTAAAAAGGGTTGGCCTTAACGATATATCTCAGGACGGAAGAAAACCCTTCTTTGAATGACCTGCTTGATCTTGTGCATCTGCCTTTTGGCTTCCTTTTCCCCCGCCGCGATGATGGCTTCCCCCTCGCTGAAATCGAAAAGATCGAAGAGGCGCAAGTCCGGCTCCAGAATGACGTCGGCGTGCTCCCTCCAGGCGGATTCCTCCCTCACGAAGAAATACCAGACCCGCATCATGATCTGGAACACGTTGGAGGCGGGAGGAAAAATTTGGTGGTGCCCGAAAAGGTCCACCGCGATGATCACATCCGCCCCGAGGCTTTTTAACGCCTTAACCGGAACGTTTTCCGCCATCCCCCCGTCCACCAATTGCTTGCCCTCCATCTCAACGGGGCTGTAGATGCCGGGGATGGAGCAGGAAGCCCGGACAGCCTTGTCCAGCGACCCATGGGTAAAGATTACTTCCTCACCCGAACAGATATCCGTGGCGACCACAGCGAGCGGTTTTTTCAATTGCTCAAAGGTGGCCACCTTCAGGTATTTCTGGATGTAATGTTCGATGGGGCCGGAGGAAACAAGACCCTTGCGGGAGGGGCGGAAGGAAAACAACTCACCCCAGGAAGTTTGCACGCCGATTTCCTCAATTCGGGAAACCGGAAGTCCCGACGCGTAGGCCGCCGCGATGATGGACCCGGCGCTGGTTCCGGCCAGGCAGTCGATCTTGACCCCGGCTTCTTCCAGGGCTTTGAGGACTCCGATCTGGGCAACCCCATAAGCCACCCCGCCGCACAGGGCGAGGCCGACTTTGTACTTGCTTTCCACCGCGACCTTTTGGAACTCGGTCAGGGTTAGGAATTCAGGTTTTTGTTTTTTTGGTTCCTTAGCCACACACTACCCCTTTTACCGCAGAGTCGCGGAGCTCGCAGAGAACAACAAAAATTCTATTGTTTCAACACCAATCCTCTTTCGGTTCCATTAAAATATTCTTTCTCTGCGACCTCTGCGGTGAAATGTCTTCATTGATCCGTAAATTGCGGCTGACGCTTCTCGATAAAAGCCTTGATGCCTTCCTTCATATCCGGCGACTCGCACACCTTGCCAAAAGCTTCCATCTCAACACCCATGGCCGCTTCAATCGTCGGCTGTTCCAATCCATTGTTGATGGCCTTAAGGGCCTGGGCGATGGCGGAGGCTGGCTTCATGGCGATTTTTTTCGCGAGGCCTTGGACCTGTTTCAAAAGTTCGCCCTCAGGGATAACGTGGTTTACCAACCCCGCCGCTTTGGCGTCGTTCGGGGCGATATTGTCCCCTGTCAAAATCCACTCGGTAGCCTTCCCCCTTCCAACGTATCGGCTCATGCGTTGAGTCCCGCCGAAACCGGGGATGATCCCCAAGGAAATTTCAGGCTGAGCCAACTTGGCCCGGTCGGAGCACATGCGGATATGACAGGCCATGGCCAGTTCCATCCCGCCCCCGAGACAAACGCCGTTAATGGCCGCGATGACCGGCTTTTCCATTCGCTCGATTTTGAGGAATATTCTCTGACCTTCGCCAGCGGCCTTTTTGCCATCAGCGGGGGAATTGATCTGCGTCATGGCCTTGATGTCGGCTCCTGCGATAAACACAGGGCCAGTGCCGGTCAGTACGATAACCTTGACGTCCTTGTTGCCTTTTAACTGGTCCATAGTGGCTTCCAGTTCCTTGAGGACTTCTCCGGTCAAAACGTTCACCGGCGGATTGTTGATGGTCACCGTCGCCACTTTCGAGTCGATCGCCACGTTTAAGAACCCCATAAAACCCTCCAGAAAAATGTTTTTACCGCAGAGACGCGGAGTTCGCAGAGAAAGACAAACATCCCTCGATTTAATCAACAACAAAATCTTCGCTCATTTTTTTTACAAAAAAATCATTTCTTTTCTCTGCGACCTCTGCGTCTCTGCGGTGAAAGCCGTCAGTAGTTAAAAAATCCTTTTTTAGTCTTTTGCCCCAGGTAGTTCGCCGCGACCATGCGCTTCAAGATCGGCGCGGGCCAGAAGCGCGGGCCCAACATTTTCGAGAACTCCTGTAGTTTAGCCAAGACCACATCGATCCCGATTCCATCCGCCAGGTGGAGAGGCCCGCCCTTATCCTGCGGGAAACCGGTGCCCGCCAGCATGGCTAAATCGATATCCGAGGGCGAAGCCACGGTTTCCTCCAAACAATAAGCCGCTTCGTTAATCATCTGGAATACCAGGCGTTCGGGAGAGAAAGCTGTTCCCTTCACGCCGGTCTTGGCCTGGATGGCGTCCACGATGGGCTTTATGTCGGTTTTCTTCGTCTCATCATATACATAGAAACCTATCCCGTTTTTGGTTCCCAATCGGTTGGCCTTGTGCAAATCCCCCAGAATTTCAGCCGCCTTCATGCGGGGCCCGAAGGAATCATAAAGAATGGCCGAAACTTCGGCGCAAACATCCAGGCCCAACATGTCCAGAAGGGCGAAAGGTCCCATGGGCATCCCGAAGGAGCGCATAGCCTTATCCATCTCTTCCATGGGAGCGGAACTTTCCTGCATGGCGAATGAGGCTTCATTTAGATAAGGGAGGAGAAGACGGTTGACCAGGAATCCGGCACATTCCTTGACCCGAACCGGCATCTTTCTCAGGGATTCCGCGAAAGCCACGGCGTCGTCAACGGTATCGGAACCTGTCTGGAGGCCCGGAATAACCTCCACGAGTTTCATGACAGGAGCTGGATTAAAGAAGTGAATCCCGATGACTTTTTCCGGGCGCTTCACCGCAGAGGCGATTTGAGTGATGGAAAGGGCGGAAGTGTTACTAGCCATGATGGCTGTTTCCGGCAGAACCTTTTCAAGTTCCTGGAATACCTGGTGCTTGACCTTCATGCTTTCAAACACGGCCTCGATCACGAGGTCGCAGTCTTTGAAGTCGTCGTAGGAGGTCGAGCCGATGACCAGCTTCATCTTCTGGTCCATCTCGGAGGCTGACATCTTTCCCTTGTCCACCCGGCCCTGATAAACCTTGCGGATCATGTCGATCCCCTTGTTGACCCTGTCCATATCGGTGTCTTTCAGAACAACCGGAAGACCCGAGAAGGAAATGACTTGGGCGATTCCTGAACCCATCGCCCCCGCCCCTATTACACCAGCCTTGTAGATGAACATAATTTTCTCCTTAAGAAGTTAGCCGTCATTGCGAGGAGACTCGAAGAGCCGAGGAGGCAATCCAAACATTCCACAAAAAACTATTTGGTGGTTCGATTTGGATTGCCACGTCGGCCTAAAAGCAAGGCCTCCTCGCAATGACATCTTAGAATCGAATCTTTTTAATAACAGCTTCTGTCAAAACCGAAATGATAACTAACACGCATCCAGCCAAGATAATCCCAAGACCCCAGTCCCGAAACGGTTTAAATCCGCTAATATCCCCTGTCAAATGAGAAAGACTACCAAAAATAAAAATCCAAATACCAACCCAAGCCAAAAAGGCTGTTCCACTTTTTTTCTTTTTCATTTCCTTTCGATCACCATCGCTCCCCCAATACCGCCGCCGATACACATGGAAATAACCCCTAACGACAGGTTCTTGCGCGCCATTTCCTTCAAGGCCGTCAAAACCAACCGGGCTCCGGTCATTCCAACCGGGTGACCGAGGGCAATCGCCCCGCCGTTCACATTCAGGATATCCCGGTTCATTTTCAAAACCCGGTCGTCAGCCAAAATCTGCGCCGCGAAAGCCTCATTAATCTCGATTAGTTGCATATTGGAAAGTTCCAACCCGGCTTTCTTCAAAGCCTTGGGGATGGCGAAAGCCGGTCCAATCCCCATGCGTTCCGGTTCGACCCCCGCGAAAGCGTAGGAACGGATGTAACCGATGGGTTTATAGCCTAACGAATCCGCCTTCTCTTTGGACATGACCAGCATCACACAGGCCCCGTCATTGATGCCACAAGCGTTGCCAGGCGTCACAGACCCGTTTTCCTTAAAGATCGTCGGATAGGCTGAAAGGGTCTGCTCGTTCAGGGCCGCGTTGATTCCCTCGTCCTGTGAGAAGGGTTCCGGCGTCACGGGCTTGCCCATGACCTTCTTGGGAACCATGACCGGCACAATCTCGTCCTTGAACTTGTTTTCCCTCTGGGCGCGGAAGGCCTTTTTGTGGCTTTGAACCGCGTACTCATCCTGTTCCTTGCGGGAAATCTTGAATTCATCCGCCAACACTTCTGCCGTTTGGCCCATGACCAGGTGACAAAAGGGATCGGTCAAACCCTCCATTAAACTGTCCACCATCCTGGAATCCCTCATGCGTTTGCCGAAACGCAAGTCTCGGCTTACATAGGGTGCCTGGCTCATGGATTCGGTCCCACCAGCCAAGTGGATATCCGCGTCCCCGCATTGGATATTCTGGTAGGCGTTCACTAAAGCCTGCATGCCCGAGGAACAGTTACGCTGAACCGTATAACCTAGAACGTCTTTGGAGAGACCCGCCATGAGGGAGGCCACCCTGGCCACGTTGGGCGCGTCGGAAAACTGGCCCACACAACCAAGAATAACTTCTTCTACATCAGCGGGTTTTAGGTTGTTCCGCTTCACCAGTTCTTTAATAACGGTGGCGGCCAAATCCTGCGCCGTTACATCTTTCAAGGCCCCGCCCATGTTGCCAATGGGCGTCCTCGCCCCGTCCACAATGACTATTTCTTTCATAAGACACCCCCCTTAGGCATTTTCACCAAGAAGCTAAGATTTTCAACTTATGCCGTCATTGCGAGGAGGCCCAGTTTCCGGGCCGACGCGGCAATCCACAGCATTCCACAAACTGCAGTTTTTGGTTCGGTTCTGATTGCTTCCTCGCCCTAAAATTCAGGGCTCCTCGCAACGACAACTTTAAAACCTAAAATCTTTTAGCACCCCTCACCCTACCCTCTCCCTCAAGGGGCGAGGGAAAGTCTTTTAAAAATCACTCTTTCCAATGATCAAACAAGTTCACTGATTTACCATCAGTTAGTTGATAATTTTTACCCTTATCAACGTCATACAAAACCAAATGAGTGCAATACATTTTGTAGCCGACTCCACACTCGCTCATCATTCTACCCGTTTCCCAAACAACCCACTTGTTATCGGGGCTCAAAAAGGCTCTTCCGTTGGTTGTTCCTACATAGAGAAAAGATTTATCACTAACGTCGAATTGGAAAAGCCCCGAGGAGCTATCGGTCGTCACCCCGCCCCCAACCATAAAGTAAAAAAGGTTTTTGGGGCCGTTCCAAAACAACGGAGAAACCAAACCCATGCAGCTTCCGGGATAAAAAACTTTCTCCTCTCTTTTGGTTTTGGTGTTTTTCAATATCAGCCAAACATTATTCTCGTCGTCCGCGAAAGTCATATTCCAATAAAACCTGATTGACTGGTCTCCGTCCGGAGAAACAACTTCCTTGCTTTTATTTAAATCGTTCCCACGAAGATCACCAGGTGAACCATAGCTACAATAGATACCACTTTTCAAATCAACTCGCGGTTTCCCTTTAAAACCAGATAGTTTTTTGAATTTCCCATTTTTATCATTCATCAAAAAAGGTTTATATTTACCTTCTTTCCCACCCGAATACTCCATCCGCCAAAAACAGAAGGGGGAAATTTTCGCCGGGGGATTTATCCCGCTTTCAATCGGAACCCTCTTCATTTTTTCAGCCACAGCTGATGAAAAACCCAGTAAGAAGCAGAAAAAAACCAGGATTATCCTCTTCATCAATCTAATCTGCCTTTCTCTGCGGCGAATCATTTCTTTATCTTCGCCTTTTCCCATCCCATGAATCCCATGCATCTGTGGCAAATGTCTTTTTCGTTCGGTTTTTTTGGGCAAGGCATGCCTTGCCCCTACAATCTTGGCTCCTGGTTTTACTCTGTGTAACTCTGTTCACTCTGTGGTTCAAGATTTTTTTATCTTTGCCTTTTCCTCTTCCACCAACAACCTTCTCAACATCTTCCCCACCATATTCTTGGGCAGGGACTCCCTGAACTCGACTTCCCTCGGCACCTTATATTTTGCCATCTTGCCTTTGCAGAACTCGATAATCTCCTCCGGCGTCGCTGAATAGCCGGGTTTCAACACGATATAAGCCTTGATCTTATCCACCATCTTCTCATCCGGCACACCCGCCGCCACGCAATCCAGCACCTTTTCATTCTGGAACAGGACTTCCTCGACATCCCGGGGATACACATTCTCCCCGCCCACCTTCACCATATCCTTCTTTCGGTCCACAATGGCGAAAAAGCCGTCCTCATCCATATATCCGATGTCGCCGGTATAAAGCCAGCCGTCTTTCAGGACAATCGCCGTCTCATCCGGCCTGTTCCAATAACCCTTCATCACCTGGGGGCCTTGAAGCACAATTTCACCAATCTCGCCAACCTTCATATCCTTCTTCCCCGTTTCCACGTCCACGATTTTTGAATCCGTCCCTGGGAAGGGCAGGCCGATTTTTCCCATTTTGCGTTTGCCGTAAACCGGGTTGCAATGGGTAACCGGGGAAGCCTCGGTCAGGCCGTATCCCTCCACCAGTTTCCCGCCCGTGAGTTCCTCGAACTTTTTCTGAACTTCCTGATGAAGGGGTCCGGCCCCTGAAAGGCAGGCCTTGATGCTTCGCACGTTGTACTTCCCGACGTCCTTGAAATTGTTGATGGCAACATAAATGGCCTGAACCCCCGGGAAAATGGCCACCTTGTATTTGTCCACCCCCTTTAACACCTGAACCACCTCAAACTTGGGAACCAATACCATGGAGGCGCCCACCGCCAAGGCGAAGGTCATGCCCGCCGTCATGCCGTAACAATGGAAAATGGGAATGGCCAGCATAAAGGCTTCCTTACCCTCAGGGAGTCCCGGAAACCAGAGCTTGCATTGGAACGCGTTGGCCATCAGGTTTCGGTGGGTCAGGATGACACCCTTGGCGACGCCTGTCGTACCGCCTGTATATTGGAGGAGGGCCGTCTCATCCATCTTGAGGGGAACTTGTACGGGGGTTGTGGGAAACTTTTCCAGTTCCTTCACGAAACTGAGGAAAAGCGGATCGGAGGGCCAATCCGCCCAGGTTTTTTCCTTCTTGGCCTTCAGGAAATAAAGCCACTTGAGAGGAATGGGAAAGTAATCGTTGATGCGGGTCAACCAAACCTTCTTTAATCCGCAATCGGTTGCTACCTCCTTTAAAATGGGAGCGAAGCGGTCCAAGGCAATGACATGCTTGGCCCCGGAGTCTTTTAATTGATGGGCCGTTTCACTGGCGGAATAAAGGGGATTCAACTGGGTCAAAATGGCTCCTGCCCGAAGGACCCCAAAGAAGGCGATGACGCACGGCGGGCAATTGGGAAGATAAAGAGCCACTCTGTCGCCCGGTTTGATTCCCTCGGCAATCAGGAGATTGGCGAACTGGTTGACCTTGTCGTTCCATTGGCGGTAGGTCAGGGTATTGCCGAAAAAATGAACCGCAGGATTTTCCGCGTAACGGGACGTCATTTGATTGAGTAATTCGGACAGGGTATATTCGGGATACTCGAGGGTTTTGGGGACCCCCTCGTCATAAGATGAAAGCCAGGGACGTTCACTCATGACCAACTCCAGGTAGGTATTGGTGCAAGCGTCTGATTAAAGTTTAAGCCTAGCTGTAGGCAGTGTCAAACCCAACAACAACCGACATTTGAACCACCAAGGGCACCAAGTTCACCAAGTAAACAAAAATCCAAAATGATTTCTGAACGAATTCTATCTTTCGCCTTTCTTGGTGCCCTTGGTGAACTTGGTGGTAAAATGCCTTTAATTTTACTGAGGTAACCTTGACCCCCACACTCATCCAAATCCTTTCCCGGGAACTGCGGGAAACCCTCCTTTCCTCCCGCCTGTCCCACATCTCCCAGTCCTCCAACGAAACCCTGGAGCTGGCCTTTTATCATCCCGATAGGGCCACCCGTTACGTCACACTTGCCCTGCTTCCTTTAAAACCACTCATCTTCCTCTCTTCTGAAAAGAAGGAAGCCCTGCCCAAACCACCCAATTTCTGCCGTTCCCTGAGGAAGCACCTGGAATACGCCCAGCTCACAGGGGTGGAATCGGAACCAGGGGAAAGGATGATTCATTTTGTTCTGAGGACTGCCGAAGGTTTTTTTCGGCTTGTCTTCGAGGGCATCCCGAAATATCCCAACGTCATCCTTGTCGGACCGGACAACCTGATTTTGAGCGCGATGCGTTACAAAGGCGACACCGAAAGGCCCGTCCTGCCGGATGCTATTTACAAAGGACCTCCCCAACCTTTGGACAAACCGAACTTCTGGCAATTGGAAAAGAAACAACTCGAAGGGCTTTGGGAAAAGGCCGGCAAACCTACCGTAGGTTCCTGGCTCAAGAACGACTTCCGGGGCACCGACACGGAACTAGCCGCTTACCTGGAAAACTTCAGGGACAAGGCTTTTGACCAATGGTTATTAGTGAAAAGGGAAATCGTGGAACAGGGGTGGAAAAAATTCACTCTTTTCCCAGGGCCGCCTCCTTCCCTGAAAATTTTTCCCCTTCTGGCCCCCTCCGACAAGGAAATCGCCCCTTTCAAAACAGCCTCGGAGGCCCTTGAGAAATTTTTCACCCTGGAGGTCCATTTCCGCGACCTCATTAATTCAAAAACAAGACTTGAGGCCGAAATCTCCCGGGCCATCAAGCATGAAAAACGAATCCTTG